>CAMCAZ010000015.1 GCA_945872795.1 Chryseobacterium gleum
GGTACAACTACCTGCTGCTGCTGTTGGGCATCTTCATACCCTTCTTCAGCGTGGCCGTGGTCTTCGGCTTCTTCCGACGCACCTCGCCCCTGCTGCTGTGGCTGCCGGTGCTGCTCTTCCTGGTCATCCACTCCTACTTCCCCAACAAACAGGAACGTTTCCTGCTGCCCATTATCCCGTTGCTCTTCGTGCTGGGCTTCGTGACCTGGGAACAGTGGCGAGCACGGAGCAACTGGTGGCAAGGGCATCAGCAGCTGTGGAGGGGAACGCGGGTATTCACCTGGGGCCTGAACACCGTTCTGCTGGTGGTGCTGTGCCTGAGCTACAGCAAACGCAGCCGTGTGGAGGCGCTGTACCTGTTGCGCTCACAGAACGACATCGCGGGCATCGTGATGGAGGATTCCGCCGAAGGGGAATCGCCCATGCCGCCCCTCTTTTACTGGGGCCATTGGCAGGCCACCGTGGTGCCCTGGACCTCTGCTGATGCGGACCTGGCCGAGGCGCTGGCCACCTTCCCGCCCGACCGCCGACCGAACGCCGTGCTCTTCTTCGGCACCGAGGACCTGGACGAACGGATGCAGCGCGCCGAGCAGGCCATGGGTCCCCTGCGTGTCATCGGACGCGCAGAACCGGGTCTGGTGGACCGTGTGGTGCACTGGCTGAACCCGGTGAACCGCAATGAGGCGATCGTGGTGGCGCGCACCGCACCATAAGCCGCATTCGGTGTCAGCACCGGGTGCACAACCGATAGCTTTGTCGGCCGAACGGCAGCACACAGCCATGTCCGACCGCAAGATGCACCCCGAGAGCCTGATGATGAGCCACGGCTACAAGCCCGCGCTTTCCGAAGGTGCCATCAAGTGCCCCATCTTCCAGACGAGCACCTTCGTGTTCAAGAGCGCCGAGGAGGGCAAGGCCTTCTTCGAAGTGGCCTATGGGCTGCGCGAGAAACGCGAGAAGGAGGAACTGGGCCTGATCTACAGCCGCCTGAACAATCCAGACCTGCAGATCCTGGAGGAGCGGCTCTGTCTGTGGGACGAAGCTGAGGAGGGTGCCGTGTTCGAGAGCGGCATGAGCGCCATCAGCACCTGCCTGCTGGAGTTCCTCTCGCCGGGTGATGTGCTGCTCTTCAGCAATCCGCTGTACGGTGGAACGGACCACTTCATCAAACAGACCCTCACCCGTTTCGGCATCGAGGTCATGGGCTTCTATCCGTGGGAACAGGACCGGCTGGGTGAGATCGTGAAGGCCAGTGGCAAGGCCGACCGGGTACGGATGATCTTCGTGGAGACGCCCGCCAATCCCACCAACACGCTCATCGGCATCCGTGCCTGCGCCGACCTAGCCCGGTCGCTCAGCACGGACGACCGCAAGGTCCTGGTGGCCGTCGACAACACCTATATGGGGCCGCTGTGGCAGCATCCCCTGAAACAGGGCGCCGACCTGGTGCTCTACAGCGCCACCAAGTACATCGGTGGCCACAGTGACGTGATCGCCGGTGCCTGCCTGGGTTCGCATGAACTGATCACCCGGGTGAAAGGCATGCGCACCTTCCTGGGCTGCATGGCCGGCCCGTGGACCGGCTGGCTGCTGCTCCGCAGTCTGGAGACGCTCAAGGCCCGGATGGACATCCAGGCGCGCAATGCCGAACAGGTCGCCTCCTTCCTGGAGAACCACCCGATGGTGCAGCGCGTGTTCTATATCGGCCAGCTCGATGATCCGGCGCAGCAGGCCATCTACGACGACCAGTGCCTGACGGCCGGAGCGATGCTCTCCTTCACGGTGAAGGGCGGCGAGGCCGAGGCCTTCCGCTTCCTGAACCACCTGAAGCTGGTGAAGCTGGCCGTGAGCCTGGGCAGCACCGAATCACTCGCCGAGCACCCCGCATCCATGACCCATGCGGGCGTGGATCCCGAGGAGCGCACCAAACTGGGCATCACCCCCAACCTGGTGCGCCTGAGCGTCGGGGTGGAGCATCCGTCCGACCTCATCCACGATCTTGGTGTGGCATTGAGCGCCATCGCTTCCTGATATCCGAACAACATCCCCATGCTCGACCTCTCCGCCCTCGACTTCTCCGTTCTGTTCACCCTGAACGGCTTCATCGCCCTGCTCACGCTCACCGCCTTGGAGATCGTGCTGGGCATCGACAACATCATCTTCATCTCCATCATCAGCAATGCCCTGCCGATACCGGCGGAGCAGCGGAAGGCCCGGCAGCTGGGCCTGGCGCTGGCCATGATCACGCGGATCCTGCTGCTGCTGTCCTTGAGCTGGGTGATGAGCCTCGACAGGCCCTTTGTCACGGTGTTCGACCATCCGTTCAGCGGCCGCGACATGGTGCTGTTGTTCGGCGGTCTGTTCCTGCTGTACAAGGCCACCGTGGAGATCCACGCCAAGGTGCAGGGCCACGATGAAAGTCAGTCGAACGGAAAAAAGAGGATCCGTACCCTGGGCGGTGTGATCGCGCAGATCATCCTCATCGACCTGGTGTTCAGCCTGGACAGCGTGATCACCGCCGTGGGGATGAGCAATGAGATCGTGATCATGATCATCGCGGTGATGATCGCGGTGGGTGTGATGATGCTCGCCGCTGGGGCCATCAGCACCTTCGTGGAGAAGCACGCCACGGTGAAGATGCTCGCCCTGGCCTTCCTGGTGATGATCGGCATGGCCCTGGTGACCGAGGGCATGGGCGAGCACATCAACAAGAACTACATCTACTTCGCGATGGGCTTCAGCGTGATGGTGGAGATGCTGAACCTACGGATGATGCGCAACCGCATCATTCAGGACACCAGCTCTGATTGATCGGTCGTTCACCGTTCACGGAACCTGTGCCGCTCGGGTATTCGTCGGAACGCTCCCCCCGATGCTCTGCAGGATGATGTCCCTGTCATTGCCGGCACCTGTGTAACGAACGACCCCGTCCATATTGATGTCCTCCTTGAAGTATCCGGCGACTGTGGCCGTGGGCACGCCGCCTCCGATCCGGCTCAGCAAGGCATCACGGTCGTTCGACGCACCGGCATAGCGGATCACCCCATCGCGTAGGGCATCTCCAGGGACCTGTACACGCCTGCCAGCGAGCAGGTCAGTGGCGAGGTTGCCACCGACCAGTGCAGCGCTACCATCGGAAAGATCGACCGAAACAGCAGTGGCGCTCAATGCGATGGACTGTGCCGTAACCACGGAGAGGTGATTGCGGTGGTGGAGGCCCACCCGGTAATTCCCGGCAGGCAGCGCAAACCCCACCGGGGAAATACCATCGACCGCCACGATATCACCATCGGCCTGGATCAGGGCACAGCGTGTGGCGACGACGATGGAAGGTGTGGCCGCATTACGCAGGTCAAGCAGCACCCAATCCACGATGGCATTGGGGCCCGTGGTGGAGAGCACCTGGCTGGTGGTGGTCTCGCCACCGCCGCCCACCTGCGCGGATCCTCCTTCGGTGTAGGGTTCCTGCAAAGGGATCAATCCCAATGTGTTCAGGGTGGTGGCCATCCGGCCGGTGCCGATATCGTATGGTCCGGATAGAAAGGACCTCGCTCTGACACGGACAACCGTCGGGGTGAAGTTCGGATCATAGCCGTCCAACTGCGCGGTGGTGTTCGCTGGGTCCAGCCAATCCCGCAGGCGGTTGGTAGCTGCCGCACCATCCCAGCTTTCGCTGAACTTGGCGCAACCGGTGAAGACCGTCGCCGCATTGGCACACGTCTGGGCACCTTCGGTCATGTGGCCGATGAAGCGCTTGTTCTGATCGAACAAGGGCGAACCGCTGGACACCGCCTCCACGATCCCGCTGTCCCAGTAATTGCGCCACATCTGGATCCCTTCCGCGTCGGCATAGGAAGTGGCGGGATCATTATCGAAGGTGATCTTCTTCACGTCGTACAGCGGGTGGTGGATCACCGTCTGGTTCAAGGGTGGGGCGCCGCTGCGGTCCCAGCCAGCGTAATAGACCCCATAAGATGCTGGTGGCGTATCGAACAGTTCCACCAGGCAGAAATCATCATAGTAGTAGGCCGACCGGCGCACTCCTCCCGTCAGCGTCTGCGTGGTGGGGCCGGTGCTGCCCACACAGGTGGGCGAATCGTAGTTGAAGTAGAACACCCATTGGTCCACGTTGGGCTGATAGCAGTGATTGGCGAGGTAGAAGTATGGCCGGCCAGGGGTCTGGGTATTGTTGATCAGCGTTCCGGTGCAACCGTTGCCATCCGGGCGCAGGAACAAGGCCACGGCCCGCTTCTGGTCCTGCCAGGCAGCGGCCTGCGGGCACACCACATTGTTGTGGCAGGGAGCGCTCTGATAGCCCGGGTTGATATCGCGCAGCAGGCCGGCCTCGCCGAAGCGCAGGACATCCACCAGGCCATGGGTGATGCTCGAAATCCTCAACACTCCCAATGGAACGCCCCCCGGGACCAGGTATTCGATCACCACCCGATCGCCTGGGATCAGGCTGGTGGCCATGGTCCCCAACGGCGAGGCATTGGTCCCTTCGAACCCGCCGATGAAGTAGGTCCGATCGGCATTGTACAGGAACACCTGAGCGCCATCCGGCAACCGCCAGCGATCGAACTGCACACCGAGCATCACCGCACCCGGACTGTGCAACACCACCTGGCACAGGCGGTCGCCCGAAGGCAGCGTGTTCCATGAACCGGTCTGGGGCACATCGATCATCACCGCACGCTGGACGCCGTAGCGGAACTCCCCTTCCGTAGGAAGCAGAGCGGCCTGCCCTACAGGGTCCAAGCCCTCCACCATGACGGTCGGGACATCATTCCGCAGTTCGGTGACCACACCCCATTGTTGGGGTTGGCCACCGTGGGACAGTTGGCCGAACACGAAAGATCCTAAGATCACTCCACCGACGAAAAGTATCGTTCTCATGATGCCTGGAGTTCCAGCCGAAGTTAATGCCGCTGAACGCGTTTTTTCAGGCGCGCGGGACGGATGGTGGAGCCGCTCATCGCCCGGTGATCACGAATTCGGTCCGTCGGTTCTGGGCCCTGCCCTCGGGTGTATCGTTGGACGCCAAGGGCTTCGTCTGCCCATAACCCTTGAAGGTGAGCCGGGGCCCTGCGATGCCTTTGGTCTGCAGATAGTCCATCACCGTGAAGGCACGGTCGTTGCTCAAGGCCATATTGTCCTCGGACCGCCCCACATTGTCCGTGTGACCCTCGATGCGGATCTTCACTGTGGGGTTCTCGCGGAGGAAGGTGATCAGCTCGTCGAGGATGTACTCGCTGCTCTTGGTGATAGCCGCCGAGCTGGTGGCGTACTTGATGTCGTTCACCCGGTAGCTCTTGCCCACTTCGATGCGCTGCACCGTCATGTCCACGGTGGCCACGGTGGCCATGGCGGTATCCTCCATGTTGAAGCTGCGCGACTCGAACACGTGATCCGCTTTCTTGACCGTCATGATCACGTCACTCCCCGGCTTCAGGCGGAGCACTGTGGCATAGCGTCCATCACCATCATCCACCTTGATGGTCTCCACCTTGCGGGTGTCCATGTACTTGATCTCCACGAGGGCGTCCTTCACCAATTGTCCATTTTCGTCACGCACTTCGCCCTTTACGATCAGGATCTCCTCCGGACGTACGTCCGACGGAAGCTCTGTGCTGTAGATGTCCAGCCCGCCAACGCCCTTGTATCGACCACTGGCGAAGTAGGCCGTGTGCCCATCAGCACTGACGATCAGGCCATGTTCATCCTCCTGCGTGTTGATGGGGTGACCTATGTTCTTGGGCTTGCTCCATTGGCCATCATCGCCCATGCGGCTGTAGAAGATGTCGTAGCCTCCGATGGTCTGATGGCCCTGGCCCTCTGCGTTCTGGCGCGCCGCGAAGTAGAGCGTGCGGCTGTCGCTGTGCATGAAGGGGGCCTTCTCGTCACCCAGCGTGTTGATGCCGGGCACCGGACGAGCGTCCGACCAGCCCCCCTTGTCGTCGCGCTCACTGTAGTAGATATCCATGCCATCGCTCTTTTCGCGCAACGTGGCGAAGTAGAGCGTGCGCCCATCACCGCTCAGGGTCGGCTGGCTCTCCCACGAATCCGGGCCGTTGATGCTGGTCCCGATCTCATCCAGTCCGCTCCACTCCCACTCCTGCCCACCGATATCGAGGTTGAACTTGCTGTCGTAATGCGTGCGGAAGATGTCGCAGTTCCGGTAGCCACGGCTGTCCGCCGGCCCGCAGACGGTCACGAACATCTCCTTGTTGTTCACGCTCACCGTGACGCCGCCGTAGCTGTCGCCCACGTTGAAAGGCTCGGGCAGTGCCCGACCGGCATTGAATGCATCGTCCAGGTCCTTTCGCCGCGCCTCGGTCAGTTCCTCCACCTCCCGGCTCACGATGTCCCCCCTGGCCTTCACCTGTAGTTTGCGGGTGAAGAACATCAGTTCATTGTCCGGTGAAAGCATCGGCAGGTACTCGTCCACCGTGGTGCTCACCAAGGGCACGACCCTGGGATCGAAGGGCATCGTGTTGCGGTAGAAATCCACGTAGAACTGGAGCTCGGGCATGATCTCCTCCACGTCCTGGTACTTCTTGTCGTAGTCCTTGGACATGCGCGTGGCATCGTCGCTGGGGAACTTCCGGAAGGCTTCGAAGGCCTTGGCCGCCTCCGCGAACTTGTCCTCGGCGTAGTAGATCACCCCCAAGGTGTAGGGCACATCGCTGTGGTAGGTCGGACAGGTGGCCTGCACCTTGTCGAAGTATCCGAGGGCTGCCTTATAGCCCTTGCCGCTTTCCTTGCCGATGCGATAGGCCGACAACCCGAGCTGGAACGAGCATTCCACGCACTCGGGGTCGATCTCCAAGGTGCTTTTCAGCTTCCCGTGGCGTTCCACGGGATCTTTGGCCTTGGCAGCTTCATCCAGCAGCTTCATGATCTTCTTGTCTGTGGGTGGGGCGCAGGGGTCCATGCCCTCCTCCTGGGCCTGCAGCGAGATGCATGCGGCGAACACAAAGACCAGCAGGGAACCTGCCCGCCGCGCCATGTTCCGGAAATGCGCCCCGCACGTGAGCGCACCGACTTGGGGAAATAGATACCTCATGCCGATGAGCAGTTGACGGAGAGACGCCCGACGCGTGGTTGTCTTGAGCTCACTTCACGGTCGTGTTGGTCTGCTCCACTTTCAGGATCAGGTCGTCCCCTTTCTTCCGCGCGCTCTCCACCAGTCCATCGGCCCGTTTGTCGGCTTCCGCGATGAACTGCTGTTCCCTCCGGTCGGCCTCCTTCTTGGCCTTGTCCGCAGCGATCTTGGCGGCGGCCTTGGCGATGGGGTTGTTCGCCTGTGCCACCAGGTCGTCGGCCGCCTTGTAGCCCTGTGCCTTCACATTGGCGGCTTCGCGACGGGCATCGGCTTTGATCTGGTCGGCCTGCTTCTGGGCTTCGGCCACCAGCTTGGCGGCTTCCTCTCGTGCCCGAGCGATCGCGTCCTCCTTCGCTTTGTCGATCTGCACGTTCAGCTCCTCCTTGGCGGCTTCCACCACCGTCTCCTTCACACTGCTGCTGCCACCGGCGAACACCGGCTTCACCACGGGCTTGTCGATGGTGCCGGTGATCTTCACGGTGACATCAAGATCGGCCGGCATCTGGATATTGGACCCGAGGAAGCGGTTGGCCTCCCCGAGCAGGCTGCCGGCGGTCTGTGCCGCTGCAGCACCGAACATCGCCGTGGGCACCTTGGCCGTCATGTCGTAGTCGATGGCCTGATCTGAAAATGCCGTACTGCCGCCCACCCGAGCCTTGATGCGGTCGATCTTCACATCGAAGGGATCGGTGATCATCTTGCCTTCCTCGAAGCGGTAGGTGAACGACACATCCTGCAGGGTGGTGTTCTCGATCTCCTTGATCTTGAGCGCCTTCGCAATGTCCACCAAGGGCTGGAATCCATCCACCCGCACGCTCTTGGTTCGCAGCGTACCCCGGCCGGTCATGGTGTTCAGGTCGGGTTGCATGTGCTGGTCCAACATGGCGCTCATCGCGAGGTCCGTGCTGATCTTGCCCTTGCAGGTCTTGGCGATCGGCGCCATCTTCTGCACGGTCTCGATGTAGGTCACGGCCTTCTCGATGTCCAGGTCGCGCACATCATAGTTGAGCTCGAAGCGGGGCTTGGTGATGTCCTTCGCGTCATAGTTCCCTTTCATGACCACGCTGCCGTCGAAGAGGTTGAAGAACACATCGTTGAAGTCGACCCGCTGATCATGGATATGCAGCGCGCCCCGGGCATTGGTCAGGTTGAGGTGATCGTAGATCACCTCCTTCACGGCCAGGCCCATCCGGAAATCGATGTTCCCGGGCACCTCGATGACGCTCATCGGCATGGTGTCCGCTACTGCCGGGGTGGCAGGCTCCGGTGACGCGGGACCCATGAGCTCATTCAAGTCCAGCTTGTTGGCGGCCAAGTCGAAGGAGCCCACCAGGGTGCTGTCCTCCAACCACCACTGCAGGTAGTTGTCCATGCGGCCCTTGGCCTGGATGCTGCTGCTGCCCACCGTGCCATCGAAATTCTCCAGTGCAAGGAACTGCGGGCTGAAATCGAAGTGAAGGGTGTTGATGCCCACTGGTGGCAGCGAGTCGCTGGTGTACTTCATGCCGGTCAGGATCATCTCGCCGTCGGCCTGGAAGCGCTCGTAACGCTGTGCCTCCACATCGCTCATGCGGCCCTTCATGCGCACGTCGGCGGTGAGCTTGCCCGAGAGGTCCTCCTTCATCGGCACCACCTTCTTCACGCTCGCCAGGTCCAGATCGGCCTTCAGTTCTGCATCCACGTTGGGGTCGCTGATGGGTGTGGTGAGGTACATGCGGGCGGTCACCGGGTTGCCGGCCATGCTCAGGGAGAAGCGTTTCAGGTCCACCACCATCTTGTCCATGTCGCTTCCTCCGGGACTGTTCACCTTCAGGTCCACGAAGATGTTCTCCACCGCAGCCGGCAGGTCCGGGTACTTGAAGCGGCCATTGTCGACATCCAGCACCAGGCTGAAGCCAGGCATGCTCGTATCGTTGTAGGTGCCCTTCACGAAGCCGTTGAAGGCCGCCTTGCCGCTCATCTGCACACCGCTCAGGTCGGACGCGAACTCGGCCGGCACCAGCGAAAGCAGCGTGCCGAAGTCGGTCTTCTTTGCGTTCCAGGTGATGTCCATGTCGATGTCGTCCGCAGGCATTGCCAACCAACCATCGAAGCCCAGCACGAGCTGGTTGATGATGGCCTCGTTATCCTTGAAGGTGAACTTCATGTTCGGCATGTCCATGTCGAGGTCCGCGGTGATGTCGGCCTTGACGTTCTTCAGGTAGCCGATGCCATCGAAGACCACGTTGGCGGTGTCAGCATGGGTGGTGGTGCTCAGGGTGAAGAGGTCCTGCGTGAAGTCACCGCTGCCCTTATGATCGAGGCCCTTGAGGTCCATGTAGTAGGTCAGGGAAGCATCGTCGTAGATCAGGGTGCCGTCCTCGATCCAGTACTCGCGTAACCCGATGTTGAACGCGGTGGTCGCCGTGTCGGTGTCAGGGGCGGCGGTGGAATCCACCTTGGCAATGTCCCAGTTGGCCCGGCCATCCGGCAGCACCTTGACATGGATGTACGGCTTGTTGAGGCCGATTCGCTTGATGTCGATCTTGTCGCCGAACACGCTCTTGATATCCACCGTGGCGCTCAGCGAACCGATGCGGGCCAGGTCGATGCCTTCGAAGGGGGCCACGTTGCTCACCTTCACATCCGCCACCTCCACGGTCAGGTCCGGGAAACTCTTGAAAATGGTGATGTCCCACTCACCCCAATCCACCACCGCATTGATGTTCTTGTTCACCTCGCCCTTCACGGCCGCCTCGATCTTGTCCTTGAACAGGATGGGGATGAGGACAGCGGCGGCAAGAAGCAGCACGATGAGGATGCCCAAGGTGAGCAGGATGCGTTTGGTCCACTTGGCCATGGGGTGGATTGTGGTTGGATAAGTTGAGCGTTGAAGAAGTTGGTGGGTGGGCAAATGACACCGCCCTTCAACCATGCAGGGGTACGATCCAGTGTACAAAGATCGTTCCGACAAGCCCCCATCGCGTCGGGATCACAGGAATGCTTCGTTCACATCTCCTTGGTGAACAACTCCTCGCCATGCGAACGGGCGGTGATGTTGCTTCAAGGGTGATCGCCCGTGCTGTTCACTCGACTGCAGGACATCTCCCAGCGATAGGCAAGACCCGCTCCATGGTGAACGTGGACCCGCCATGGCCGCTGGTTGGCACCTTGCGGATGCCCTCTCTCCGTTCCAGCTGCCGGCCTACAGGACTGACATCCTTCGACCGTTTAGAACTGCTCAGCAGCGGGCAGTGCGTTGACGAAGTAGATGATCGATCAGGACCAGACAGGTCATGGCCTCCACGATGGGGACGGCACGGGGAACGACGCAGGGATCATGCCTGCCCTTGGCCTCCAGGGTGACCTCCTCCCAGCGGGTATTGACCGTGCGTTGGGCCTTGGCGATGGTGGCCGGTGGCTTGAAGGCCACATCGAAGCGGACATCCTCGCCGCTGCTGATGCCTCCTTGTGTCCCCCCCCCATGGTTGGTCACGCTACGGATGGCCCCTTTCTCAACGGACATACCCTCGGGAACGAGTGTCGAATGCTCCTTCCGCCAGCCGATGATGAAGGCATCGTTGTGCTCCGAGCCGCGCATGGCAGGCGAACCGAAGCCGCTGCCGATCTGGAAACCCTTGGTGGCGTTGATGGACAACATCGCCTTGGCCAGGTCGGCCTCCAGGCGATCGAACACTGGTTCGCCCAATCCGAGCGGTATGCCCTGCGCCACACAGGAGACCACTCCGCCGATGGAATCGCCTTCGCTGCGCACCTGTTCGATGAGGCTGATCATCTCGACGGCAACTTCCGGGTCGGGACAACGGACGTTACTGTTCCATGTGTCGGCCAGCTTCAACTCCTGATAGGGACGCTCCAAGCAGACAGGCCCCACCTGTGACACGTATGCGGACACGGTGATGCCTTCCTTGGCCAACAGTTGCCGAGCGATCGCACCGGCCACCACGCGACAGGCTGTCTCACGCGCGCTGCTGCGGCCACCTCCACGGTGATCCCGGATGCCGAATTTCTCCTCCCAGCTCAGGTCCGCGTGGCCCGGACGATACACGTCCTTCAAGTGATCATAGTCCGCACTCTGAGCGTCCTTATTGCGGATCAGGAAGCCTATGGGAGTGCCCAAGGTCCGATGAATGACCGTGGGGACCATCTCACCCGTGTCATCACTACGAAGATCATCGTTGGCCAGGACCCCGCTCAGCAGTTCCACCACATCGCCTTCGCTCCGCGCCGTGCCCAGTGGGGTGCTGCCCGGTCTGCGCCGGTCCAGTTCCTGCTGGATGGCGGCCAGGTCCAGCTCCAGCCCTGCGGGACATCCGTCGATCACGCCACCGATGGCGGCTCCATGGCTTTCGCCGAAGGTCGTGAGACGGAAAAGCTGTCCGAAGCTGTTACCAGGCATGGTGGCGAAGATAGCAGACCACCCGGCGAGAAGAAGATGCACCAGGAGCTTGCGGAGTCGCGAGATCCGCCTATTTTCGAACGACCATCACCATCCATCCATGAACAGATCACTGCTCCTCTCCTGCCTCCTTCTCCTGCTCCACACGGAAAGTACGGGCCAATGCAGCGAACCGACCCGCAACAAAGTGCTCCTGGTCGGCGACAGCTGGGCCTTCTTCATGGGAGTGGACCAGACGATCAACGAGGTGCTGGAAAAGTGGGGGCATTCGGGCTCACGATACTACACCAACCTTACGCTGGCCGAGAACGGGGCCGAGACCGACGACTTCCTGGGCGCCGAGAAGCAGGCCGAGATCGCGGACCAGTTGCTCAACGATGCGGACATCAAGGTGGTGCACCTGAGCATTGGCGGAAATGATGTTTTGGGAGACTGGAACGTGGACTTCACGGAAGCGCAGACCGATTCCCTGGAGCAGGCCGTATTCCTCCGCCTGCGCAGTGTGATCGACTTCATCCTCGATGTCCGACCGGACATTCACGTGCTCTGGAGCGGCTACATGTATCCCAATTTCGGAGAGGTGATCGAGGATATCGCTCCCCTCCAATCCATACACCCCTTCTACGGCACCTGGGAAGGTATGGGCTTCCCCAGCTTTGAGCAGCTCAACACCATCTTGAACGATTTCTCGGCGACCATCGAGGCTTACACGGACACGATGCCGCGCGTCAGCTTCGTCAACTCCCCGGGCCTGATGCAGCACACCTTCGGGCAGAGCAGCTCGCTGGGCGTTGCTCCCGGTGGAAGTTATCCTCCACTGACCGCTCCGCTGCCGCAAGGCTTTCTTGACTATCCTTCCCCCAAGAGCTCCATGCGCAACTATGGTCTCACGCGCGACTGCTTCCACCTTTCGGCCTCAGGATATCGCGACATGCTCGACCTGCACGCACAGAAGTTCTATCACAAGTTCCTGATGGACGACCAGTACCTTCTATCCTCAGGCAGCGAGGATGGTTCCGTATCGAACACAGGCACGGTGAACAGCTCGCTGCAACTGGGCGGCCAGGGGACCGAGCAGTTCGCCACGGTGCTCACCTTCAATACCACGACCATGACGGAAAGTGTGGTGGAAGCGGCCAGCATCTTCCTGCGCAGGGAAAGTTTGGTGGGAGTCAACCCCGTGAATGGGCCCCTGCAGGTCAAGGTGAAGAGCGGGGCCTTCGGGGGTAACGCCAGCGTGGAAGCGGTGGACTTTTATGCCCAACCCGATGCCAGCGCAGAAGCATGCCGCTTTGGCTCCACCAGCGCGAACGGACATTGGATCAGGGTGGACCTTCCTGCTGAGCTGTTGGTCTACATCACCCCGTTCAACAACACCCAGTTCATGCTGAGCGCGCCCGGATTCCCCGAAGGAATCGTGAGCTTCAGCGGTGCTGCGGACCCCGACTTCGCGCCCGTGCTCAACCTCACCTTCGGCGACCTCAGTACGGGTGTTGCACCGGTGGCGGATGGCCCCTCCATGACCGTCCTGCCCAACCCCACCAACGGTCCGATCACCTTCGATATCCCGGATGCCGAGATCCTCAAGTTGGAGGTCATCGACCTGCTGGGACAAGTGGTGCTGCAGCGCCACGACCAGCGCCGGACCGTGGACCTGTCCGGGTTACCGAACGGCACCTATGTGGTCCACGTTTCCACCGACGCGGGATCCATGATGCAGCGTGTGGTGAAGTGGTGATGGCCGATGGTACCGGGTTGCAACGCTTCGCTGTTCCTTTGCACCCCATGCACCGGATGCTCATCACCCATGCCAAAGCCCTCGTAGGCACACATCCCGCAGGCGTGGAACGGATCGCCGGCAGGGCCATGGCCGACCTTCCCCTCATCGAGAACGCCTGGCTGCTGATCGAGGATGGGCGTATCGCGGCCTTGGGCAGTATGAGCGAATTGCCTTCGACGATCGACCCGAAGGGCCTGACGACCATCGATGCGAGCGGACGCTATGTGCTGCCCGGCTGGTGCGATCCGCACACGCACAGCGTGTTCGCGGCACCGCGGGAGGAGGAGTTCGTGGACAAGGTCAAGGGACTGAGCTACCAGGAGATCGCCGACAAGGGTGGTGGCATCCTCAACAGCGCGCGAAAGCTGCGCGCCATGGATGAGGAGGAACTGTTCCAAGGGTCCAGGAAGCGGCTGGAGGAGATGATGCATCAGGGCACCGTGGCCGTGGAGATCAAGAGCGGCTACGGCCTTTCATTGGAGAGCGAGCTGAAGATGTTGCGCGTCGCCAAGCGGCTGAAGGGCTCCCTTCCCCTGCAGATCAGGACCACCCTGCTGGCCGCCCACGCCCTGCCACCGGAGTACAAGGAGGACCGCGGCAGCTACATCGACCTGATCTGCGACACGCTCATCCCTCAGGTGGCGGCGGAAGGCCTCGCCGACTTCGTGGACGTGTTCTGCGAGACCAACTACTTCACCGTGGCGGAGATGGAACGGGTGCTGGAGGCCGGCGCCCGCAGGGGACTGCCCGGCAAGGTGCACGTCAACCAGTTCACCAGCATCGGAGGGATCCAGGCGGCCGTGAAGCATGGTGCCCTCAGCGTGGATCACCTGGAAGTGATGGAGGAGGCGGATCTGGATGCCTTGGCGGGGAGCAGCACCATTCCCACCCTGTTGCCATCCTGTTCCTTCTTCCTGCGGATCCCCTACGGACCGGCCCGGCAGTTGATGGACCGAGACCTTCCGCTGGCGCTGGCCACGGACCACAATCCGGGCAGCACCCCAAGCGGGAACATGAACCTAGTGCTCTCCCTGGCCTGCATCCAATTGCGCATGCTGCCCGAGGAGGCGATCCACGCGATGACGCTGAACAGCGCGGCGGCCATGGGCCTCTCCCAGGAGCTCGGCAGCATTACCGTGGGCAAGCGCGCCAGCCTCATCATCACCAACAAGGTACCTTCGCTCGCCTATCTGCCTTACGCCTTCGGCAGCGATCATATCGATACCGTGCTCATTGATGGAACAGTTGTCCGCTCCGGAGAGGTCCTCCCCTGATCCTTCGAAGAACGAGGAGCACCGCCCACCGACCCTGGAGTTCGCCATGGGGGTGGCGCTCTTCTCCATGATCCTGCTCGTGTTCATGCTCGTGCAGTTCGGGGTGATGGTGAACGGAGTTGCGGAGCGCGACCCGGCCTTCGCGGAAGAAAGGTTCTCGTTGTCCCTGCTGCAGGATGAAGCCTTCCGCTCCGCCATGGAACGCTTCCTCTACAACGGCGACCTGATCGCCTTGGAAGCGCTGTGGAGCGGGCTGATGGGCCTGGGGCTGATCATCGGCACTGTTCACCTCTGGAAGCGCAAGAGCATGACCGCCTTCCTCGGGCTTTCCATGCCCACGGCCATGCAGTTCCTCAAATGGCTCGGCATCTTCATCCTGCTGGCCATCGTGCTGGAGGTGCTGATGCGCCTGTCCCCCCAGTTCCAAACGGATTTCATGGAAAAGGTGCTGGCCACCTCCACCAACAAGTTCCTGCTACTGTTGGGGGTGGGACTGATGGCACCGCTCTTCGAGGAGTTCCTTCTTCGCGGCCTGCTCCTCGGGTCGATCCGGCACATGACGGATGAACATTCGGCCATCGCCCTGACGGCCGGGGTCTTTACGCTGATGCACCTGCAGTACAGTTGGACCGTCATGCTCCTGATCCTACCCATGGGCATCGTACTGGGCTACGCCCGGGTGCGCAGCGGGTCCATCTGGGTGCCGGTGGTGCTGCACATCCTCAACAATTCCCTGAGCGTGCTGCTGGGTTGAGCAGGGACCCAGGAACATCCATCGGTCCGGCGCACCGCTCGCTTCCGACAGGATGACCCGACATCGGAGACACGTCCACTTGGCCCGGCTCCCGTAGCTTTGCGCCCCATTCAACGCCCTTTTCCATGCAACGCCAACTGATCGAATGCGTCCCCAACATCAGCGAGGGACGCGACCGTGCCAAGATCGATGCCATCGCCGCCGTGGTGGAGACCGTGGAGGGTGTGCGCCTGTTGGACGTTGACCCCGGAAAGGCCACGAACCGGACGGTGATCACCTTCGTGGGTGAACCTGGTCCTGTGTGCGAAGCGGCATTCCGGTTGATCAAAAAGGCGCAGGAGCTGATCGACATGCGCAGTCACAAGGGCGAGCATCCCCGTTTCGGGGCCACCGACGTGTGCCCCTTGGTGCCCATCAGCGGCATCAGCATGGAGGAGACCGCCGAGCACGCCCGAAAGCTCGCTGCCCGCGTGGGTGGTGAACTGGGCATCCCCGTGTACTGCTACGAAGCGGCCGCCACCGAGGAGAAGCGCCGGAACCTGGCCAACAACCGCAGTGGCGAATACGAGGGCCTTCCGCAGAAACTGAGCGACCCGGCATGGAGACCCGACTTCGGGCCGGCCGCCTTCTCCGACAGTGTGGCCCGCAGCGGTGCCATCGCCATCGGCGCCCGGAACTTCCTGGTGGCCTACAACGTCAACCTGAACACTACCAGCACCCGCCGCGCCAACGCCATCGCGTTCGACATCCGTGAGGCGGGTCGAAAGGTGAAGCAAGCCGATGGCAGCGAGCTGCAGGTGCCCGGCAAACTGAAGAGCGTGAAGGGGATCGGTTGGTTCATCGAGGAGTACGGCATCGCCCAGCTCTCCCTGAACCTGACCGACATCACCGTCACGCCCGTCCACATCGCCTTCGATGAGGCCTGCAGGAGCGCGGCCGAACGTGGCATCCGGGTCACGGGCAGTGAGCTCGTGGGGCTCATCCCGAAGCAGTCCCTCTTGGATGCAGCGGACTTCTACCTGGCCCGCCAGGAGCGGAGCCTGGGGATCCCCGAGCGCGAAAAGATCAAGCTGGCCGTGAAGTCCCTGGGGCTCGATGACCTGGGTCCCTTCGACCCACAGAAGAAG
This sequence comes from Chryseobacterium gleum, assembly GCA_945872795.1. Lineage (GTDB taxonomy): Bacteria > Bacteroidota > Bacteroidia > Flavobacteriales_F > PHOS-HE28 > PHOS-HE28. Next base: position 16,440 of record CAMCAZ010000015.1, read on the forward strand.
GTGATCGAATACATGCTCGAGGAGCCCGGAAACGAGCGACTGGTGCGCATGGACCTCAAGCGGTTCAGCGAGGAGACCGCCAGTGAAAGTCCCGCCCCCGGTGGCGGATCGGTGGCCGCCTATGTGGGTGCACTGGGCGTTTCGCTCGGCACCATGGTGGCCAACCTCAGCGCGCACAAACGCGGCTGGGACGAGCGCTGGGAGCACTACAGCAACTGGGCCGCGATCGGCGAAAAGCTCCGGAACGAGCTGCTCTTCCTGGTGGACGAGGACACCCGCGCCTTTGATCGCATCATGACCGCCATGGGCCTGCCCAAGGGCAGCGATACCGAAAAGGCGGCCCGCAAAGCGGCGATGACCGAGGCCACCAAGGGCGCCATCAACACGCCACTGCGCACCATGCAGGTCTGTGTGGAGAGCATGGCGCTGATGAAGGCCATGGCCGAGAGCGGATCGGCCGCCAGTGTCAGTGATGCCGGCGTGGGTGCCTTGTGCGCGCGTACCGGTGCCTTGGGCGGCTACCTCAACGTGCGGATCAACTGCGCCGGCCTCGACGATGAGGCCTTCAAGGCCGATGTGCTGAAGCAGGCCGAGACCCTGCGCGCCCAGGCCGATGCGCTGGAGGCCGAAGTGATGGCCCTCACGCTGGCCAAGGTCTGACGTGGGCTCAGGGGCGCACAAACGCGCCTCAACGGTTGGTCGGGCACACGTGCGTAGGAGCGCTCTTGGCGGTCCGGGAACACGGCACGGTGGGCAGTTCCTGAGCCGGCTCACAACATCGCGGAGCTTTGGAGCGTATACTTGGAACAAACGCGTCCAAGGGCGCCACCATGACCGCTAGGCTCACATACCGGCAGTGGGTCCGAAGGATCCTCTACTTCTTCCCGCTGCAGCTGTTGCTCCTGCATTTCAAGAAGAACCACCTGCTGCTGCTCGTATGGTTGCTGCTCTTCGGGTACATCACCCAAGGGCTGGGGGTGAAGTACGGCATCCCCAACCTCTTCCTCTACCCGGAGTACTTCGGGTCCGTGGGCTTCATCTCTTACGCCATCACGGGTTTCGCGCTGGGCGGCTTCATCACGGCCTTCAACCTGTACACCTACACCATGCACGGGTACCGCTTCCCGTTCATCGCCACCATCGCGCGGCCCTTCCTGAAATTCAACGTGAACAACGGCGTGATCCCCGGGCTGTTCATCCTCACCTACCTGATCTGCTCGGCCCGCTTCCAGTACACCAAGGAACTCGTGCCCGCAGGGTCCATCGCGCTGCACCTCGTGGGCTTCCTCATCGGCATGTTCGTCTTCCTCGCTGTGGCGCTGCTCTACTTCACCCGCACCAACACGGACATCATCAAGCTGCTGGGCAACGAACCCGATGAATACCGGCCCCAGGAACCCTTGGTGGACATCATCGCCCCCATGCATGATGCGCCGCCCGCAAGACGCCCTGAACGGCGCAAGGCATACCGCTGGCTGAAGCGTCAGCAGCGCACCGAGAAGTGGCGCGTGGAGACCTACCTAAGCCCGCGGCTCCGCATCATGCTGGCGCGCAGCAGTGCGCACTATGACCAGGAGATGCTGCGCGACATCCTCTGGCAGAACCACATCAACGGCTCCATCTTCGAACTGGTCCTGATCCTGAGCTTCGTGGCCTTGGGGGCGTTCAGCGACATCCCCTTCTTCTCCATTCCTGCGGGTGCCAGCGTGTTCCTGTTCCTGACCATGGTACTGATGCTCTTCAGTGCCCTGTTCAGCTGGCTGCAGGGCTGGACGGGGACCATCGTCATCAGCGTGCTCGTCCTGCTCAACATCCTGAGCCACCACACCGACCGCTTCCTTGCGGATGCCCAGGTCTACGGCCTGGATTACCGGCCCGCACCCGCTGTTTATGACCAGCCCACCATCCACGCCATGGCAACGGATGATACCCAGGCCCGGACGGATGCCACTGCGGTGCAGGCCACCCTGGAACGCTGGCGGGAACGGAACGCAGTGCTCACCGGCGCCGATCAAAAGCCCATGATGGTGATCATCAACACCAGTGGTGGTGGCCTGCGCGCCATGCTCTGGACGATGCACTGCCTGCAGGAGGTCGACAGCCTGTTGGAGGGAAGCCTGATGCAGCGGTCCACCTTGATGACCGGCTCCTCGGGCGGACTGATCGGGGCCGCCTACTTCCGTCAGCTCTACCTGGCCGATGAGGCGCAGGGCACCCGCATGCGCCATGAACCCGCAGTGCTGCAGGAGGTGGCGGGTGATATGCTGAACAACCTCACCTTCAGCTTCGTGACGAACGACATGTTCGTGCGCTACCGCAAGGTGCGTGATGGCGAATTGACCTATACCCGAGATCGCGGGAAGACCTTCGAGGAGCGCCTCAACGCCAACACACGCGGGCTGCTGGACGTGCGCCTGAACGACCTGGCCGGGCCGGAACGTGAGGGTCGTGTGCCCCACCTGGTGATCAGCCCCACTTCCATCAACGATGGCCGGCGCGTGGTAATCGCCTCCCGCCCCATGAGCTTCCTTACCCACATCACCCCGGCCCGGTCCACCATCAGTGCCGGACAGCCCGAAGCCATCGAATTCCAGCGCCTCTTTGCGGCCCACGACCCCGGCAACCTGAAGCTCACCAGCGCGCTGCGGATGAACGCCTCCTTCCCCTACATCACCCCGATGGTGACGCTGCCCAGCGAGCCGCCCATGCGCGTGATGGATGCCGGCGTGCGCGACAACTACGGGTACCGCACCACCCTCGATTTCCTCTACACCTTCCGCGACTGGATCGCCTCGAACACCGGCGGCGTAGTGATCCTGCAACTGCGCGACACGCAGAAGGAACTGGCGGTCCACCCCAGCAGCGGGTCGCTCTTCGGCCGCTTCTTCGATCCGGTGGGCAGTGTCTATGACAACTTCGTGCGGGTGCAGGACCAGGACTATGACCTGATGCTGAAACAGGCGAGCGGCTGGATGCCGGTACCGATGGAGGTGATCGACCTGCAACTCCGGCATAGCGATGAGGAACAGATCAGCCTCAGCTGGCACCTCACCGCATTGGAACGTGCCCGGGTGCTACGCAGCCTTTCCTCACCCGAGAACAAGGCCGCCCTATTACGCGTCCAGGAGGTCCTTCAGCTCAGGCCGGGGTCGCCCGTCCACGATGGTATTCCACCAGTCCTGGCAGCGGATCCCGCTCCACGACCGTAAGGGTCATCCCCCGATCGAGCAGGCATTCCGCCAGCAGCTCCTTGAAGCCCCAGGCCACGGATCCGGTGGCACGCACCTCCTCCCGCTGTTCAGGAGGGAAGAAGTTCACCAGGAGCTCGGCCATGGCATGGAAGCGCGACAGGATCAGGTCGCGCACGTAGCGCTGTTCCACATGGGGTGCCAGCAGTGCCGTGTAGGACGCCAGTGCGCGCGAGGGGAACGGTGAGCGATAGACCCGATCGATGACCTCGGCCAGGGCTGGACCATCAGGACCGAACAGCGCGGCATGGACCTCTTCCGGGATCCGGCGATAGAAGGCATCCTGCAATAGTGCCCGACCGATGTCGGCACCGCTGCCTTCATCGCCCAGCACATAGCCCAGGGAAGGCATGGGCTGCGTCAGCTGACGGCCATCAAAGTGCCCGGCGTTCATCCCGGTGCCCAGGATCAGGACCAGGCTCGGCGAGCTTCCACAAAGACCCAGCGCAGCGCCTCGGATATCCGTCTGGACATCCATGAGCGCAGCGGGCCACAAGGGCCGCAACGTGGCCTCCATCCGTTCTCGCCGGTCGAGCGAACCACAGCCCGCACCGTAAAGGACCACGTGGGCCGCGTGAAGAGCTGGCGGACAATGATCGGCCAGGTAGGTCCCGACGACGGCGGCGAAGGCCTCCCCATCACCGGATACCGGATTGAACCCGGGCACCCGGTCGCCCTTGAGCGGAAGCATCACGGTCGATCCGTCCGGTGCCAGAAAGGCCCAGCGCGAAGAACTGCCGCCAATTTCACCGATCAGGGTTCCGCCGTCCATGCAGGCAAGGTAGCCAGCGGTTGCGCATCAGGCCGAGCGCTCGAAGAGGTATCGGTTGGGACTTACCAACCCGTTCTTCACAGCGTACATCACCACGGCAGCGGTGTTGTTCACCCCCAGTTTCTGCATGACATTGCGCCGATGGGTGTTCACCGTATGGGCGCTCAGGTTCAACTGGTCGGCGATGCGTGTGTAGGAAAGTCCCTCGGCGATCAGCTGCACGACCTCGCACTCGCGATCGCTCAGCGTCACCGGCGCGCAGCTCAACGGCTCCATCAGGAACTGCTCCACATTGAAGTTGGACCGGCGCAACGATTCGAGGATCTTGCCGCAGAAGAACTTCTCACCATCGGCCGTCTGCAGCACGGCATCGATGATCTCGGCCACATCACAATCCTTCTTGATGTAGCTGGTGACACCACTGCGGATGGCGCTCATCAAGGCCACGGAAGAGGGGTCGGGAGTGATGGCCACGAAGCGCGTCCGTTTCGAACGCTTGATTCCGTCACGGATGACCCGCGCGTGGAAACCCTCGGCGGTGTGGTCCAACAACACCACATCGGGATGATGCCGGACCAGCAGGGCCTGCAGTTCGATCGGATCACGCGCCACACCCACCACCTCGATGCGGTCCACACCGGCAAAAATGGCCTGAAGGCCGATGATCGCCAGTTCGCTGTGGTCCGCAATGATCGTTCTAACTCCCATATCCCTATTTGGAATGAATCCAGATAAGGACAAAGGTACCTGAGCATGGGGATCCGGCCATCATAAGTTGTCCACCGCCTTACGTTCAGGAATGACGTACACCCGGCCATCACTGCTGGCCCGGGTGTTCGCAAAGATCGCTGTGGCCTCGGCCAGCAATTGCGCTTCATCCTTGTAGCGTGAACTGAAGTGTCCCAACAACAAGGCCTGGACGCTGGCATCGGCGGCAATCCGGGCCGCTTGGGCCGCCGTGGAATGCATGGTCTCCTTGGCACGGGCCGCCATGGGCTGGGTGAACGTGGCTTCGTGGTAGAGCAGGTCCACCCCCTGCAGATGGGGGATCAGCGCCGGTTCGTAGGCCGTGTCGCTGCAATAGGCGTATCGCCTGGGCAGTGGCGGGTCCAGTGTCAGGTCGGCATTGCGATGCACGGTGCCATCGGGCAGTGCGAGGTCCTCCCCCTGCTTCACCGCCAGGCGTTTGAAGTGCGGGATCAAGGGCAGCCTGTCCAGTCGCAGACTGCGCAGCGCAGGTGTTTCCTTGAACACGAAGCCGGTGCAGGGGATCCGGTGTTTGAGGGCCAGCAGCACGACCTCGGCATGTGCATCGCGGTGCACCACCACCCCGCTCTCCGGCACCAGCGCGTGGAACACCAGGGAATAGCGCAGGTAGGTGGTGGAGGCCCGCAGTTGCAGATCGATGATCTCCTTGAGCATGGCCGGTCCGTACACATGCAGTTCCTGTTGCCGGCCCATCAGGTGCATGGAGCTGATGAGGCCTTGCAGACCGAGGTAGTGGTCGCCGTGGAGGTGACTGATGAAAATGTGGCCGATGCGGAGGAAGTTGATGCCGGCCGCACGCAGACGTTCCTGGGTGCCTTCGCCACAGTCCACGAGGTATAGGGCCTCGTGAACGTTGATGAGCTGCGACGTGGGATAACGTCCACGGGCGGGTAGGGCGGCACCCGTGCCCAGGGTCATCACCTCAAATCGTCGGTTGCTCATCTCAGGAACGAAAAACCCCCACCCTGGTATGAACGCAGGATGGGGGTCTGATGATCGTGTCGAGCCGGTTCAGCGATGGATGACCATGCGACCGGTCTGGGTCTTCTTGCCCGATGCCAGTTTGTAGATGTACACGCCTTCGGACAACGACTGCCCGTCGAACGGCACCTTGTTGACACCGGCCTTGCCTTGGATGCTTCGGTTCCACATCTCCTCGCCCAGGAGGTTGAAGACACGGAGCTCGACCACACCGCTGCGATCCAGTTCGAACTCGAACGAGGTGCGCACCGCGAAGGGGTTCGGCACGGTACGGACGGAACCCAAGCTCGTCAGCTCGGGACCTTCGATGCTGGTGGTATTGTCGGTGATGACGATCTGGTATCCACCGAAGGTGTAAGGCACCGAAAGGACGTTGCCGAAGATGGAACTGTGCGCGAGCACGTTCAGCACCAAGGGGAAGGTCCCCGTTTCGGTGGGCGTGCCGGTGATCACCCCGCAGCCCAGCTGGCCGGTGATGTAGGTGCAGGCTGCCGGGGTCTGTGAGTTGCAGGCAACCGAAAGACCCAAGGGCAATCCGGTGATGCCGACGAATCCCACGGAGTCGATCACCAGACCGGCGAACTGCGGATCCACCAGACCGGCGTCGGACGGAACGATGAGGTTCAGGATCTGCTCGTAAGGGATGCCGATCATACCCGCTGAGAAATTCTCGGTGGTATCCGGCCACACACCGAAGACGCTATCGGCGTATAGGGGATCGGGGGTGCAAGGCTGTGCGAGTGCGATGGACGACGCAGCAGCAAAAAAGAGCGAGAGTAGGAGTTGTTTCATATGCGCTTAGTTATCCTTGTTGATATCCTTCTCGATCTCCTCCATGTAGAGCAGGTCGATGCCTTCGGAAGCGGTCGGGGTGATGGAGAGCACCGTCTCCAGCTGAGAGATCTGTACCAGCTTCTGCACAGGCTCCTGCAGACCGCATACCACCAAGCTGCCGTTGACACTTTTGCATAGGCGGTTGGCCACCAACAGGGCGCTGAGGCCGGAAGAATCGCAGTAGCGGGTATTGGTCAGGTCCATGAGCACGTTGCGTACACCTGTCTTGTTCAGGTACACCAGCTCACTTTTCAGTTCCGGGGCACACGTGGTATCCAGCTTTTCGACATTACTGGTGACAAGCGTGTAGCGGCCTTTGTCCTCAATGGTGAAATTCATGATGCGTTGGCTTCCGGTCAAAGATAATCAGCTATGGATACGCCCGACAGACCCCACCACTTCCCTTGTTTCAAACAGACTGCCGTGGGATCCGGGCGGCAAGAAGGTACAGCACGGCCATGCGGATGGCCACTCCGTTCTCCACCTGGTCGAGGATGATGCTGTTGGCGTGGTCGGCCACTTCGCTGCTCACCTCCACCCCGCGGTTGATCGGCCCCGGATGCATGATCACCACGTCCTTCCCGACCCTGCGATAGCGCTCCAGGTCAAGCCCATAGAGCATGGCGTACTCCCTCAAACTGGGGAAATTGGCGATCCCGTCCCCCCCCTGCCGCTCCAGCTGGATGCGCAGCATGTTGACCACATCGCACCACATCAGGGCCTTGTCCAGGTCGTGCTCCACCTTCACCCCCAGGCTGGTGATGTACCGCGGCATCAGGGTGGTGGGCCCGGAAAGCATCACCTCGGCTCCCAGCTTCTGAAGGCACAGGATGTTGCTCAAGGCCACCCGGCTGTGCAGGATATCGCCCACGATCAGCACCTTCACGCCTTTCACACGGCCCAGCTTCTCGCGGATGCTGTAGGCGTCCAGCAGGGCCTGTGTGGGATGCTCATGGGTACCATCACCGGCGTTGACGATGCGGGCATCCACATGGCGGCTCAGGAAGACGGCTGCTCCCGGATCGGGATGGCGCATCACCACCATGTCCACCTTCATCGCCAGGATGTTGTTCACCGTATCCACCAAGGTCTCGCCCTTGCTGACGCTGGATCCCGATGAAGCGAAATTGACCACGTCAGCGCTCAGGCGGCGCTCGGCCAGCTCGAAGCTGACGCGGGTGCGGGTGCTGCTCTCGAAGAAGAGGTTGGCGATGGTGATGTCGCGCAACGAGGGCACCTTCTTGATCGGCCGGTTGATCACTTCCTTGAAGCCATCGGCCGTGCGGAACACCAGGTCGATATCGCCCGGGGTGAGGTCGCCGATGCCCAGCAGATGCTCGGTGCTCAGTTGATCGCTCTGTGCCGCAGTGCTCATGATGGGTGACTGTATAGCATGACACGGTCCTGCCCATCGGCCTCCTTCCATTCCACGGTCACCCGCTGGTCGGCGATGCTGTCCACCCATTTCCCCACATAGTCGGGTTGGATGGGAAGCTCGCGACTGAAGCGGCGGTCGATGAGGACCAGCAACTGCACGGAGGCCGGCCGGCCGAAGGCGAGCATGGCATCGAGCCCGGCGCGGATGGTCCGGCCCGTGAAGAGCACATCATCCACCAATACCACCTTGCGCTCATCCAGGCTGAAATCGAGCTGGGTGATGCTGGGTGCGGGCGGTGTGGCACGGTGCCGGAAATCGTCCCGGTGAAAGGTGATGTCCAGTTCGCCGTATTGAAGCTTCTCCTCCCCCAGGATGCGGCGCAGCTCGGCCCGCAGACGGCGGGCGAGCAGGATGCCCCGGGGCTGGAGGCCCACCAAGGCCACGCCCTTCAGGTCGCCATGGTCCTCGATCAGCTGATGACAGAGGCGACCCACGGTGAGCCCGAAGGCTTTGTTCGTCAGGATGGTCACCGGTTGCATCGTGGCGAAGATAGCGGTCCCGGCCGGAGCGCGACCTGAGCGCCTTCGCATCGTTCGGGTGGTACGATGTGGTCGATATCGCGCGAACGCAAGAAGCCCGGCCTCCGCTTTCGCGGGGCCGGGCTTCACGTTCAGCGATGGGGTCCGCTTATTCGGAGTCCTCGTCGTCGTTGTCCTTGTCGTGCTTCCTGCTCTTGGAAGCGCGCTCCTTGTTCTCCATGGCGCTCTTCAGGTCGCTCAGCACGCTGAGGTCACCGAGGGTGCTCTTCTCCACTTTGTCGTTCACGCTCTTCACCGAGGTGCCGGCGGGGCTTGCGCCCTCCTTGCGGGCACCGCGCTTGGCGGGTGCGCTCTCGATGGGCTCCTCACCCTCTTCGAAGGTGCGGGTGTGGCTCAGCACGATGCGGCGGGCCTCACCGTTGAACTCCAGGACCATGAACGGAAGCTTGTCCTCCATGTCGGCCTTGGAACCGTCGGCCTTCTTCAGGTGCTTGGCGGTCACGGTGCCTTCCACGCCGTAAGCGAGGCTCACCACGAAGTTCTGACCGGCACGACCCGTGATCGTTCCTTCATGGACGCTGCCCGGGGTGAACACGTTCGAGAACACTTCCCATGGGTTCTCCTCCACTTGCTTGTGGCCGAGGCTCAGGCGACGGTTCTCCTTGTCCACTTCCAGTACCATCACCTCCACTTCATCACCCACGTTGCAGAACTCGCTCGGGTGCTTGATGCGCTTGGTCCAGCTCAGGTCGCTGATGTGGACCAGACCATCCACGCCCTCCTCCAGCTCGGCGAAGATGCCGAAGTGGGTGAAGTTGCGGACCTTGGCCGTGTGCTTGGAACGCACAGGGTACTTGAACTCGATGTCGGCCCAAGGGTCGGCGGCGAGCTGCTTCATGCCCAGGCTCATCTTGCGCTCTTCGCGGTCGATGTTCAGGATCACGCACTCGATCTCCTGTCCCTCCTTCAGGAAGTCCTTCGGGCTGCGCAGGTGCTGGCTCCAGCTCATCTCGCTCACGTGCAACAGGCCTTCCACACCGGGGGCCACTTCCACGAACGCGCCGTAGTCGGTGATGACCATCACCTTGCCTTTCACCTTGTCGCCAGCGTTGAGCTCGGCGCTCAGGGCATCCCAGGGATGCGACTGCAGCTGCTTCAGGCCCAGTGCGATGCGCTTCTTCTCGTCGTCGAAGTCCAGGATCACGACGTTGATCTTCTCGTCCAGCTTCACCACCTCCTCGGGGTGGCTCACGCGACCGTAGCTCAGGTCGGTGATGTGGATCAGGCCGTCGACACCGCCCAGGTCCACGAACACGCCGTAGCTGGTGATGTTCTTGACGGTACCCTCCAACACCTGACCTTTCTCCAGGCCACCGATGATCTGCTTCTTCTGGGCTTCCAGTTCGGCTTCGATCAGCGCCTTGTGCGAGACCACCACGTTCTTGAACTCCTGGTTGATCTTCACGACCTTGAACTCCATGTTCTTGCCCACGAACTGGTCGTAGTCACGGATGGGCTTCACGTCGATCTGGCTGCCGGGCAGGAAGGCCTCGATGCCGAAGACGTCCACGATGAGACCGCCTTTCGTGCGGCACTTCACGTAGCCCGTGATGATCTCGTTGGTCTCCATGGCATGGTTCACCTTGCCCCAGGCATTGTGCACGCGGGCCGTCTTGTGGCTCACCACCATCTGACCGCCTCGGTCCTCCTGCTTCTCGATGTAGACCTCCACCTGGTCACCGATCTTCAGATCGGGTTTGTAGCGGAACTCACTGACGGGGACCACACCCTCGGACTTGTAGCCGATGTTGATCACCACTTCCTTCTTGTTCATGCCCACCACGGTACCCATGAGCACTTCCTTCTCGGAGATGCTGCTGAGGGTGTCCTCGTAGGCCTTCTCCATCTTCTCGCGGTCCGCCGCGGAGATGGTCTTCTTGTCATCCTCGATGCCCGCCCAATCGAAATCGGCTGGTGGTTCGGCGAAGGTGACCTTGTTGTTCTCGACTACTGACATTGTACTTGGACTGACTTGTATCCCGGACGATGGACGCTTTCCGGAAGGGTTTGTTTGTTGGCCTACTGCGTCACGGCAGGCTTCCCGAACCAGCCGTCGCCTAGGCTATGGCCGGTAAATCGGGGCCGCAAATGTAGGGAAAGTCCTGAGAATTAGATGATGGGACGATCGGCCGGCCGGAAAATGGTCAGCGCACAGACTCCCCTCCCGAACAGGGCCGGTACCTTTGGCGTTCGGGCTGCGCGGCCTTCAACTTCGGACGACCCTGAGTGTCGACGATGCCGGAGCGCAGCCGAACGATCGCACCAACGCCACGACCGCCTTGCGCAGCTTCACCATCCCCTCCCACTACCGCAGCGAGCTCATCGGGCGCCTGAAGGCCTTCCGTAAGGCGCAGGACCCCAAGAAGAAGGACCTCTCGCCCACCCTGCTGGATCTGGGGCCGGTGCGCTTCGTGTTCGCCCGGCACTTCGGCTTCTGTTATGGGGTGGAGAACGCCATCGAGATCAGCTACCGGGCCCTGGAGGAGAACCCCGGCAAGCGCATCTTCCTGCTGAGCCAGATGATCCACAACCCGGCCGTGAACGACGACCTCACCAGCCGGGGCATGCGCTTCATCCAGGATACACACGGGCAGATGCTCATGGACTGGAGCGAGATCACGGCGGATGACACCGTGATCATCCCCGCCTTCGGCACCACACTGCAGACCGAGGAGAAGCTCAAGGCCATCGGCATTGACCCGCTGAAGTACAACACCACCTGCCCCTTCGTGGAGAAGGTGTGGAACCGCAGCGCCCAGCTGGGCCAGAAGGACTATACGGTGGTGATACACGGCAAGGCGGCCCACGAGGAGACCCGCGCCACCTTCAGCCATACCGCCGCCGGTGCGCCCGCCGTGATCGTGAAGGACATGGCCGAGACGCAGGAGCTGGGCCGTATCATCCTGGGCGAACTGCCGCTTGAGCGCTTCCACGAGCTCTTTGGCACGCGTTGCACACCGGGCTTCGACCCCGCCAAGGACCTTGCCCGCATCGGGGTGGTGAACCAGACCACCATGCTGGCCACCGAGACCCAGGCCATTGCCGATCACCTGAAGCAGGTGATGGTGCGCAAGCATGGCGAGGCGGACATCAAGGCCCACTTCGCGGACACACGCGACACGCTCTGCTACGCCACCAACGACAACCAGGACGCCACCAACGAACTGCTGAAGGTGGAAGCTGATCTGGCGCTGGTGGTGGGCGGCTACAACAGCAGCAACACCAGCCACCTGGTGGAACTGCTGGAGCACAAGTTCCCCACCTACTACATCAAGGACGAGGGCGAGATCCTCAGCGCGGACACCATCCAGCACTTCAACTACCCGGAGCACAAGCTGGAGAGCACGAGCAATTGGTTGCCGGTCCTGAGCGGAGTCGAAGGACGGCGACCCATCACCATCATCCTCACCAGCGGCGCCAGTTGCCCGGACACCTTGCTGGACAAGGTGATGCTGAAGGTGCTGGGCTTCGTGGAGGGGGTGAAGGATCCGGTGGATACCGTAGATGCGATCGTGAGCGCTTGATTCGCAATGATGACCAGAGTCGCGCTGCTCACCCTATTCGGTAGCATGGTCTCCTTGTGTAATGCGCAAACGGGTTCGTTCAAAGGAGTCGAGTACGTCAAGACCAAGGCGCAGCCCGAAGGGTAGTTCCGAGGTGGCTTCCCAATGCAGCCGGAACTGATCGCGGTGCTGCAGGAGAAGTTCGAGGATGTGTGGCGGCGGGGGCTGCTGGCTTGAACAGACCTTTCCTGAACGCTTATCTTTGGGTTCATGAAGTCCCTCAGCTTCAAAGAGCCTTGGGTGAACAGCTACGTGGAGCGGCTGCTCGGCTTGAGCACGGCCACGAAGAAGGCGATCATATGTGCCTTAGAGCGTAGCATGGAATACAAAAGCCCGCAGGAACCGGAAGACAACATGGTCAAGGAGCGCACCGAACGTTTCTGGGCTTCTTTCGGCAGTTGGGAGGGTGATGGGACTGCTGAAGAACTCGCGGCTTCCATCCGCAATGCACGCACCGAGAATCCTGAGCGTGAACCGCTGGACTGAACTCGACCGGCTTGCCTTACCTGCTTGATACCAACATCTGCATCTTCCTGATGAGGGGCAGGGTTGAACTGACCGAACGAACTCGTCGGGAACGGATCCAGGACCTGTTCATTTCCGAAGTAACCTTGGCTGAACTGAAGTATGGAGTGGCCAAGAGCGATAGGCCCTTGGCTAATAAAGCCCATTTGGAAGAGTTCCTCTTAGGGGTATCCGTTCTACCGCTTCGCGAAGCGCTCGATGTATTCGCTTTCGAAAAAGCGCGATTGTACCGTTCTGGCCAACCCCTCCCAGACTTCGACCTACTGATCGGAGCCACCGCCGTCCACCATGGACTCACGCTAGTGACCAACAACACCAAGCACTTCCAGCGCATCCAAGGCATTCAATTGGAGGACTGGACCAGCTGAGGACAGCTACTCCTGCCCCACCTGTGCCAGCACATCCACCACAATGTCCAGGGCTTTGCGGAACTGCTCCTCGGCGGTGATGTCGCTGTTGTCGATCTCGGTGGCGTCATGCGCCTTGATCAAGGGGTCGGCGGCGCGTTTGGTGTCGTCCTCATCGCGGCGCTCGATGTTCTCCAGCACACTGGCGTAGTCCACCTCCACGCCCTTGGACTTCAGTTCGTGGTAACGGCGCTTGGCGCGTACGTCCGGGCGGGCCGTCATGTAGAGCTTCACCTCGGCATCGGGGAACACTACGGTGCCGATGTCGCGGCCGTCCATCACCACCCCTTTCTCCAGACCGAAGGCCTGTTGCAGCTTCACGAGCTTGGCGCGCACCTCGGGCACCGGGCTCACGAGGGTGACGTAACGGCTCACCTCCATGCCGCGGATCTTGCTCTCCACGTTGCGCCCGTTGAGCCAGGTCTCGCTCCTGCCGGTCATGGGGTCGTGCTGGAAGCGGATGTCCAGACCATCCAATACCTGCATCAGGCCCTCGCGGTCCAGCTTGCCATCGTGCACCAGCCCGTTCTCGATGACGTACAGGGCCACGGCGCGGTACATGGCGCCGCTGTCGATGTAGGTGTATCCCAGGTGACCGGCCAATTGTTTGGCCAGGGTGCTCTTCCCGCAGGAGGAGAAGCCGTCGATGGCGATGGTGATGCGGTTCACGGGAAGGAGCTACAGCCGCGAAGGTAGGCCTCGCAACGCTGCCGATGGCCCCGGATCAGCTCTTCCGGAAATCCGCGAAGCGGGCCGCGAGGGTGATCGTGTTGGAGATCCCCGCCAGATTGATCTGCGAATAGCCGTAGCTGATGTGGAACTTGCTCACGCGAAGGCCCGCACCGAAGCTCAGGCCCGTGATCGCGGGCTTGTCGGGGAGCACCATCTCCTGCCGGCGCCGGAAGTTGTAGCCCAGTCGCAGCATGAAGTTCTCGCTGAGCAGGATCTCGGCGCTGGGGACGAGGTGCAGGAAGACCTTCTCAGCCGAGGTGACCTTGTCCTCGATCACCTCACCCGTCGTGGGGTCGATGTTCACTGTGGCGTTCGGGTCATCGTAGGTCAGGTCCCACTGCTGCAGCTGTTCAACCATAAGTCCCAAACGAAAGGGAGCATGCTTGAACTTGTAGGTGATGCCCAGCTGGGCCTGGAAGGGCAGCTTCTCGCGCTGATCCGTGAACGTGGAGGTCTGATAGCCGATGTTGCGCAACATGGCAGCGACCGTCAGCCCCAGTTTGCGCTTCACGAAGACGCCTCCGATATCCACGGCCCATGCGGTGGAATTGTAGTTCTCGAGACTGCTGGTGATGAACTTCACGTTCGCCCCCACACTGAACAGGCTATCGATGGCCCTGCCGGCCCCGACCTGGATGACATACTCCCCGGCGCTGAACTGTCCGAGCTCCGCGCCGGTCTCGTCCCGGCGGGTGAAATCCCCGTAATCCACGTACTGCACGGTGCCGGAGAAGGTGGTCTTGAGGCTGTCACAGTGATGCCCGTAGGCCGCGTACCCGATGTTGATGCCCTCGAAATAGGGCAGGTAGCTCAGCGCCACCTGGCTGCCCATGTCGGCGTTCAACAGCGCGGGATTGAAGATCCCGAGGTTGATATCGTTGTCCTTGACGGCGATGTAGTTCCCACCCAACGCTGAGGCGCGGGCCGAACTGGGGATATCCAGGATGCGGAACGCTTCAGTGCCTCCCAATTGAGCCGAGGCCCAGGGAGCGATGAGCGCCAGGATGAGGGTGGGTATCGAACGGTGCATACGGGCTGGGAACGAAGATAGGGAGCGACTATTGTACGGCAGTGAACAGGGGCGTCAATGAGCCTGTCGCCACAGCAGCGAGCCGTCGCCGTAGCTCAGGAAGCGGTACCCACGGTCCAGGGCATGCTGGTAGACCCTGCGCCAGTGCTCTCCGATGAAGGCGGCCACCAGCAGGAGCAAGGTGCTCTGTGGCTGGTGGAAATTGGTGATCAGGCCGGTCGCAAAACGGAACCTGTACCCCGGTGCGATGAGCAGGCGGGTGCCACCGACGAGTTGCTGGTCCGGCAGCCCCGTGACCTGTTCGATCACCGCCCGCAAGGCTTCTCGCACATCGGGGAGTGCTTCCTGGGGCTGTTCATAGGGCTGCCATTGATGTACATCGATCTCCTCTCCCGCCGTTCCGCAGATCAGCGCCACACCATGCCAGTAGATGCTCTCGAGCGTGCGCATGGCGGTGGTACCCACCGCCACCACCGGTCCCTTGTCCATGTGGGCCAACAGGGTCCTTAACGTGGCCAGCGGAATGCGGAGCTGTTCCCGGTGCATGTCGTGATCGGCCATGCGATCGGACTTCACCGGCAGAAAGGTCCCCGCACCGACATGGAGCGTGAGGCTGGTGCTGGCAACCCCCTTGTCGGCTAGCGCGCCCAGAAGCTCGGGGGTGAAATGCAGGCTGGCCGTGGGCGCTGCCACCGAGCCGTCATGGCGGGCAAAGACGGTGTTGTACCGCACTTTGTCGGCGATTTCATCGGCCCGTTTCATGTAGGGAGGCAGGGGCACATGGCCCACGTCCTCGAGCACCTCGGCGAAGGTCATTTCGGGCGGTGTCCAGCTGAAGCGGATCAGCTCGGCCTCCTCGCGTTCCACCTGCACCACCACGCGTTCGCCGCGCAGGGCGAGCACCTCTCCCGCCTTCCAGCGCTTGGCGTTGCCCACAAATCCTTTCCAGCGACCGGTGCCTTTATCCCGGAAGGCCTCCTCCACCGGGCGCGCCTCCGCGGGCTCTAGGCACAAGACCTCGATGCGGGCGCCACTATCCCGGTGGAACACGAGCCGCGCATTGATCACGCGGGTATCGTTGAGCACCATCAGCGCGTTGGCCGGCAGCAGACCCACTAGGTCGTGGAAATGATGGTCGGTCACTACGCCATCGCGGAACTCGAGCAGCCGGCTTGAGTCCCGGTCGACCAGGGGCTGTTGTGCGATCCGTTCCTCAGGCAGCACGTAGGTCATGTCGGCGATCGAAATTCCACGGGGATCCATGGCGCGAAGATCGGTCGGGCCGATGATCCCATGAGCGGGGCCCCATGGAGCGTTCGATCATTGTTTGATGCAGCGCAGCACACCCGACGCACTGCCCTGCAGCTGCACCCCGTACATGCCCGGTGCCAGATCGGCCAGGTCCAGGGTGATCGTTCCGCCCTGCGGCACACGCTGCTGCTGGAGCACGCGCCCGGTCATGTCGACCAGCTCCAGCCAGGCATCCGCTGCCGGGACCCGCAACTGCACGAAGACCTGATCGGTGGCCGGATTGGGCCATAGGGAGAGGACATCTCCGATCTGCTCATCGATGCCGGTCAGGCCCAGTGCCTCGATCACGGCGTGGTAGGCGTTGACCTTTCCCTGCCCCCAGCGCACGCTGCCCTCCGGTGGAATGACCCCGGTGAAGTTGTCCCTGCGGGCCGTGGTCAGCAGGATCTCCTTGACGTCCGCTGCGGAAAGCGTGGGATCGGCCTCCAGTACCAGGGCCGCGATGCCTGTAACCGCCGGGGCCGCCATGCTCGTACCCGAGAAACGGGCAAAGGGGTATGAGCGGCCCTGGAAAGTGAGGGAACCCGCAGAACTGTAGGAGTTGTCCGTGAAGGAGCTGATGGATGAGGCGACGTTCACACCGGGCGCGGCGATGTCCGGTTTACGGCGCTCATCCAGCGTGGGGCCGTACGAGCTGAAGGTGGCGATAGCGCCTCCGGTGGGCGAACCTCCGGGCGGCGTGTACTCGCCGGTATAGGCCGCCACGGCGAGCAGGCTTTCGGTGCAGGCCGGCTCACTGATCCCGTAGTTCTTGTCACCGTTCACCCAGCCGGTCTGCGCTGCGCTGAAGGTCTGCCCCCAGTTGCCCACGTCGTTGGTGAGCTCGGTGACGTTCCAGAAATGCACGATGCCCGCCGGGGCCGTCGCCTTCAGGGCGATCTTCAGCTGGCTGCTGCGGTTCTTCACCCGCAAACGGAAGTGCGGACGGCCGTTCAGGGGGTGCGCCGCATCGCAGGTCAGGTTGAAGTAAACGGTGTCCGTCCCCTGCACCATGAAGGAATCGAGGTAGGCCTCCTGCGTGTTGGTGCTGTACCAGGGCGTCTCCTGCAGGGTGTTGTTCGAATTGTTGGTGATGAGGAAACCCGCCGTGATGCTCTGGCCGGGCTCGCCCCACATGCTGATGCTCTGTCCCCACATCTTCGGATGGGCACTGTAGGGATAGAACTGGATGCGCGAACGCAGCGTGTCGCCGGCGAAGGTGCGTTTGATGTGGAAGTTCACGTCGCCATTGTTGCCTCCGGAGTTCACAAAGACCACACCTTCCTCGGACCAGGTGTCGATGGCCTGGCTCACGAGCGAGTTGCCATCGAGCGTGCCCATGTGATACAGGCCCCAGCTCATGTTCATCACCAAACGCTTGCCGTCCTGATCGGCGATGGCCTTCATCCAGGCGAAGGCGTCGAGCACAGCGGCCGCATCCACCAGGAAGGTGCAAAAAAGGAACTGCGACCCGAAGGCCACTCCGCGATACGGCAGGCCCGCCCCACCGCCCCCTGCGATGCCCGCCACGTGGCTGCCATGGGTGGCATAGCTGTAGATGTTCGCGGTGTCCGCCTGAACGGCCAGCAGGTCCTCGGTGGTGGTGAACTCCGAGCCATAGCCATAGGCTGCCGGTGCCGGACCGGCCTGCCGGTAGTGGTCCCATGCGGCACGCACGCGCGAGGTGGTGAGCAGGGTATCGTAGAACATCGGGTGGGTGTAATCGAAGCCCCAGTCGGTGATACCGATCAACACATCCTCGCCGGTGTATGCCTGTGGCAGGTTGATGCCCCGGTGCACACTATCGGCCCGAACGGCCTTGACCAGCCGGTCCAGATCGGGTTTCACCTTGCCGGCGAGTTCGACGTAGGTGATCCCGGTCAGAGCATACAACGCATCGAGCTGCTGGGCGTCGATGCGGAAGGACACCACATCACCGATCCGCGCACCGACCTGCACCGGTCCCGGAACCACACCCTCCAGGACCGCACCTGGTGCCAGCCTGCCCAGAAAACCGACCATGCAACGACCGTGCATGTAAGCGGTCGGATGGCTGCCTTCAGTAAGCCGCACAAGCTCCTTGGCATCGGAGTGCCTGGCCGCCAGCGCACCGATCTCGGTCAATCCCACACGGGTGGTGGCCGGCATGTGGATCTGGGCCACCAGCAGGGTGGGCAATGCGACGAACAGGATGAGCAGGGTACGGATCATGGCCATAAGCTTCGGAGTCCCGAAGTAACAGGATCCCAAGCCACGTTCAACGGGCTGGAGCAACTAACTGACCTCTACGGCACCCTACGCCACCTTCAGCGCGTTCTCGACCTTCTCCTTCAGCAGGGCGTGCTTCACCACCTCGATCATCTCGTTGACGTAGGTGAAACGCATGCCCTTGGTGTAGCGCGCATCGATGTCCTCGATGTCCTTGCGGTTGTCGGCGCTGAGGACGATCTCCTTGATGCCCGCGCGCTTGGCGGCGAGGATCTTCTCCTTGATGCCGCCGACCGGCAGCACGCGGCCACGCAGGGTGATCTCTCCCGTCATGGCGGTGAACTTGCGCACCTTCTGCTGGGTGAAGGCACTGGCGATGCTGGTGAGCATGGTGATGCCGGCGCTCGGTCCATCCTTGGGTGTGGCGCCTTCCGGCACGTGCACGTGGACGTTCCAGCGCTTGAACACATCGGGGTCGATGCCGATGATGGTGCTGTGCGCCTTGAGGTATTCCAGGGCGATCACCGCGCTTTCCTTCATCACATCGCCCAGGTTGCCCGTGAGCGTGAGCTTGCCTTCACCTTTGGTGATGCTGGTCTCGATGAACAGGATGTCGCCACCCGTGGGCGTCCAGGCCAGACCGGTGACCACGCCGGCCACGTCATTGCCCTGGTATTTGTCGCGGGCATGGCTGGGACCGTAGATGCGCACCAGGTCATCGACGCCGATGGTGATGCTGTGCTTCTCCTTCAGCGCGATCTGCTTGGCCCGGTAGCGCACCAGCTTGGCGATGCGTTTCTCCAGGGTGCGGACGCCGCTCTCATCGGTGTACTGATCGATGATGGCCTCGATGAGACCGGCCTGCAACTTCAGCTGCTTGGGCTTGATGCCGTTCTCGGTGAACTGCTTGGGCAGCAGGTGACGGTTGGCGATCTCCACCTTCTCCTCCTGCGTATACCCGTTCACCTCGATGATCTCCATGCGGTCGCGCAACGCGGGATGGATGGAGCTCAGGGAATTGGCCGTGGCCACGAACATCACGCGGCTCAGATCGTACTCCACCTCCACGTAGTTGTCGTAGAAGTGATTGTTCTGCTCCGGGTCGAGCACCTCCAGCAGCGCGCTGGCCGGATCGCCCTGGTTGCTGCGGCCCACCTTGTCGATCTCGTCCAGCACGAAGAGCGGGTTGCTGGTACCGGCCTTCTTCAGGCTCTGGATCAGTCGACCGGGCATGGCGCCGATGTAGGTCTTGCGGTGGCCGCGGATCTCGGCCTCATCATGCAGGCCACCGAGGCTCATGCGCACGTACTTGCGGCCCAAGGCCTCGGCCATGCTCTTGCCCAGGCTGGTCTTGCCCACACCGGGAGGTCCGTACAGGCAGATGATCGGCGCCTTCATGTCGCCCTTCAACTTCAGCACGGCAAGGTGCTCAATAATGCGCTCCTTCACCTTGTCCAGACCGAAGTGGTCACGGTCCAGGATCTTCTGCGCGTTCTTCAGGTCGAACTTGTCGCTGCTGTACTCGCCCCAAGGGAGTTCCAGCAGGAGCTGCACATAGTTGCTCTGCACGCTGAACTCGGCTCCGGCCGGGTTCATCCGCTGGAGCTTCATCAATTCCTTCTCAAAGACCTCCCCCACCTTGCGCGTCCACTTCTTCTTGGCCGCCTTGGCGCGCATGTCATCGATCTCCTGTTCGATGGGGTTGCCGCCCAGCTCGTCCTGGATGGTCTTCATCTGCTGGTGGAGGAAGTACTCCCGCTGCTGGCGGTCCACCTCGGTGCGCACCTTGCTCTGGATCTCGTTCTTCATTTGGAGCATCTGAAGCTCCTTGGTAAGGTGAGCCAACAGCAGGCTGGCGCGTTCGCGCAGGTCGGCGACCTCGAGCATCTTCTGCTTCTCGACCACCTCGGCGTTCATGTTGCTACTGATGAAGTTCACCAGGAAGCTCGGGCTGTCGATGTTCTTCAGTGCGAACTGGGCCTCCGTGGGGATGTTCGGGCTCTGCTTGATGATCTCTAGGGCGAGGTCCTTCAGGGAGCTCACCAAGGCCTGGAACGACTTGTCGTCCTTGGCCGGACGGATCTCCTCGAACTCCTTCACCCGCGCGGTGAAATAGGGGTCCACCTTGATCATCTCGGTGATCTCGAAACGCTTCTTGCCCTGGATGATGGCCGTGGTGCTGCCGTCCGGCATGCGCAACATGCGGATGATGGTGGCAATGGTGCCCACGCTGTTGAGGTCCTCGGCACGCGGCTCCTCCAACTGGCCGTCCTTCTGGCTGACCACACCCAAGGTGCGGTTGCCCCGGTACACGTCCTGGATCAGGCGGATGCTGCGGTCGCGGCCCACGGTGATGGGGATGACCACACCCGGGAAAAGCACGGTGTTGCGCAGGGGCAGGATGGGGAGCTCGGGCGGCGTGCTCTCCGCGTTCATCTGCTCTTCGTCCTCGGACGTGATCAGGGGAATGAGCTCGGTCTCATTCTCGATCTGGTCGGAGCTGAAGAGGCTGTCAGTATGGAGGATGTCGTTCATCGACAGAAGGAGGTCAGGATGTCAGTCGCAAAGATACCGTCGCCGCAAAGGGTCCCATCCAGACCAGCGTTCGCCGCGGACCGCTCTCCTGCCAAGCTTCGTGCCGCGGCAGGTGTGCCTGTCAGATGGACAGGTGAGCACGCGGTCCTACTGCCGTGTGGTCGTGAACACGTGCCGCAACACAGCCTCGTCCAGGGAGTCCAGGGGAATGCTCCTGCGCTCCATCACCCGCCGCGCCGTGACCAGCGCCCGTTCGATGTCGTAGGTATCGAAGCCCTCCGCTCCGCCCCAGGCGAAAGAGGGTATGTGCTTGGGCGGGAATCCACCGCCGAAGACGTTGGCGGCCACGCCCACCACGGTGCCGGTGTTGAACATGGTATTGATCCCGCTCTTGGCATGATCGCCCATGATCAGGCCGCAGAACTGCAGGCCGGTATCCACATCACCACCGCTTTCATAACTGTGCACCTTGATGGAGCCGTAGGTGTTCTTGAGGTTGCTGTTGTTGGTGTCCGCGCCCAGGTTGCACCACTCGCCCAGCACGCTGTTGCCCAGGAAACCATCGTGCCCCTTGTTGCTGTAGCCCAGCATCACGCTGTTGTTCACCTCCCCTCCCACCCGGCATTCGGGTCCGAAGGCGGACGGACCGTAGACCTTGGCCCCCATCTTCAACTGGGCATGATCGCCAAGCACCATGGGACCACGGATGATGCAGCCTTCCATCACCTCGGCATCCTTGCCGATGTAGATGGGACCGTTCTTCGTATTCAGGATGCTGGCCTCCACCACCGCGCCCTCCTCCAGGAAGATGAGGTCGGGATCGCCCACCACCGTGTTCAGGGCGCTGAGGCGCTGCGAACGGCGTCCTTCGGTGAGCAGCGGAAAATCGTGCGCGATGGCCTTGCCGCAGTGCTGGAACAGATGCCAGGGACGTTCGAAGCGGATCACTTCACCGGTGAACACCACCTGACGGAGATAGGCCGGAGGACCGCTCCAGTCCAGCGGCGCCGGTACGGCATCGCCCTCCAGGGCAAAGGCCAGTGCGCGGCCTTCCTGCACCAGCACCTGACCTGCCCGCAGGTCCAGCACAGCGGAGACGAGCTGGTCCGTGGGGAACAGGGATCCGTCCACCTCATAGCTGGGTATGCCAGGCGGTATGGGGAACGATGCAGCGAGGTAACCTTCCGTGCGGTAGCCCACAGCGATACCGCTGCGCACGTACCAACCCTCGCCCAGACGCAGGATGCCCGGGCGCAACTGGCCGACCGGACGGGTGAACGTGAGGGGGAGCAAATGCCGGTGATGACCGGCGTCGTTCAGAATGATGGACATGACCCTGGGCTTGGGCGCACCAAGGTAACGGCTGGGCGACCGTCCTTCACAGAGCGGGCGTGATGGAATTTGCCATGGGCAGCTGTGACGGCCTTTCCAGCCGCTGCGCACCTACGCGATGAAGAAGCCGCAGAGCCAATAGGCGATGGCCGCCAGTACGGCGCTCACCGGGATGGTGAGGATCCAGGCCCAGAGCAGCTGGATGGTCACCCCCCAGCGCACGGCGCTCACGCGCTTGGTGACACCCACACCGATGATGGCACCCGTGATGGTGTGCGTGGTGCTCACCGGGATGCCGAGCTGTTCGGTCATGTACAGGGTCATGGCACCGGCCGATTCCGCACACACGCCTTCCAACGGGGTCACCTTGGTGATCCGTGTGCCCATGGTCTTCACGATCTTCCAACCGCCGCTCAGGGTGCCCAGTCCGATGGCTCCGTAACAGGCGAGGGGCACCCAGTAGGGCATGTCATCCAAGGCCGCTCGCTCACCACCGGCCACCAAGGCGACCATGATGATGCCCATCACCTTCTGGGCATCGTTGCCACCGTGCCCGATGCTGAAGGCGGCGGAGCTCAGCAGCTGCAGGCGCTTGTACAGGTTGGCGGTCCGCGTGGCGCTGGGCTTGCTGGTGAGGTCCCACACGTAGGCGATGACGAACACCAAGGAGAAAGCGGCCATCGCGATCCGCAGGTCCGTGTTCTTGAGGATGAACATCGAGGTGATGGCCGTGGCGATGGCGATGAGCAGCACACGCACCCACAGGCGCTGGACGATGGTGACCAAGGTGATGAAGATGGAGATGGCCATGCCCAGGATCGGCGCCAGGAAGATGAACGCCGCGATCAGGCCGATCTTCTCCAGGTTGATGCTGCCAATATCGAACCCGGCACCCGCCAGCGCCGCACCGGCAAAACCGCCGATGAGGGTGTGCGACGAACTGCTGGGGATGCCGTACCACCAGGTCAGCAGGTTCCAGGTGATGGCGGCGAGCAGGCCGGCGAGCACCACGCGCAACGTGATGAACTCCTCGTTCACCGTCTTGGCCACGGTATTGGCCACGTGGTGGTCGCTAAAGATGAAGTAGGCCACGAAGTTGAAGGCCGCCGCCCAGACCACGGCCTGGAATGGCGTGAGCACCTTTGTGCTGACAATGGTGGCGATGGAATTGGCCGCGTCGTGGAAGCCGTTGATATAGTCGAATATCAACGCCAGCGCAATGATGACGATGAGCAGGGTCATATGCTCAGGCGTACTTCAGCATGATGGACTCGATCACGTTACCCACGTCCTCACACTTGTCCGTGGCCATCTCGAGGGTGGAATACATGTCGCGCATCCGGATCAGTTGGATGGGGTCCTTCTCCTCTGCAAAGAGACGCTGGATGGCGCGATCATGCACCTCATCGGCCTGGTTCTCCATGCTGTTGATCTGCACCACGAACTCGCTGTGGGCGTTGGTCTTGTGCATGTTCCGCAGTCCCTGCACGGCCATCTGCACGATGCGGGCGCCCTCGTTCACCAAGCGGGCCAGTTCGCGGCAGGTCTCATCCGGCTTGCCGATGCCGAACAGCTCCAGGTTCTTGGCCGAGGCCAGGATGTAATCCGCCACGTCATCCAAGCTGGAGGCCAGGTAGTGGATGTCCTCGCGGTCGATGGGCGTGATGAAATTCCGCGCGAGGTCCGTGAAGATGGTGTGGGTCAGGTCGTCGTTGGCATGCTCTGCGATCTCCAGGCGCTGAAGCAGGGCCGTGCGCTGTGAACCGGGCTCGGTGTTCATGATCGCGATCAGGTCCTCTGACATCTTCAGCACGTTCGCGGCGGAGGCCTCGAAGTGGTAGAAGAACACGCGATCGCGTGGCTTGAAGATCTTGAGGATGCTTTCCAGGGACATGGGAGAACGGTTTCGGCGGCTAAATGTACCCGGGTCTGCGATCGGTCAACTTGGGATGACCGATCCTTAACCCAGGGTTAACATACAAAATCCGTCCGATATGCCCAAAATGCCGGGTTAACTTGCGGGCCATCAAGGCTCCATGATCTACGAATTCAACGGATATCGACCGGTGGTCCATCCCACCGCCTTTGTGCATCCGCAGGCCGTCGTCACCGGCAATGTCATCATCGGCCGCCACGTGTATATCGGGCCTGGGGCGGCGCTGCGCGGCGATTGGGGCGAGATCATCATCGCCGACGGCTGCAATGTGCAGGAGAACTGCACGGTCCACATGTTCCCCGGCGTGACAGTGCGACTGGAGGAGGGCGCGCACATCGGTCACGGGGCCATCGTCCATGGGGCGCACGTGGGCCGCAACTGCATGGTGGGCATGAACGCTGTGCTGATGGACAACGTGGAGCTCGGCGAAGGATGCATCGTGGGCGCCCTATCCTTCCTGCAGGCCGGATCCGTGTGGGCAGCGCGCAAGGTGATCGTGGGCAATCCGGCACGGGTGGTGAAGGACGTGAGCGACGAGATGCTGGCCTGGAAGACCGAGGGGACCGCGCTCTACCAAGGGCTTCCAGCGGAACTGCAGGAGACCTTGAAGGCCTGCGAGCCTTTGCGGGAGGTTCCGGCCGACCGCGAACCGATCACGGTGCGCTACCGGACATGGAAGCAAACAAAGGAAGAGTGATCGCAACAGGGGGCAGGCCCGCGTTGCCCGGACGATCACCTGCATGTAAGAGCCTGTTCAAGATCTCTTCACACGCGTCCCTCGGCCTCCTCTGAGCCCATGCTTCGCGGAAAAAATTCCCCGTAGGCACCGCTAAGCAGAGCTTTTTCGGTCTCGCCTGACCTCAACGTAGAAGCCATCTCAAAATAATCCTTCGGGCTGCGCCGACGCCTGTTTCGACCATCCTGCGTTGCTCAACCCTTACAGAGCGTCCAGCTATGCGCGGGTTTCGCGCCTTGGCTGGCCGAAAGATCCATCCGGCTCGCTCCCGAGGCCTCGGGACAAAAACTATTGTGAGATGGCTTCCAATCTCGAGGTCCATCGCGCAAGAGATCTTGAACAGGCTCTCAGGGATCAACACACGAACGTTGACCGTGCGACGGCCGCATCAGCGCAGGAAGCATCGCTGGAGGAGACCTTCGCAGCACCGTATCCCGCTTTGAAGGTCGCCTACACCATCGGTCTGCTGTTGCTTTCCAACGCCTTCATGACGCTGGCCTGGTACGGGCACCTGCGTTTCAAGGACTTTGAATGGTCCAAGGGGCTTGGGCTCTTCTCCATCATCCTCATCAGCTGGGGTCTGGCGTTCTTCGAGTATGTGTTGCAAGTCCCGGCGAACCGCATCGGCCATGTGGAACACGGCGGGCCCTTCACCCTGGTCCAGCTGAAGGTGCTGCAGGAGGTCATCACGCTGGTGGTCTTCACCATCTTTACGCTGGTGGCCTTCCGGAACGAAGCACTGCGTTGGAACCATGCGCTGGCCGGAGTGCTCCTCATCGCAGCCGTGTGGCTGGTGTTCAAGAAGTAGACATGCACTTCCCCCTCTTCGGTGAACTCATCGTCATCCTCGGCCTCGCTGCCGGGATCCTGTTGCTGTTCCGGCGCTTCAAACTCCCTGGGATACTGGGCTTCATCCTTACCGGGATGATCGCCGGCCCCCACGGACTGGGATGGGTGAGGGAGGTGGATGAGGTGCAGGCCATGGCCGAGATCGGGGTCATCTTCCTGCTCTTCGTCATCGGCATGGAGTTCAGCCTCAAGAAGCTGGCCTCGCTCGGTCGCACGGTGCTCATCGGAGGAACGCTGCAGGCCGGTCTCACCATCGGAGCCGTGGTCCTCATCCTCGGGGCCTTCGGCATGCGCACGGAAAGCGCGGTGTTCATCGGCTTCCTGGTCACGCTCTCCAGTACGGCCATCGTGCTGCGCGTACTGCAGGAACAGGGCAAAATGGATGCGGCCCATGGTCGGGTCGCCACGGCCATCCTCATCTTCCAGGACATCATCGTGGTGCCCATGATGCTGGTGACCCCACTGCTCGCCGGCAAGAGCGATGACATCAGCGGCGACCTGCTCCTCTTGCTGGGCAAGATGCTGCTGCTGCTGGTGGCGGTGTTCGTCAGCGGGCGTTATGTGGTGCCCCGGCTGCTGCGCGAGGCCGTGAAGGGCAAGGGCAACGAACTGTTCATCATCACCATCGTGGTGATCTGCTTCGCCGCGGCCTATGCCACGCAGGCCCTCGGCCTCTCGCTCGCCTTGGGTGCCTTTTTCGCCGGACTGGTGATCAGTGAGACCGACCATGCCTACCACGCCACCGGCATCGTACTGCCCTTCCACGAACTGTTTATGAGCTTCTTTTTCGTCAGCATCGGCATGCTGGTGGATATCAACCAGTTCCTCGAGGCCCCCTTCACCATCCTCGGGCTCACGGTGCTGATGACCCTGGTGAAGGTGCTGGCCGCCATGATCGCCGTGTGGGTGCTGCGCTATCCCCTGCGCACCGCCATGATGAGCGGACTGTCGCTCTTCCAGCTGGGCGAGTTCGGTTTCATCCTCGCACTGCCGGGCCTGGAGAACGAACTGCTCAGCGAGGAGCACTACCAGATCTTCCTATCCGTGGCCATCATCAGCATGGGCGCCACCCCGTTCATGCTCGAATATTCCGAACGCATCGTGCGGCGCACCTTCCTTTCCTTTGTCCCCGCCCAGGTGTCGAAGCGCTTTGACCGAATGGGCCGCATACGCAAGGAACAGGACAAGGTCCTCGCCAAGGTCCTTCGCGACCACCTGGTGATCGTGGGCTTTGGGCTGAACGGGCAGAACGTGGCCAGTTCAGCCATCAATTCCGGGGTGAACTGCCTGGTGATCGAGGAGGATCCCGACCTGGCGGCAAAGGCCAGAAAACTGGGCATCAACGTGTTGGTGGGCGATGCGGCCAACACGCACCTGTTGGAACAGGCCCATGTGGAACGGGCCCGGGTGGTGGTGGTGGCCATCAGCGATGCCACCGTCACGCGGAATATCGTGGCCTCCCTGCGTTCACTCACCTCCTCGGCGCACATCATCGTGCGTACGCGATTTGTCCGGGAGATGGGTCCCATCATGGACGTGGGAGCCAACGAGGTGATCCCCGAGGAGTTCGAGACGAGCATCCAGATCTTCCACAAGGTGCTCCGCAAATACCTGGTCCCCGAGGACCGCATCCAGGACCTCATCGCCTCCTGCCGCCGAGACCACTACGGCATGCTGCGTGGCGTGCCGGCCAACAAGCTGAAGAGCCGGACGCTGGACGGGCCGGTGGTCACCGACATGGAGATCGCCACCATCACCGTGACACTGGGCAAGGGCAAGGTGGTGGGCCATACCATCCAGGAGGCGGCATTGCGCGAACAGTTCGGTATCACCGTCCTGGCCATCCGCCGCGATGGACGGTACATCACCCCGGTCACCGGCAGCGTGCGCATCCTCACCGATGATACGCTCTACCTGCTGGGTTCGCCCGATCACATCGTGAAGCTGGGCCACGCCCTGAGGTAATGAAAAGAGGGGAGCTCGCGCCCCCCTCCTGCTCGCTGCTATATGCCGGCTCATTCCAAGGATACGGTCGTCCTGCGGCGCATCAGGTATGAACCGATGAGCAAGGCCAACAGTCCGAGCAGAAGGACCGTGGGGCCATTGGGTCCGTCTCCTCCAGGACCCGGACCGCCGGTCGGGATATAGGGTACCTCCAGACCGTTGCGCCGTGTGGGGGTCATCCTCCCCTTCACTTCGTTCATGTAGTTCCGCTCATTGGTGAGGTCCCAGCCGGTGAGGGCATAGAGCTCGTCCATCTCCCGCGTGCGGCGGTAGAACAGTTCCTCGAGATAGTCCTGCCCGGCATTGCAGCTGAGGTCGCCGGTGGCAGGATGCGTCAGGATGTACCGCGCCTGGAAATGCTCCGTGTTCGGGGTCACCTGAAAGGCAAGGTCCTGGGGGAATTTGTCGCGACCATAGCGCACATGCAGGCGGGTGAAGAATACCTGGCCGCCACCATTGCCGGCCCAGTCCACACCGGCCTGGGCGAATTCGTTCGGCATCGGTGGTGGTCCCACACAGGGATCGCATTTCATGCCGCCCCAGGAAGGCGTCACGTTCCAGGCATACTCCAGCGCCACGGCGTTGCGTCCTTCCTGTTTCCAGTTCCTGGCGAAGAGGTCCTTGTAGAACTCACCGAAGCGCTCCTTGGTGAACAGGGGGATGTTCTTATCAGAGGGCACTTTCACGGTGCGGTAGTTCACGCATTCCACGCGGCCGGTGCGGGTGAAGGCATAGACGATCATGTCCTGGACCCCGCTGCTGTTGGCCATTCCCAGGCGGATGGGCAGCATGAACTTCTCACTTTCGAAACGCACCTGGATGGGCCTCAGGAAGTCGTATCCGCTCGCCTGCATGCGCTGCAGGTCGACCTTCACCACGAAGAACTTCATGCCGCTGCGGATGTACGGATCCAGCACTTCATGCGCGCTCTCCGGGATCTTGTATCCATTGTCCAGCAACCAATCCTTCAGGCCGTTGCTTTCCTTGGCACCCAGGATCAGGATGTCGTACTCCCCCACGGCGTAACGCGCCTCGATCGTCACGCCATAGTCCTCGGCCTTCTTCTCCCGCAAGCGGGGAGCTCTTGCGTTGTTCGTGGATGTCGCCATGTCCATGACCTCCTCAGCTTCCGCATACTGCCATCTCTGGCAGGGGTTCTCGTCCCAGTATTCCACCAGGCGCGGCGAACTGTACGCGTCCAGCGCGCTGAACACACTGCGCTCCACGATCCGGATATCGCTCTGCTGCAGCACGGTGGGTACGGGCACCACCATGGCGAAGTCCGTCACGCTCCCGTTGAAGTCATTGCTCATGGTGATGATCGTGCGCTGTCCGTCGCGGACCAGGATGACCTCGCTGCGATCGTTGAAGAGCGTGGCGTCCGCGCGGGCCACATAGAACCCGCAGAAGGCGGAAGCGCTGCCGGACGCGAGCAGCGCGGCGAGGGTGAACAGGTGATGCGTTCTCATGGGTCGTTGCAGTTTGTGTTGTGAAGCGGGGTTCAGGCTCTTGCGGTGACGGGGACGTTCAGGGACCTCCGTTCCATGGGATGGCGATCGCCCGGTAACCAGCTGAATCGTTCTCCCTTGAAGAGGGCATCGAGCAACGGCGTGACCGCGCAGAACACGAAGAGGGCCCACACCGGGGCGGTGTGCACATGTGCGAACGCGCCCATGCCGAAGGTGATCAGTGCAACGAGGACGCTCCATGCGATACGCGCCCTGTGTGCATCGGGCGTCGTCATCGGATCGGTGATCATGAAGAAGCTGAACAACAGCAGGGACCCGTTCATCATCCGATGCGCCCAGACATCCAAGCCCCAGCCCAGGTACAGGACCGTACGGCCCAGGTCCAGCAGTGCGAACGTGAGCAGGAAGGCCATGCTTGTATCAATGCGCCCGACGCGGAGCACCACCATCAGACCGGCCGCACCCACCAGGAACACCAGGGCAGGTCCTGCGCCCCACTGTCCGGGGCTCACCCAGGCATCACCGGTCAGGAGTATCGCACCGACGATACCGATGTTGGCCGGATTGAAGATGTGCTTGCCGCGAACCCGGATGAGGAACTTGCTGGCGATCGCGATGGCCGCTCCGAGCGCAACGGTCCACAGGCTGCCCGCATGCAGCAGCAGGCACAGTCCGAGCGCGGTGATCAATGCGCTCTTCAACGCGCTCCACGGCAGTCCCTTCCAACGGATGAAGATGGCTTGTGTCGACAGGGCGGTGATGAACAATACGAGGTAGCGTTCCCATTCAGCATCCCATTGCAGGGCCAGCAAACCGTAGGCCAGGAAGGTGGAGAGGAACACGATCTGGAAATGACGCGCGTCCTTCCGCAGGGTTCGGAGCAGGTGGTCCATCGGATGTGTCATGGCATCGATCTTGACCCACCCGTACACGCCTGTCCGCAGCAAGTTCGATCGGCAGAACTTTTTTCGCTGAGCACCGTTCAAAGCGTCCGCTGGAAGCACATGATCTCGGAAGCAATCACCATCGCCCATATCCTTCTCGTTGACGACGAGGATGATTGCAACTTCGTGACCAAGCTGGTACTGAAGAAGGCCGGCTTCGTTGGTCGACTGACCTGCCACACCTCCGCCGAGGAGGCCCTGGATTTCATGCGCACGACCGACGACATGCCCGACCTCATGTTCGTGGACATCAACATGCCACGTGTGAACGGCTTCGAATTCCTGCACATCTGTGAGCGCGAGGAGCTGCTGCCCAACGGCACCACTTCGGTCATCATGTTCTCCTCCAGCAACCGTCCGGCCGATCTGGAACAGGCACTCGCCATCCGTTCCGTGAGCGGCTATGTCGAAAAGGCCCTCACAGTGGATAGCTTCGAACAGGTGTTGCGCGACCGCATGGCATCGAACATCAACCCACGGACCACCTGAACCCACGAGCATGAAAAAGGTGATCATCATCGAGGACGAGACCATCATCTCCTTCGGTTACCGGCTGCAGCTGGAAGGCATGGGTTTCGATGTGGTGGGAACGGCACGAAGCTCGGATGAAGCGGACGATCTGCTCCGCAGCACCACGCCGGACCTGATCATCATGGACATCTACCTCAAAGGCGAGAAGACCGGACTTGAGCTGGCCCAGGAGATCCATGCCAGGCAGCCGATCCCGATCCTTTTCCTCACGGCCAGCACCAAGCCGGAGGTCATCGCCGCCATCCGCGAGCTGAAGGACTGCCAATACCTGTCCAAGCCCATCAATTCCGACAGCCTGGAGGATGTGCTGATGCGCTTCGCCCAGCAGTGAACGATCCGCACCATGGCACTTCAGGACGACCGTCGCGCGAACGCCGCCCAGGCGGAACGTCTGCACAAGTTCGCCCATGACCTGCGCAACCGCCTGGCCGGTCTGCAGCAGGTGATCCAGCACCTCGGTGCCAGCGCCACCACGGAGGAGGAGAAGGAGCTCTACGAGTTCGGCATGCAGCAGCAGTTCAAGGCCATGCGTGAAACTGAAGTCCTCCTGGATGACCTCGGCGTCGACCGGAGCGTGGGGAAATTGGATCGGCAGGCCGTGGAACTGCTCCCAACGATCGTAAAGGCACAACAACAACTCCAGCATCGCTTCACGCGCAAAGAACAACAGGTGACGGTGGCTGTGAATGACCGGCTCTCCGTGTCGGCCGATGCCCACTACCTGGGGGAGATCATCGCCGTGCTGCTTTCCAACGCGTCCAAGTTCAGCCCCAAAGGCGCCTCGATCCACGTGCGGGCTGAACAGGTGGGTGGACAGGTCAGCATCGAAGTACAGGACCCCGGAGTTGGGCTGAGCGCGGAAGACCTGCAACAGATCTTCGTTCGCTATGCCTGGCTCAGTTCACGCAGTACGGACGGGGAACCGCAGGGGCGTTCATCCCTCGCCAAGGCCCGCCAATGGGCCGAAGCCATGGATGGAACGTTGAACGCGACGAGCGCCGGACCGGGTCAGGGCACCGTGTTCACCCTGCGACTGGGAGCTGCCTGAAATCCTACTCGGCGCGGGTGATGCTGCGCGCCACGCGCTGGCCCTTGTGGTTCACGGCCACATTGAACTCCACCTCATCGTTGATCGCCAGTTCCTCAAAGGGGATACCCTGCAGATCGTCGTAGCGGAAGAAGAGGTTGTTCTCCGGAAACCGGATGAATCCGTAGCCGTTCAGGAGGCTCATGATGGTGCTGCGGTGCCGCTCATCGTCCACCATGGTCAATGGACCGCTCACGCGCTCGTTACCGTCCGCATCCTGCTCGCGCGAAGGGTCGCGCAACACGAAGACCTCGCGGATCACCTCATCGTCCTCGCGCAGGCCCTCCTCGATCAGATCGTGCATGGGCAAGGGGTAGCTCACCTCATTCCACAGATCGGTGCTCGTCTTGGTGGTCTGCAGCTCACCGGACTCCTGGTCATTGAACTCGAAATCCCAACCCAACAGCATGGTCTTGCAGCCCAGGGCGTGCAACTTGCGGACCAGGGGCATATGGTCGCCATCGGAGGCCACCAAGGCCACCACATCGTAGCGCTTCAGCATGCACAGTTCAAAGGTCTCCAAGGCCATGAGCACATCGATCCCTTTCTCACGCTTGCGGCCCATCATGTCCTTCACGGGCAGATAATGGGTCTGTACGTTGTTGTACATCAATACATCATCGAACACCCGGTCGTAGTAAAGCTGATTGGGCTTCTCGTTGGCATCGCGCGCCGTGAACCGCCCGCGGAAGAAGTGTGCGTCGATGATGTGGCAGAGGTTGGGAAGGGTGCCTTCCTTCTCGGCCACCACATGCTTGATATAGTCGTGCAGGCCACCGATGTGCAGCCTGCGGCGGTGGGGATGGACGTAGTTATAGTAGTTGCTGACGTGGGTGAAGTAGCTTCCGTCATAGAACACACCCACCTTTAGCGCCCTGTTGGCGATTCCGATAGAACTCATTTGGAACAAATTTTGATAAGCGGTCAAAGGTAAGGAACGGAGCGTCCCTTGAACCCCGCTAACTTTCCCCCGTGGACCGATGGACCGCCCTGCTGGGCCTGCTTTTCCTTCCTGCCTTGTGCGGGGCCCAATCGCTGCCGAACGATGGCACGGCAGCGATGAGCTTCAACCGGTCGGTGAGCGTCCCCTTGAACGCGGTGCAGCTCTTCGACAAGGCGGTGGAAGCCTGGACGTGGAGCTTCGGGCGTGAACCGGGGGCGAAACTGCTGCGGTCGGACCGCGAACAGGGAATCATTGAGGGAGTGTCCCGCCTGAACTTCCGTTCGGAGATGCTCACCATGCGCGAGGAGAGCATGGGGGTGGTGAGCTACCACATCACCATCCGCATCAAGCCCGGTGAGTGCACCACCCAGATCACCGAGCTGGTGCACACGGGCAACCGGAACACCACACTGGGTGGTGTGCACCTGGGTCTGCTTCCGAAAGGCGACACTCCCACGCAGCGGACGCCGGGCATGGGGAAGGCCAATGCGCAGCGCCTGCTCATGGAAGTGAAGAACACGGCCACGACCCGCATACAGGCCTTGATGGCGGCCTTGGAATCCCGCCTGCGCGCCGCATCAGAACCCTGACGAAACCCTCCGTGGTGCATTGCGTTGAAGGGGACGCATCATGCTCAACTCCAATCGTACTCCGTGGCGTCGGTGGCCCATCGTGGCATCCGTCGTGTCCTTCATCTTCATCGCGTACGGCGTTGTCCTGGTCTCCCGGTCCACCGCCCTGCAGCAGCGTATTGCCCACGAGGTGAAGCTGCTGGACGAGCTCAGCACGATCAGCGATGGCATCCACCAGCTGGGCCTGGTGCACCGGGTGGACCTCGGTGCCGGACAGCAGCAATGGCCAGATGAGCTTCGCCGCCTGCGCGAACGGATCAAGAACACGCATCAGCGTTACGTCGATTCACCCGGCATGGCGGAACTTCCGGCCGCGCTGGAGCGCTCCCTGCACCAGACCGATTCACTGCACCGACAGACCCTGGCCCATACCGGCGCCTGGAGCGATCTGCGTTCACAGGAGGCCGTGCTGCAGATCATGCTGCAACGCGCCCAGAAATCCGTGGACCGCGCCGCCCGCAGCGTGCACGAACAGGGCTTGAGCGCACACTCTGCCACCCTCAGTGCCCGCTGGAGCGAGGCCCGCGTACTGCTCATCGCCGCCTGCCTGATGGCCGTGATCATGGCCTGGCTGGTGGGCGTCAGCAACAAACTGCTCCAGCGCAGCCGCATCCATTCGGAGCAACTGGAGACCGCACGACGCAACCTGGAGACCACCAACAAGGAACTGCGCGAGACCATGCTGAGCAAGGAGGAGAAGGAGGTGATGCTGAAGGAGATCCACCACCGGGTGAAGAACAACCTCCAGATCGTCAAGAGCCTCATCCGCTTCCAGATGGACCAGGTGAAGGATGAACGCACCCTGGAACTGTTCAACGAATGTGTGAACCGCGTCAGCGCCATGGCCCTGGTGCACGAGCAGACCTACCTGAGCAAGGACCTGGCGAACATCGACGTGAACGCCTACCTCTCGCACCTCACCCGTGACCTCTGCTATGCCTACACCATCGACACGAAGCTGCACCTGGACGTGCGGATCAACATCCCCACCCTCAGCGTGGAGACCCTGATCCCGCTGGGACTCATCATCAACGAGATCATCTCCAACTCCCTGAAGTACGCCTTCAAGGGGCGGAAGGAGGGGACCATCCTGGTGCACCTGGACGGTGACGCGTATGGCGGCATCCACCTGCGCATAGGCGATGATGGCGTGGGCCTCCCCGACCGTTCCAAGTGGGAACGCCCCCAGAGCCTGGGCATGGAGCTGATCCACACCCTGGCAGGCCAGCTGGGCACCACGGTGGAACTGATGTCGGGGCCGGGAACGGTCTTCGCCCTCGCCAGCGTGCAGGAACAGAAGCGCAAACGCGCCTGACCCGGCGAACCGTCCATCACCCAAGGCATCGTGGAGCGCCGGACCGGCCTTTGTCCGGCCGGTTACCTTTGGCGCCGTCCAACCAACCTTGGACACACGTTCACAATGCGCACCATCCCCCTATTTGCCCTGCCCGTCGCCCTGCTCGCTCTGCAAGCCTGTGGTGAGGGCGAACCCACAGCCACCGTGGAGAAGATGACCTACCCTGAGACCCGCCGGGACAGTACCGCCGGAGATACCCTGCACGGCACCTGGATCGCCGACCCCTATCGCTGGCTGGAGAACGACACCAGCGCGGAGACGGCCGACTGGGTGAAGCGGCAGAACGCGTTGACCCAGGCCCATCTGGCCAAGATCTCCTATCGCGACGCCATCGCCAAGCGCTATGAGGAACTGTACAACTTCCCCAAGGTGGGATCGCCCTACAAGGTGGGCGAGCTCTACTTCATCAGCAAGAACAGCGGCCTGCAGAACCAGTTCGTGATCAATGTGCGCAAGGGCCTCGATGGGGAGGACCAGGTCTTCATCGACCCCAATGCCATCGACCCGGCCGGGACCACCACCTTCAGCCTTATGGGTGGCGACCACAAGGACCGCTACATGGCCGTGGGCGTGCAGAAGGCGGGAAGCGACTGGCAGGACATCACGGTGTACGACCTCGGCACCATGAAGCAGACGACCGATGTGCTGAAGTGGGCCAAGTTCAGCGGAGTGGCCTGGTACAAGGACGGTTTCTTCTACAGCCGCTATCCGGAGCCCGCCAAGGGCACGGAACTGAGCGCTGCCAGCAAGTTCCAGAAGGTCTATTACCACAAACTGGGTGATGCACAGGAGAAGGACGTGCTGGTGTGGGAGAACAAGGTGAACGGCGACCTGTACGTGGGCGCCGGGGTCACCGAAGGCGAGGAATTCGCCACGCTGTACGTGAGCACCGGGACCGACGGCTTCGAGATGTACTTCCATGACCTGCGCAAGGGTGGCATCCCCAGCCCTTCCACCGCATGGACGCCCCTCCAGCAGGGCTTCGACCACAAGACGAGCATCGTTGAGTTCGTGCCTGCCACCGGCAAGTTCCTGGTGATGACCGAAGTGGATGCCCCCAACTACCGCCTGGTGGAGGTGGATCCGGCGAAACCGGCCAAGGAGAACTGGAGGGACATCATCCCCCAGCGGGAACAGCTGCTGGAAGGCGTCAGCACCGGCGGCCCCTACATGTTCGCGAGCTACCTGAAGGATGCCACCACGCGCATCCACCGCTTCAAGCTGGACGGCACGGACGAACAGGAGATCCAACTGCCCGACCTGGGCAGTGCGGGCGGCTTCGGCGGAAAGCGGGACGCCACTTTCGGCTTCTACAGCTTCACCAGCTTCACCGACCCCGGCACCATCTTCAAATACGACTATGCCACGGGCAAGAGCGAGGTGTTCAGCCGCCCCGAGCTGAAGTTCGACCCCTCACAGTTCGTCACGGAACAGGTGTTCTATCCCAGCAAGGACGGCGCCAAGGTCCCCATGTTCATCGTGCACAAAAAGGGCCTGGAGAAGAACGGCAACAACCCGACCCTGCTCTATGCCTACGGTGGTTTCAACGTCAGCCTCTCCCCCAGCTTCAGCACCAGCCGGATGATCCTGCTTGAACAGGGTGGCGTGTTCGCCCTGGCCAACCTGCGCGGTGGCGGCGAGTATGGCGAGGACTGGCACAAGGCCGGCATGAAGGAGAAGAAGCAGAATGTGTTCGATGACTTCATCGCAGCTGCGGAATACCTGATCGCCGAGAAGTGGACGGACACCCCGCACCTGGGCGTTAACGGAGGCAGCAACGGCGGACTGCTCATCGGTGCGGTGATGACCCAGCGTCCCGAGCTCTTCGGCGTGTGCTTCCCCGAGGTGGGCGTGCTGGACATGCTGCGCTATCAGAAGTTCACCGCCGGCTTCGGCTGGGTGCCCGAGTACGGCAACGCGGATAACAGCAAGGAGGAACTGGACTACCTGATGAAGTACTCCCCGCTGCACAACGTGAGGCCAGCGAAGTACCCGGCCACCATGGTGATGACCGCTGACCACGATGACCGCGTGGTGCCCGCGCACAGCTTCAAGTTCATCAGCACCCTGCAGCCCGCGCAACAGGGCGACGCGCCCGTGCTGATCCGCGTGCAGGTGCAGGCCGGCCACGGTGCAGGCATGCCCACGAACATGATCATCGATCAGCAGGCGGACAAGTGGGCCTTCTTCTTCCACAGCATGGGTGTCACACCGACGTTCAAGACCCTAGCGAACTAGTTCACCGCGACGGCGCAACGAGCGCAACGAAAGGCAAGCCCCGATCTCCGCGAGAGGTCGGGGCTTTCTGCTGAAGGACTTGCCCGATCAACTCCAACCGATGACCGAGCGCACGGCCTTCAGCGCAGGATGGCATGAATGGCTTACGACAACCCTTACTGCGGGTCGGCCTTCTTTTTGCGCAGGTCCAGGTTGACCACCGCAGCTATATGCAACGTGGCGTTCCTCTGGCTCAGGTCCTCGCCGTTGGCTGCACCTGGTCGCTCCAGGTCCTGCTGCAGGTATCCGATGAGCAGATTCACCTCTTTCACCGGTCTGTATCCCACCATGGCGGCCAAGCGGTTCTGATTGAAGCGGTCCACGCCACTGGCGGCTCGGGTGACCAGGAATAATTCCCAGTACGTGTTTGCAGTGAATTTCTCCGATCGTCCGATCGGATACGTGAGCCATAGGCGGTAGCGCATCCGGTTGGAGGTGCTGTAGCCATCGAAGACACCTTCATTCCCGGTATCATCCGGAACTATTTGTGCGATCCAGCGGTGCTCGATCCGATAGCGGTGTGCCAAGGCCAGCTTCCCCAGACGATGTGTGATCTGCGCCTGCTCGTAGATATGGTGCTCCCAATTCTGGAACCGGATCGGGAATTCCCCGAATGGATAATTCTCGTAATAACTATAACCCAACGTGAACATCACCTGATCATTGAGGTGGTAGTTGACAGCCGGGCGGATGAGCAACTGCTGTGCGCTGGCACCCATGTCGGCGCGCCGGATATGGAACTCAGAGTGTAGGCTCCATTTATCGGCCACCATGTGATCACCCCAGTGGCTGAACCAAAAATTCTGGTTGCGCTCCACCACACGATCGCTCTGGGCATGTGCAAAAAGAGGGAACAGGGCAATGGTCAGCAAATGAGTCCTCATGTGGGTGGAGGGTTCTGGGGGGATGTGACAGCGCGCCGATCAATGATGACCGATGTGGAATTGATGGATGCACCCCTGTCCAATAAAACGGTGCAACCGTGCCATCTGTAGACTGTGCGGTCGGCGGGCATCGGTGCTGTCAAGGAGGAATTCCACGGGCACAGGATCCGACCGTACCAGCAGCGTGCAGTGAACCCGCGACCACAATAAGAGCGATGAGCCGTAGGCGACCCCAAGGCTCACCGCACTCAGCGCAAAAGAGTCCGGTTCAATTCAGGAACTCCACGGCGCCGGTCTCCATGTCATAATACGCACCGACGATCTTCACCGCACCGGCCTTCACCAGTTCAGCAATGATCGGGCTTTGGGCAAGAATGGTCTCCTGCACATGCAGTACGTTGTTCTTGGCCACATGGTCGACGAAAGCCACGTTCGAGCTGACCTTCTCACCGGCGAAGTCCTGCGACTTGGCCACAGCAGGCTGGATCTTGCTCAACATGGCAGTGATGTTCCCAAGCTCCACCTTGTTGATCGCCGAGACGACCGCACCACAATTCTTGTGGCCCAGGACCACGATCACTTTGGCACCACTGACCTTGGTACCGAACTCCATGCTTCCCAGCAGGTCCTCGTTCACAATGTTCCCAGCCACCCGGCCCACGAACACAGAACCCAGACCAAGGTCGAACACATCCTCCACGGGGATCCGGCTATCCAGGCAGGAGAGCACGACCGCCATGGGGAACTGGCCACCAACAGCAGAACGCACTTTCGACATATGGTCGCGCACGGTGAGGTCATTGGCAAGGAAACGGGCATTACCATCCTTCATGTTCTGGATGATCATTTCCGGGGTCAGGGCTGCCTGCTCCTCGGCGGTCATCGCTTTGGAAAGAACGGGTTTTTGCACCTCAGCAGCAGGCACTGCATCAGTGGCTGGTGTTGTCGCAGCCGGATCAGGCGTTCCACAGCCCACAAGGAACGGGAGTACAAATAGGGCGCTCGAAAAACGGAACTGGGCGAACATGGTGGAAATGGTTTGGTGATTCTGGCGCTAAAGATATACTCGGACCTCGATCTGATCTAAGCCCTCAGAAGATCTCCTTATTCGAATACAGCATGGCATACCGGGCAGGCCTGCCGATCGCGCTTATCGCTTGGTGGTACTGTGCATGATCATGCCCCCGACGAACAGGACCGTGTGGTATCCGGGCATCCCGTCAAGTACAACAGTGACCTGCCACAGACCTCCAGGTCGTCCCAGCTAATACGCACTGGTCGGGGGCTAGGTATTTGTAGATTCGAACGATCATGCTTTTCACGCTGCGCCTCTTCCGTCCGGACGACCTGCACGCCCTGGTGAAGCACGCCAACGACCCCATGTGCGCGTCAACCTTACGGATGCCTTCTCGCACCCCTTCACCGGGGATCTCGAGGCAGATGACGATCGGGTCTACGCGTTGCGGGCCACTGAACTAGCCCAACTTCTCGATCACCTCGCTGGTGCGCCGATCGAGTTCCGCGAACAGCGCCCTCTCCAGACCATCCGTGGCCCCGCGCTCAAACACGTTCGCGAACAGGCCATGCTGCAGCAGGTGGATGCGGTCGCACACATTGATGAGTGGACCCAGCACGTGCGAGGTGATGAGCACCGTGCGGCCCCGGTCAGCAAGCCGCTTGATCACCGCCTCCAGCACCCGTACCGAGGCCATGTCCAGGCCGTTCGTCGGCTCGTCCAGCAGAACCACAGCCCGATCCAGACCAAGCACGCCAAGCAGCGCAAGCTTGCGCCGCATACCAGTGGAATATGTTGAGATCAGCGTATCGAGCGGCACCTCCAGTAGCTCGTTCAACACCTTCACATCCGCTCCGCCCGGCCCGCTCATGAACAGCTCCAGATACTCGCGTCCGGTGATGCCCGGATGGAAATAGTTGTCCGTCTCAAGGAAAGCCGTGTTGGCATGACCCATGTCGGCGCCGCTCCAGTGGATGCGGGCCCCGGCATTTCGGCCGAAGCCATACAGCGCGTTGAGCAGGGTGGTCTTGCCGGCACCGTTGAGGCCCACGATGCCGTGCACTCCTGGGGCCATTTCGTAATGCGGGATGTCCAGCACGGGCCTGTCGCCATAGGCGGAGTGAAGGTCAGCGATGGTGAGCATGGAAGTAAGCGTTGAGGTTGGCGCAGGCCTTGGGCCATTCGGTGAGGAGCATCACGAGCGGCACCACGGATAG
Source organism: Chryseobacterium gleum (assembly GCA_945872795.1). Classification (GTDB taxonomy): domain Bacteria; phylum Bacteroidota; class Bacteroidia; order Flavobacteriales_F; family PHOS-HE28; genus PHOS-HE28. The sequence goes on from CAMCAZ010000015.1 coordinate 56,523, forward strand.
GCCGGGCAAAATGGCGAAGAGCACGGCGATGGTCAAGTAGGCGCCATTGGCCTCCAGGCGTGCGCTGGGTCGGTAGTTGGCGTATTTCAGCACCACAGCATAGGCCACCATCGCCACCATGCCAAAGCCGAAGCCCAGGTGTACCCACCACCAGTCGGGCCGGAATAACGTGGCCGCGACCAGAACGGGCAGCATCAAACCGCCAATGAGCATCACCGCACCGCGAACTTTGGTCAGCAGGAGTGAGCGGCCATCCGTGGCCGTGGCCAACAGCATGACGCGCGGCTCGCACTGCTCCTGGCTGGCCGTGGCTGTCAGTGCAACGATGCCAAGCAGGAAGATCGGCAGTACCGGCAGCCAGCAGAAGGCGAGCGCCGCCCCCCAGAGCAGCAGGCTGATGGGGTGCGTGGCCTGCAAGAAAGCCCGCCATTCGAAGAGGCGCACGGGGACCCATCGACGCAGCCAGGCGCCGCGCACGCTCCCGCTCCGAAACACCGGTAGCCAGGCCGCGAGGCAAACCAGCGGGAGCATCCCCGCCACCGCCCATGCGCGAACCGACAGAAGTCCCACGAGCACCGGCAACACAAGGACACCGTACTCCATGGCCATCGCCTGTCGGGCTTGAGGCACATGGCGGAGCAGGAAGTGCAGGTCTTCACGACGCTGATGGAGACTCCATACGATCAACAGCGCGCCACCGGCGAAGGAGGGCACCGCCCGGTGATACTGCAGCATTACACGGTGCAACAGCCATATCGCCGTGACCACCGCGAGGGCCAGGATGACCAGACCGTACGGCGGGAAGGCCCGGCGCAGCTGCAGCCAACGAAGGCGTAGGAGGATGAAGGGGGCGAACGAAGAGCGCAACGGCCAAATATGGGCGATCGGGACGAATGCGGCGGAATGCTCCATGACCAGTCACATGCCAATGGAGCCGCCAATGCCCAGGATAGCGTCGGCGTATAGCCTGACGCCTCCGTTCGAGTTGACGTTCAGCCTTGGCTCCAGGTATCCTGTTGCCACTATTTGGAGGAACCGCTCCCGTTCCCCCCATAGAGACTGCCGATCCCGGTCCCCACTCACTACTATTACTGAGCCGGTGACGAAGATCCGTACTCATGCGGCGTAGGAGACATCTGGATGAAGGAAGTACTGCATGACCTTGACAGGTGTCCGTTGAACGCTTCTGTAGTGGCCGATAATGGACTTGACCATCTGCTCCTCAGTGCGGGCTGGAGCTTTGGAGGTAACGTTCTTCTTCAGCGCCGCATTGGCCACTTCCACCGGATTGAGTTCCTGGGAGTAGCTGGGTAGGAAGAAGAGTTCGATGCGATGGCTGTTGATGGCCAACCAAGACTGTAGAGCTTTGGCGTGATGCACCGGCAGGTTATCCAAGATCAGGAAGACCTTCCGATTTGCGCGCGCGATCAGGCGTTCCAAGAAACGGCGGAACAACCGCACATTGAGGGCTCCTTTGAACACCATCCAGCGCATGATGCCCCGGTTGCTGATCGCCGAGATGATCGAGCGTCCATAGCGCATATTGTTCACGCGTACGATCGGGGTTTGGCCACGCTTGGCGAAGCTGCGCCCGCGCACATCATCGTTGCGAACCCCGGTCTCGTCACCCCAAAGGATCTCGGCCCCTTCCCGCTTGGCGCGGTGCTCAATACCTGGATAGATCTCCGTCTTCCATTTGTGTGCTTCGGCAGGGCGCTGTTCAAATGCCCGGGGCATGGGCTTCTGTGAAGTGACCCCCAGCGCTTCATGTAGTCGGTCAGCGTAAGTTCGGCAAGTGCCACACCATAGCGTTCGCAGATCAACTGACCAACGGCCTTGCGCGTCCATAGTGCAAAGGGCAGTTTGAGCTGATCGGGCATTTTGTCACTGATCGGTCGTTGTATCTCTTGCTGCTGCTCATCCGTGAGCAGATGCCCGCTGCCCGATGGCCGACCTATGCGCCTTGTCTCCAACGCTTTCCATCCCTTCTTCAGGTACAGTTGCCACGCACGGTTGGCAGCATGTCGGCTCATACTGCAGAGTTCACCGGAGTCCTTCAGGCCAACGCCCCGCTGTCGGCATCGCACTACCTGCTTGCGCCGCTCGATAAGCGCTTCTTCTCCAAGGCTTCTTGAATCGCTTCTGTTCATGTCCGCCGTGATCCACAGATCGTGCCGATCGTCTGTTTCTTTCCCACCGGCTCAGTAACACTGCTCGCAGCGGTGCTTTGGTGACCATCAACTAGCCCGACCTGCCGGGAGCTGCCTCATGGCTAACAGACGCACTTGACGGCCCACGGAGCGTGCTTCACGATGGTCCGACACAAGCGATGTCCCTTGCAGGCGCATTTTTTTTCCGGACACTGTAACCTTTTCATGACCGCGTTGGTAAAAGGACACAAACCCAATCACCATGAAACTCCTGAAACTCTTCCTTCTGCCCCTGGCACTCGGCTTTGCCACCCTCGGCTACAGTCAGACCGATGGTCCCGGTTTCCCTGCGGCGAGCGTCACCGACGGTGAGGTCACCATCTGGCCCAACCCGTTCCGCGATGACCTCAACATCATGGTGAACAACCTTCACACCGAGGATCTCACCATCCAGGTGGTGAACAGCCGCCTGCGTGTATTATCAGAATACCGCGGAGAGTTCCATATCCAGACCGTGATGAACCTCTCCTCACTGCCCGCCGGTACTTACTGGGTACTGATCATCAAGGATGGCCAGACCATCGCCAAACGGGCAGTTCGTAAGAGGAACTGATACAATCCACTCAAACACTGAAAGAGCCCCGTACTACGGGGCTTTTTCATTTCCACGGATGATCTTCATGGACATTCGTTTACCGAATGTACTTCAGAGCCGAAAAGGAACCTGCATGGTCGCCGTCCGATACTTTATTGATCTGGTCATGATAAAGCGGACGATCGGCATGAACTGTGGATCTTGTTCTGGCATGAGTGACTGCGATAGCCCGAGGTTGTCGATGCCGGAAGTCAACGAGCGTCGTCCTCAAGCGGTGCAATGCCTGATAGAGGGCATATGTTCTATCCACCTAAAAAACAGCACACGTTCATGGTTGCAAGACCATAAACGTGTCCGGGAAGTTAGGGGTACCTCGAAGAACCTCGAACGGATGGCGCGCGCAGCTATCGTTCGGTCAGACGAGGCGCCCCGAAGTGAGGATACTGGTCTCCGACGCGCCAAAGCGCTCTGGTCGCACTTCGCCAAAGCGCTCCGGCGACGGCGCGCGACGGAGCGAACGAAGTATCCAACTGAGGGGCAACGAAGTATGGCCGGACGAGAGCAAGTGCACATGGAAAGCGCCCCTGCCTCCATCGCCGCCGGAGCGAGGTTCTTCGAGGTACCCTTAGGCGGCTAAAACTTGATCCAAGCCTCGGGTTATCTCTTCCAGACCATCGGGGCCCGAAGCGGCATCAGCTTCCGCTTCGGGCTGCACGACCAGCGTGTAGATCATGGTCGCCGGGAACGCAGGCGCTCCAGGGAGTCCTTCCGCGATGAACCCTTGCTCTCACCACGCAGTCGTGCCTGGTGGCGGCGCTCCATCTCGGCAAGCTCCTCCTCACTCATCTCCTCATCGGGGGCTCCAGTGGGTACTGTGGCCAACACCTCCCCCACCAACGCTCGTACCTCGTCCGCCGTGTACAGCCGGTCCTCCAACTTCAGGAAGGGAACCGCGCTTCATCCTCCACGTTGGCGATGCGCTCGAGGAATTCGAGTTTGTGGGTCTTGAGGTCCATGACCCAAAGCTAATGGCCGGACACTATGCCCGCGTGAGCGATCGAACGGGAAAGCCCAGAGCCGTCTTCGGCGAGGACTTGCACGGAAGAGCGCGACCCGAGGGCCCTGAGCGGAGCAGAGCGGAGTCGAAGGGTGCGAGGGGCACGCCCAAACAACCCGCATTCCCGTTGCGCACTCGTTGCGTTCGTAGCAGCTTGCCCCGGGCTTGAACCGGGGTTGCGGTAGAGCATTCCTCCCGATCTTCGCCCTCATGCAATTAGAGAAGTACGCCAGCGGCCAATGGGTCGCCGGCTTGTTGGTGAGCATGCATGCCCGGATGATGACCGACGGCAGCCCGGAGGAACGAATGGCCTGATCGGCCGCCCGCTCAGGTAGCACGAAGGATGTGCCACCAGGCGCACGTTCTGCGCAACGATACGCTCAGCGCAACACGGTCACATGGCCGCGTACCGTCCTGACCTTCTCGGTCACACAGCGGTCCGCTGTGCTCAACTTGTAAGCGTACAGGTCATTGGGATATCCTTCCGCGGTCCAGCGCTCCCCGGGATCGGTGGAACGGAACACTTCGCCCCCCCACCGGTCGAAGATCACCAGCTCGAACTCGGCCGGCACCGGGAAGAGGGACGCCCCCAGATCGTCGTTAATGCCATCACCGTTCGGGGTGAACGTGTTGGGAAAATACACCGACAAGGGTTCCTCCAGCCGCACACGCGTGGTGCCGGAGGTGGCGCATCCATTGGAATCGGTGGCCGTCACGGTGAACTCGGTCTCCACCTCGGGGATGATGGTGATGCTGCTGCCAACGCCTTGGTTCGACCAGTCGAAGGTGACTTCGCCCGTGCCACCGGAACTACCCACACTGATGGTGAGGGGTCGGTCTTGGCAGGCGAGCAGTTCCTCTTCCAGCAAGATCTCCAGTGGCGCAGGCTCCACCAGGCTGAAGGTGATGGTAGTGTCACATCCCCCTTCGGAAACGATGGTCACGGAGTAATCTCCC
>CAMCAZ010000016.1 GCA_945872795.1 Chryseobacterium gleum
CGCAGTCAAGCGAACGATCGACCTCCAGCCTCTCGATGACATTATCGATAACCGTGGTGTTGGTGCTGTATGAGTAGCGGAACGACAACTGCACGCCAGAGAGACCGGAAAGGTTCACGCTCGGTGAGACCAGGTCATCGATGTCCAGATCGTTGGTCTGGTCGATGAGGTCAAGCTGGTTGCGGGCACCGCTGTTCAGCATGGCACAGGCGTTTCCAGAGAAACCACCTTCGGTGTAGAGGGAGAAGAAGGTGTGGTTGTTGTCATAGTTCTCCGCGTGGAAGGGCCACAGGTTCTCGGTTTCCTCGAAGCTCTCAAAGAACGGTGCCATGTTGGTGGACTGTTCGCTGATGTTCACGGCAAATTCCTGCACTTTGGTGCTTGAACCATATTCGTTGGTGGCCGTTAGGGTCACGGACTTCCAGCCCGCACCCGAGAAGGAAACGGTTGGATTTCGCTGCGTACTGGTAGCAGGCGTCCCGTCCTGGAAGGTCCAGTTCCAGTCGGTAGCTGCACCGCCTGAACTGTTGTTGCGGAAGGTGATGGAGGCACCTGCACAGGCTGTGGAAGGATAGGGAACGCTGTTGGTTGAAAGCGCAGCGTAGAAGTCTGCGTTCGGCGGGCAGCTGGGCACGTAACCATCGTTGGTCCCTGTGGCGATCAGGTTTTCAGCCTGCCAGAGGGAACGACGGTCCCCCACATCGGAGCTCGCAGCAGCGCGCCAGCGCGCCACCTGGCCTTCGGTGAATTGCTTGTAGCAATAGGAGTACTCCATGTAGTTCTCCACGTTCTCGATACGTCCGAACGTTCCACCCAGCACCAGGGAGTCGATGAAGAAGGCACCGCCTTCCTCTTCAGCGTTCCAGGCATAGATGCGGATGGTAACGGTTTGATCGGTCTCGGGATTCAGTTCATCCCCGGTAGGGAAAAGTGTGGCGAGGTTCACACGGCAACCGTTGATCACATCCTCGACATCGTTCTTGATGAAGAATGTCGTGCTGCCCTGGATCTGCAGGTTGGGGTCGGATGACGAGTTGAGGGCCGTGAAGTTCGAACTGAACGCACCGGTGCGCGTCGCACGAACGGCGAACGTGCGGGGGCCATTCGCCGTGCGACGGGCCTTGAAGGTGATGGAGGTCGGACGGTGCGAGTAGGGCAGGGTAGGGTCGATGCTGAACTCGTAGTACTTGGCGACGTCCTGGGTGCCGGCCAGATTGGCGAACTCGGTCTCACCGTCGGTGGCGCCGGTGCCCCAGTTGCTGAACCCGAACTCACCGTCCGCGAGCGAGGTGGAACCCACACCCACAGCGGTGAAGGGGTTCACGACCACAGCGGTCTCATTGTAGAAGGTGTCCAGTTCGGTAGGAATGGTGCTGGGGTCGGTCGTCCCGCCACCGTTCACCATGCCGTCAAAGTTCATCACCGAAGCTGTGAAATTCTGCGCGGTGCAGGTATGGTCGAACTTGCGGCAATAACCAGGTTGATGGCCCTTGGTCAAAGGGACATCTTCAACACCATCGTCGCTGCAGGTCGTTACCATGAAGCGGGATCCGGGCACGCCTTCGATGCCGGCCACGTTCGCTCCCCAGGTATGAGCCAGGTTGAAGGAGTGGCCCAATTCGTGGGTGAGGGTGTTCCCGTTATTCCCGACGCCGGAGCTGAGCATGATCACACCATCGGCGACCTGCGAGACGCCGGTCAAGGCGTTCGGGTAATACGCGTAACCGGCAGCTCCTCCGCCCATGCGGCGCACCACCCAGATGTTCATGTACTTGTTGCGGGGCCAGTAATTGTATTTGGAACCATCGTCGCCCACCAGCGTTTCCGGAGAGCGCACGCGGTCGATACCGCTGGTGCAGTTACCGTCCGGGTCGATCTTGGCCAGACGGAACTCCACCTTCATATCACCCGCGATCTGCTGGTAATAGGGAACCGCTTCCGAGAGGTCTGAGTTGAGCCTGCGATAGTCATCGTTCAGGTCCTCCAGCTCGGTCGCGATCTCTTCGTCGGTCACGTTCTCGTCACCTCCACCATGGATGATGTGGAACACCACCGGGATGACGTATATGGTCTCGTCATCCCGTTGGACCGCGCTGTTGCGGAGCAGCTCGGCCATCTCGGCCTCATAGGCTGCTTCTCTCTCCAGGTAGGTCGGGTCGCTTTCGATCAGACGCTGGCGCATCTCATCTGCTTGGCACCAGTGCAGTTGCTGTGCGTTGGCAGCGAACGGCAGTGCGAGGGCTAATCCGAGTATCAGTTGTTTCATGGTGTGCTCCGGGGCAAGGGGATCGGTTTGTTCAAATTGCCGGCCTCTAAAGTAAGGCCGAAGAGTATTCATTGGTTCATTGCCCCCCGATCAGGCCAAGGAACGGAGTGGTATATCGGACCATCGGTGGCTGCGTTGAAAGAGGCGGTGTCCGGGCAATGAGGAACGGCAAGGCGCCTGTTCGGGGATGTATAGAATGCTGGCGATCAGGCTGTACCGAGCCCGTCCAAGGCTTGGAGAATGACGGTGCAGGCATGCTCCACCTCCTCGGAACGGATGGTCAGCGGAGGAGCGATCCGGAACGCGGTGGGGCAGGAGAGGAACCAGAAACCCAGGACGCCGTTCGCCAAACAGGCATGCACCACCTTCTGCACCTTGTCTGCATCGCCAAGGTCTACAGCGAGCATCAAGCCCAGGCCCCTCAACTCCCGGATGGCCGGGTGAACAAGCCGTTCGTGGAAGAGGCTTCCCATGGCCCGTGCATTCGCGCTCAGTCCTTCCTGTTCAAGGGCGTCCAGTGCGGTCAGCCCGGCCACACAGGGCAGGGGGTGGCCTCCGAACGTGGTGATGTGGCCCAGCACCGGGTCGTGGGTCAGCAGTTCCATCCGTTCCTTCGAACTGACGAAAGCCCCCATGGGAAGCCCTCCGCCCAAAGCCTTGCCAAGGACCAGGATGTCCGGCACCACGCCCCAGTGTTCAAAGGCGAAGCGCCGACCCGTTCTACCGAAACCGGTCTGCACCTCATCCATCACCAGCAGGGCACCGGTCTGCCGGCACCGGTCCTGCAAGGCGATCATCCATTCCGACGAAGGGATGCGCACTCCGGCATCGCCCTGAACGGGTTCAATGACCACGGCCGCCGTTCGGGGATCGATCAGGTCCAGATCGGGCAGGTGTCCGAAGGTGATGTGCGCCACGTCCGGCAGCAGGGGGCGGTTCCGGTACTTCTTGGTCTCATTGTCCGTCAGGCTCAGGGAGCCATGGGTGCTTCCGTGATAGCTCTTCCTGCACCCCACAAGGCGTGTGCGACCGGTGATCCGCTTGGCGAGTTTCAGGGCGCCTTCGATGGCCTCCGTCCCGCTGTTCAAGAAGTACACGCAGTCCAGCGCGGCCGGCAGCAACCCCGTGAGGCGCTCTGCGAACCGGAGCTGCGGTCCCTGGATGAACTCGCCATAGGGGATGACGTGCAGGTAGCGGTCACATTGTTCCTTGATGGCGGCGACCACCGACGGATGGCGGTGGCCCACGTTGGCCACGGCCAGTCCGGCCACCAGGTCAAGGTACTTTCGTCCATCACGGGTGGTGATCCAGCACCCTTCAGCATGGACCACCTCCAGGGTGAGGGGGTAGGGACTGGTCTGTGCCAGATGTCCGTGTGGGCCGATCGGGGGCGCGTCCATCAGGGCGCGAAGATCGGGCTCGGAGCGGAATGCATCATTGTTTGGGTGCAGGGCGCCCTCCTCCGCGCTCCTCGGAGCGTTCACGAAGTCGACGCAGCACCTCGCGGTTGAAGTCGTGCTCGGCCCGCACAAGTTCCAGGGTGCGCTGGGCGCCGATGGACTTGATAAAGCGGTCTTTGTAGTTGCGCTCGATGTCCAGTTCCTGCTGACGGAGTTCCAAGCCCTTGCTCAATCGCTGCTCAGCCTCGGCATTGGTCAAGGGCTTTTCCTGGTCCTGTTTCCGGCGCATCAGGACACGCATCTGCTTGCGGATCGTTTCACGCGCCTCGTCGTACTCGTTGTAGATGGGCCAGAAGCGCTGGGCCTCCTCGGAAGTGAGGCCGAGCTTGGTGGTGAGGTAGGCCGTCTTCTGGGCCTTGATCTCCCGCATGCGCTCCTCGTTCAACGGGGGCATGTCATCGCCCTGCGCGTGCACCGTGAGCGCAGATGCCAGGAGCAGCATGGGAAGAAGGAAGGAAAGGAGCTGTTTCATAGTTCCTCGATGAGTTGGTCGAGTGAGAGGTCTTCGTTGAGGAGATAGGCGGTCAGTTCATCGGATCCCAGCCCATGGCCGACCTCGGAGTACAGCTCGGGGGCCTCGCCGTAGGCCGCCATCAGGTCATGGTCATCGAGGTCCGCACGGTCGAGTTCGTCACCCACCAGTTCCACCTCTGCTACCAAGGCGTCCGGTGTTTCCATGGTTCCGGACCGGGGCCACCACACGACGGCGGCCAACAGCACCAAGGCCATCATGGTAGCTGCAGGTATCCGAAACCAAGTCCACCATAGTACCACGGGGCGGGGCCGGATCTCGTCCAGTATCCGCTGTTGCACCCGTGTCGGAAGCTCATCGAAGAACCGGGGAGGCGTGACGAAGGGTGCGTCACGGTGCAGCGAACGCAGGATGGGGGCCTCGTCCAGTTCGTCGTGATGTGATCCGTTCTGCATGGCGTCGTTCCTAGGACGTTGGGTCGGTCGCTTTGGTTTGATCGGCGGTGAGCCAGGCTTCGATCTTTTTAACAGCGATGTGGTAGCTGCTTTTCAGGGCTCCGACGCTGGTGCCTGTGATGGCGCTGATCTCCTCGTACTTGAGCTCATCGAAGTACTTCATGTGGAACACAGCCCGCTGTTTGTCCGGCAGGGTCATGATGGCCCGTTGCAATTGCCGCTGGATGTGGTCCCCGGTGAAGTGCTCCGTGCTGTCCAGGTTGCCGCAGAGCCGTTCCGAGACGGCATCATGGCTAACGAACAGGCCACGTTTCAAGCGGCGCAGGTGGTCCAGGCATTGGTTGTGGGCGATGCGGTAGATCCAACTGTACAATTGGGCATCGCCCCGGAAATCACCCAGTTTCTGCCACACCTTGATGAAGGTGTCCTGCAGCACATCCTCGGCCTCGTCGTGGTCGCACACCATCCGCCGGATGAAGGTGTAGAGCCTGCGTTGGTACTTGCGCATCAGCAGGTTGAACGCATAGTGGCATGTATCCTCCTTCCGGAAGAGGGCCAGCAGTTCATCGTCGGACAGGTCGCTCATGCCGCTGTCCGTGGCAGGTTGTTCAGCGCCGCGCAATGGCCCGGCGCGCGGCCGCCACGATGTCGGGCGTGTCCAATCCGTACTTGGCCAGCAGCTGGTCGGGTGTGCCGCTCTCGCCGAAACTGTCGTTCACGGCCACGTATTCCTGTGGGGTGGGGCGATGCGTGGCCAGGGTCTGTGCGATGGCGTCGCCCAGGCCTCCATGTCGATTGTGCTCCTCGCAGGTCACCGCGCATCCCGTCCGATCAATACTGGAAAGGACGGCCTCCACATCCAAAGGTTTGATCGTGTGCACGTTGATCACGTCGGCCAGGATACCCTCCGAGGCCAGCACTTCGGCGGCTTTCAACGCGCGCCAGACGAGGTGGCCACAGGCGAAGATGCTCACATCGCTGCCTTCCACCAGGCGTTGTGCCTTGCCGATCTCAAAGGGCATGTCCGCCGGGATGAACACGGGCCATTTGGGGCGACCGAAGCGCAGGTAGACCGGGCCATGGTGTTCGGCGATGGCCAGGGTCGCGGCTTTGGTCTGGTTGTAGTCGGCTGGCACGATCACGGTCATGCCGGGCAACATGCGCATCAAGCCGATGTCCTCCAGGATCTGGTGGGTGGCCCCGTCCTCGCCCAGCGTCAGTCCGGCGTGGCTCGCACAGATCTTCACGTTCTTGTCGGCGTAGGCGATGCTCTGCCGGATCTGGTCATACACCCTGCCGGTGCTGAAGTTGGCGAAGGTCCCGGTGAAGGGGATCTTGCCACCGATCGTGAGCCCGGCAGCAATGCCCATCATGTTCGCCTCGGCGATCCCCACCTGCACGAAGCGTTCGGGGAATTCCTTCTTGAAGGCGTCCATTTTCAGTGAACCGGTGAGGTCGGCGCAGAGGGCCACGACATCGGGGTTGCTGCGGCCCAGTTCGAGCAGTCCGGCGCCGAAGCCGCTGCGGGTGTCCTTTTGATCGAGGATCGGATAGGTGGTGTAGCCCATGGTCAGAAATTCACAGTGATGGATCGGCCGCTGTCGATGATGACCTCGCGCTCCAGCGAGAGTTCGGTGCGGTGCGCATTACGGCTTCGGTAGGAGACCTTGTAGCTACCGGGTTGTAGGCGGAACTGGTTGTTCATCCCGGTCGGGTCCAGGTCAACGACCCACACCAGTTCATCACCCTTGCGCTGGAAGATGGCTCCAGGGCCCGAGGCGGCGGTCTGCACGTTCAGTACCCCATGCTTGGGAACCACGATATCGGTGGTCTTCCCCTGTTCGATCCGCACATCCTGGATGTAGGTCCTGGGCAGGGTGAGCACTTCCAGGTCATACGTCCCCACGCGGTAGCGCTGCACCGAACCGGAACCCTGTGCGAACAAGGTCTCGGTACCGTCATTGCGCCGCACGATGCACGACACCGGATACCCATCTGCCGGACCGGAGCCCATGCGCAGGTCCAGGGAGCCCATACCCGCATCCACCGCGATGATGGTGTGCACGCCGGGCCTCACCGTCACGTTCTCGCGCACTGAGGGGGGCACGGTATGCGCCACCACGCGGTAGGTGAAGATGGGGTCGATGCCCAGGGTATCCGGGATGCCCCGGTCGTTCATGGTGTGCATCAGGTGGTAGCGCACCTGTCCGGTCCGCTGGTCATAGAGCGTGACCGGCACATCGGTCTCGTTCGGTCTGCCATCGGTTGTCATCAGGCTGATCTGTGCCGTGGTGGAGTTCAAGGCTTGGGTCACCACCACGTTCAGGACATGTTCGAAGAGCTCCGGCGTGCTTGCGTCGTAGTAATTGCCCACACATTGCAGGGCATACTTCTCCGCATCGCCCAGTCCCACGCCGATCACGAAGGGTTTCAGGACGATGCCCTTGGCCTGCAGCGCCCGGCTCACGGCACAGGGGTCCTCATCACAGGCTTCGATCCCATCGGTGATCAGGATGATGACATTCCGCACCGGACGGGCGTTCCGCGTGCGCACCGTTTCGGGGAAGTCCGTGGCGGCACGCTCCAATGATCGCGCGATGGGTGTGGTACCCACACAGCGCACGGACGCGAGGGTCTGCTGGATGGCCGGAATGCTCTTCGGGCCGAAGGGCACTTCGAGACGGGTGTCATCGCAGTCCTGCTTGCCGGGCTGTATCGGCGTCTGGTGCCCGTAAAGGCGGAGGGCGAGCTCCAGGTCGGGTTGGTCCTCCAGCTTTTTCAGCGTGGCCAGGAGCAATTCGCGCGCCGTGTTGATCTTGGGCTGGTTGCCCCAGAAGGCGTTCATGCTGTTGCTGGCGTCCATGACGAACAACATCCGCGTCAAGGGTTGTTCGGGTGCGGCATCCTGCGCTGCCAGGTCACCCGAAGGACCCAGCGCGAGCAGTCCCAGGACCACCCATACAGTTCCTTCGGCGTGTCGGACCCAGTTCCGGAATGTGTTCATCGGGCGTGTCTCACGGCACCAGGTGCTGCCGCTGCCGACCTGTTCCGTGAAAAGCGTGCCGATCGGATGCATGGGCCTCAGTAGTCGCCCAGGGTCTCCTCCAGCTGGGCCAGTGCGGCGGCCAATTGTTGGTCGTTCGGGGCGATCCCGTGCCACTCGTGGCTGTTCATCATGAAGTCCACGCCCTGGCCCATTTCGGTGCGCATCAGGATCATCACCGGACGACCGTTGCCGGTGCGTGAGCGTGCTTCGGCAAGGGTATCCAGCAGGCCTTGCATGTGGTTCCCATCGGTCTCCAGCACGATCCAGCCGAATGCCTCCCACTTGGCGCGCAGGTCACCCATGGGCATCACGTCATCCACATCCCCATCGATCTGGCGGCCGTTGTAGTCCACCGTGCTGATCAGGTTGTCCACCTTTTTCCCGGCGGCGAACATGGCGGCTTCCCAGATCTGGCCTTCCTGCAGCTCGCCATCGCCATGGAGGGTATAGACCAGGTGGTCATCACCGTTCAGTTTCTTGGCCAGGGCAGCGCCGATGGCCACGCTGAGCCCCTGGCCCAATGAACCGCTGGCCATTCGCACGCCGGGCAGCCCTTCGTGCGTGGTGGGATGACCCTGAAGCCGGCTGTTGATCTTCCGGAAGGTGGCCAGTTCGCCCACGGGGAAGTAGCCGCTGTGGGCCAGCACGCTGTAATACACGGGACTGATGTGACCGTTGCTCAGGAAGAACAGGTCCTGACCGATGCCATCCATGTCCCAAGGCTCCGGCGTATGGCGTAGCACATTGAAATACAGGGCGGTGAGGTAATCCGCACAGCCCAGCGAGCCGCCGGGATGGCCGCTCTGCATGCCGTGCACCTGGCGCACAATGTCCCTGCGCACCTGGCTGGCGATGCGTTCGAGTTCAAGGACGGACGCCTTGGCCGATGGGGCTACGGAAGGGGATGACGACATGGGTTGCGCCGGTTCTGGAGGGATGCTTCAAAAGTAGCCGGGGCTGCCATGGAGGGCTCGGAAGTGTGGACAACTTTTGAAAAGTGTGCGGCTTTACGGACGGCAGGTCCGCGCGAACAAGCCACGGCGCTGGTCGTTCCACCACCATGCGCAGCCAGGTTGTGATGATCCTAATGGTCGTGTCCGTGTGCTGTGCAGCGCAAACGTCCTATGAGCTCCGTGCGGGTTCACCGGACGGGATCGGCAAGTGGTACATGGGGCGGGAGATCGCACATACCATGTGCGCTGCCCACGCGGGCTGGTTGGACCGGCCGGAACGGGAACGCGAGGAGCAGCCCGCCCGGATGGTGGACAGGATGGAGATCGACCCCACCGATGTGATCGCCGATATCGGATGCGGCATGGGGCATCACACCCTGCTGATGGCCGCACAAGCCACACAGGGAAAGGTCTATGCGGTGGATATCCAGCCGGCCATGCTGGACAGTGTCTTCACCCGGAGCCTGGCATCGGGCCTGGACAATGTGGAGGTGATGCTGGGCACCGAGCAGGATCCCCGCCTGCCCTTAGGGCGCTTGGACAAGGTGCTGATGGTGGACGTCTACCATGAGTTCGCCTATCCGCAGGAGATGATGAGCGCCATCGTGGCAGCGATGCGACCGGGAGCGTTGTTGTTCCTGGTGGAGTTCCGGGGTGAGGATGACCGGGTGCCCATCAAAGCCATACATCGCATGCGACGGGAACAGGCCGTGGACGAGATGAAGGCCGCCGGGCTGGTGCTCGACCGGGCGTGGAACGGATTGCCGTGGCAGCACTTCCTGGTCTTCCGGAAGGCCGGCCGTTGAACGTTCCATCCCTGTCAGGCAACAGTTCAGGTGTTCCCCGTTGTCTCTGCATTATCCGGTGCTGTTGGTTTTGGACCGGTTCGTTCTCGAGGGGGAGCCTTTGCAGGCTCCCGTTCTTGTTTCCGGGGCGCTGAGGTCAGCTTCGGCATGTGCCGTATTGGCGGATCGCTACCTTGTGTGGCCATGCACAACCCGTTCCGTCACCTTTCCATGCTCCTCCTGCTGGCCAGTGGGTCGCTGGGTGCGCAGGTCATCAGCACACAGGCAGGCGACATCCCCGCTGCTGTCTCCGGGTTGCTGGGGCCCAACGTCACGCTCGTCTCCGCAGGCATCTCCAACGCTCCCGAACAAGTGGCCACCTTTACGGATACCACGGGGAGCATAGGGATGGAGGGCGGCATGGTGCTCGCCACCGGTGTGCATTTCGTGGTCATCGGTCCCAACAACACCGACAACGCGTCGTATGGCTCCTTCCCCGGTCTTTTCGATATGGACCTGTATACGCTGAGCATCCCGAACAGCGGCACAACGGACATCGCCCGGCTGGACATGGAGATCATCCCCTGGGGTGACACCCTGTCGATCCGCTACATCTTCGGCTCGGAAGAGTATGATGAGTATGTGTGCAGTGTGAAGGACGATCGCATGGCGATGTTCCTGGACGGTCCGGGGATCGACGGGCCGTTCACCGGCGGTGCCATCAACATGGCCTTGCTGCCGGGCAGCGGCTTGCCGGTCACCGTGAACACGGTGAACAGCGGGCAACCCGGGGAGTTCGGGAATTTCCCTTTATGCAACATCAACGCAGCATGGCTTTCGGACACCGTGTTTTACATCAACAATGACCTTGGCCAGGGAACCCAGTTGGATGCCTACACGACGGTATTGACGGCACGTGCCGCCGTGGTGCCCGGAGAGGTGTATCACTTGCGGATCACCGTCGCCGACCTGGACGACGACAACTTTGATTCCGCTGTGTTCCTGGAGGCCGGCAGCCTGATGAGCAATGCCCTGACGACCGCAGTGCCGCAGGGGACCATACGGGATGAACCTATCCTATGGTACAATGGTCCATCCTCCCTGCTCACGGTGTTCGGCTTCAAACCGGGTGACGAAGGGGTGCGGTTCCGGGTGCACGATACTACCGGTCGCCTGGTCGTGGAGGAACTGGGGCGTGCGGAAGGCCAGCGTCACACCTTGCAGATGCAGGCCACGCCAGGTCTGTATATTGTGCAGGTGACCCAGGGTGATCAGGTGGTGGTCGGCCGGGTCCTGATACCCTGAGCGACGGTGCTACAGCCCGACCGGACCTTGTGAAAGCCCTACTTTCGCGCCTGCCTGCCGGTAGGCAAGGCCCCAATCCGGAACTCATGGCCTTGAAATGCGGCATCGTCGGTCTACCAAACGTGGGTAAGAGCACCCTGTTCAACTGCCTCAGCAACGCCAAGGCCCAGGCGGCCAATTTCCCGTTCTGCACCATAGAGCCGAACGTGGGCACCATCACCGTACCCGATGCACGCCTGAACAAGCTGGCCGAACTGGTGAAGCCCCAGCGCATCATCCCCACCACGGTGGAGATCGTGGACATCGCAGGACTGGTGAAGGGCGCCAGCAAGGGTGAAGGCCTGGGCAACCAGTTCCTGGGCAACATCCGCGAGTGCGATGCCATCCTGCATGTGCTGCGGTGTTTTGATGACCCCAACGTCGTTCATGTGGACGGCAGTGTGGATCCCGTACGCGACAAGGAGGTCATCGACATCGAACTTCAGCTGAAGGACCTGGAGACCGTGGACGCCCGCTTGAAGAAGGTGGAGAAGCAGGCCCAGATCGGGGAGAAGGAGGCCAAGCGTCGCTTCGACCTGCTGACCCGGATCCGCACGGCACTGCTCAAGGGCGAAAGTGCCCGCACGGTGATCACCCCGACGGATGACCCGGCATTGCTGGGCGAGTTCCAACTGCTCACCTCCAAGCCCGTGATGTATGTGTGCAATGTCGACGAGAAGAGCGCCGTCACGGGCAACAAGTATGTGGACGCGGTGAAGGCCGCCGTAGCCAGCGAGAGCGCCGAGGTCATCTTCGTCACGGCGGCCATCGAAGCGGAGATCGCGTCCTTGGAGACCCCGGAGGAGCGCGAGATGTTCCTGGCCGATATTGGGCTCAACGAGCCTGGGGTGAACAAGCTCATCCATGCAGCCTACCACCTGTTGAAGCTGCAGACCTACTTTACTGCCGGTGTGCAGGAGGTGCGTGCCTGGACCATCCATCAAGGCGACACGGGCCCCAAAGCCGCGGGCGTCATCCATAGCGATTTCGAGAAGGGCTACATCCGCGCTGAGGTGATGGCCTACAACGACTTCATCACCCTGGGCAGCGAAGCCGCCTGTCGCTCCGCAGGCAAGTTGCGCGTGGAAGGGAAGGAGTACATCGTGAAGGACGGCGATGTGATGCACTTCCTGTTCAACGTTTAAGCTCCCGCACACGGATCCACCAGGACCCTGCGTTCCGGTGGCCTGACCTGGAGGAACCTGGCCTATGGTCGCGCTCAGATGATAGCGGTGTGCGCATCGACCATCACTGTTCATGCACAGGAGGACCAAGCGACCCGCTGGCACGTCCAGTTCGTGTGTGGACCACAGATCATGTGGCAGAACGATCCCTTGGGTGTGGCCAACGGGGCCATGACCGGTGGACGCGCGCAGGGCCTTGGCTATTTCCTCGGTATCGAGGTGGATCATTCGTTCAATACGCAGGTCGGACTTCGGGGCGCGGTCCATTGGTCCGACCGGCGCTCCTCCATGACGGTGGACGACCTGCAGCAACCCCGCCATACAACGGAGCAGGACGGGGTCTGGAAGGTCGGGACACGCTCGTTCCGCCTTCGGTCCATCGTCGTGCCCATGCTCTTGACAGTGGATCCCTGTCCAGGCTTCCGCTTCCTAGCAGGTCCTTCCACCTCGCGTCTGTTGGAAGCCCGGGAGACCTTTACGGGCCAGCGTTCCACCCCGGCCGAGCGCCTCATGGACGGTACGGAGACCATCGATCGCACAGCATGGTTCGAACCCCTGGAATGGTCGATGGTCCTGGGTTTTGAGGTGCGGGGCCCGCGCGGCTTCGGGCTGGGTGTACGCCATGGCTCGGGGCTCACACATCGGGAGCGGGTGGAAGGCGCCACGCCGAGCCGGTCCACATCCGGGCAGTTGGCAGCGAACGTTCCGCTGTGGCGCCATCCATCACGTCATCAACCGACCGTGGTCCCGGCGGGGGACGGCTGAACCTTCACCAGTACCTTCGCACCCTCATCCGCTGTTCATGAAGATCTCGAACTCGTTGTCCGCACTGGGCGTCATCAGCATGGTGGCTGCCTGCTCACCAGCACCCGAAACCGTTCCTTCCGATATGGAGACCGCCATCGCCAACCCGCTATCCACCCCGAGCAGCCTGCCGTTCCATGCGCCGCCGTTCGACCGGATCACCGACGCGCATTTCCGCCCGGCCATCGAAGCGGGGATGAAGAAGCACTTGGAGGAGATCGCCGCCATTGCGGGCAACACGGAGGCGCCCACGTTCGAGAACACGGTGGTCGCCTTGGAGAAGGCGGGCCAGGACCTGGGCCGGGCCTCATCCGTGTTCTACAACCTGACCGGTAGTGCCACGAACGACACGCTTCAGGCCATCAAGACCGACCTCGCCCCGAAACTGGCGGCACATGGCGATGCCATCACGCTGAACTCTGCATTGTTCGCGCGGATCAAGGCGCTGTACGACCAACGATCCACCCTTGGCCTCGATCCTGTTTCAGACCGACTGTTGGACCGCTACTACACCCGCTTCGTGCGGGCAGGCGCCCTGCTGGATGATGCCGCCAAGGCCGACCTGATGAAGTTGAATGAGGAAGAGGCCAAGCTCACCACCAAGTTCGAGGAGAACATCCTGAAGGAGCGTTCGGCCTCGGCGATCCTGGTGGATGATGTGGAACAGCTGGAAGGGTTCACGCCGGAGGCCATCGATGCCGCCGCTGTGGCCGCCAAGGAAAAGGGTAGCGAGGGCAAGTGGCTCATCGATCTGCGCAACACCAGCTCTCAGCCCGCCCTGGCCGACCTGAAGGACAGGGCGCTGCGCGAGCGGATCTTCAAGGCTTCGGTCACGCGTAATGGCCGGGGAGGGGAGTTTGACAACCGCAGCATCATCGCACGATTGGCCCAACTGCGTGCGCAGAAGGCGAAGATCCTCGGCTTCCCCAACTGGGGGGCTTACGTGATGGATGATCAGATGGCCAAGGAACCCAAGCGCGCCATGGAACTGCTTTCAGGCATGGCCCCGGCGGCCGCAAAGAACGCCCGCGCCGAAGCCGCCAAGCTGCAGGCCCTTGTTGACAAGCAGGGTGGGGGCTTCCGGGTGGAGGCTTGGGATTGGGACATCTACGCCGAGCAAGTGCGCAAGGCGGAGTACGACCTTGACGAAGCTGCTGTGAAGCCCTACCTGGAGTTCGAGACCGTGCTGCAGAACGGCGTGTTCTTCGCGGCGAACGAGCTCTTCGGTCTCTCGTTCAAGGAGCGGAACGACCTGCCCGTTTACCATCCGGACGTCCGCGTGTTCGACATCATCGATACCAATGGCACGGTCATCGGCCTGTTCTACGGAGATTATTATGCCCGCGACAACAAGCAGGGCGGCGCCTGGATGAGCACCTTCGTGGACCAGAGCACACTGCTCGACCAGCAGCCGGTGATCACCCAGAACTGCAACTATGTGAAGCCCGCGGCCGGTCAGCCCTGCCTGCTGAGCTGGGATGACGTGACCACGCTGTTCCACGAGTTCGGACATGCGCTGCATGGCATGCTCTCGGCCCAGAAGTATCCCAAGTTCAGCGGAACGGCCACGGCCACGGATTTCGTTGAATTTCCTTCTCAGGTGAACGAGAACTGGGCCATGGTGCCCAAGGTGTTCAACAACTTCGCCAAGCACTACAAGACCGGTGAGGTGATGCCGGCGGCGCTGTCCGACAAGCTGAGGAAGGCGAGCAAGTTCAACCAAGGCTACGCGACCACCGAGTACCTCGCGGCCGCCCTGCTCGATCTGGAATGGCATTCGTTGAGCGCCGATGCACCCCTGGTGACCGACGTGGACGCCTTCGAGCAGGCCGCCCTGAAGAAGTACGGACTGGACCTTGCCCAGGTGCCGCCACGCTACAGAAGCTGCTACTTCAGTCACAGCTGGACCGGTTACGCCGCGAACTACTATGCCTACATCTGGAGCGAAGTGATGGATGCGGATGCCTATGCCTGGTTCAATGAGAACGGCGGTATGACCCGGGAGAACGGGACCAAGTTCCGTGCGGCCATCCTTTCACAAGGCGGCAGCAAGCCCGAGGCGCAGATGTACCGCGACCTCACCGGCCGTGATCCGCAGGTGGAGCCTTTGCTGGTGAAGCGGGGATTGAAATAGGGGCTGAAGGCCCTCGGTCTCTTCATGGGGAAGAGTGGAGAAGCATTGTACCTCCGCGTACTTGATGTGCTCGTGGGTGTTTTAGAACGCTTCGTCGGATTTCCCCGTGGACGTGACATCACCGCCCGGGTTCTGCCAGAACGCCGGTAGCTATCGTGTTTCCGTCCGGCACCGCAACCATCTGGGATGCATGACCGGCTCTGCGTTGGCGCTGTCGGGGACGGCGACCGCGTTGGACCTTAGCGCCTCGGGGACCGGCACCTATGGCACGAACGCGCGAAAGACCGTGGGAAGCGTGCGCACGCTCTGGTCGGGGAACGTATTCATGAACAACGACCTGGGCTACACCGGCCCATCCAACGACCGCGACCCGATCCTGGCCGCGGTGGGCGGAGCCTCGCCCACGAACGCCGTCGCCGGTTACTTGCTGGCTGATGTGAACCTGGACGGGCAGGTGCGGTACACCGGCCAGGATAACGACCGGGACCCCATCCTGAACAACATCGGCGGTTCGGTGCCCACGAACGTGGTCTACGAGCAGCTTCCCTTAGCTGTGGGAGGCTGTTGAAAACTCCCGTTGATCGTTGAAAAGCGGGCGAAGGCTCCTTCTGTGCCCCGGAAGTGAAGGGTTAACTTCGTCGCATCCATTGGTAACCCTTGTCCATAGCGGGGTTCCGCCCTTTTTCGATGAGCGAGACAGCATACGGCGAGGAGCATATCCGATCACTGGATTGGAAGGAACACATCCGGTTGCGACCCGGGATGTACATCGGCAAGCTGGGCGATGGCAGCAGCTTCGATGATGGCATCTACATCCTGCTGAAGGAGGTGCTGGACAACTGCATCGACGAATTCGTGATGGGCCACGGCAAGAAGGTCGAGGTCCGGATCGACGGTCCCCGCGTTGAGGTGCGCGACTACGGCCGGGGAGTCCCCTTGGGAAAGGTCGTCGACGTGGTGAGCAAGATCAACACCGGTGCCAAATACGACAGCAAGGCCTTCAAGAAGAGCGTGGGCCTGAACGGTGTGGGTACCAAGGCGGTGAACGCGTTGAGCAGCTACTTCAAGATCGAGAGCGTCCGCGAAGGCCAACTGAAGCGTGCGGAGTTCGACACCGGCGTGCTGCGCAAGGACGAGAAGCTGGAACCCACCACCGAAGCCAACGGCACCCGGGTGGTCTTCGAGCCCGATGAGCAGATCTTCCGCAGCTACCTGTACCGCGAGCAGCACATCGAGCGCCTGCTGTGGAACTACTGCTACCTGAACACGGGCCTCACCATCCACTACAACGGGCAGAAGTACCAGAGCAAGAACGGCCTGCTCGACCTGTTGCAGGTGAAGATGGACGGCGAGCCGCTCTATCCGATCATCCACCTGCGCGGCGATGACATCGAAGTGGCCATCACGCACGCCAACCACTACGGCGAGGAGTATTACAGCTTCGTGAACGGCCAGCATACCACGCAGGGCGGAACCCACCAGGGCGCTTTCCGCGAGGCTGTGGCCAAGACCATCAAGGATTACTTCAAGAAGGATTGGGAGGCCGGCGATGTGCGCACGGGCATCGTGGCGGCCGTCAGCGTGAAGGTCATCGAACCCGTGTTCGAGAGCCAGACCAAGACCAAGCTCGGCAGCCTCGAGATCGAGCCCGGAGGGCAGAGCATGCGCAGCTTCGTGGGCGATTTCATCGGTCGCGAGCTTGATAATTTCCTGCACAAGCACGCGGATGTGGCCGAGGTGCTCCAGGCACGCATCCTGCAGAACGAACGCGAGCGGAAGGAGCTCAGCGGCATCCGCAAACTGGCGCGGGAGCGTGCCAAGAAGGCCAGCCTGCACAACCGCAAGCTCCGCGACTGCCGCATCCACCTGAGCGATACCAAGAAGGAGGATCGCAAGGCGGACAGCACCCTCTTCATCACCGAGGGGGACAGTGCCAGCGGAAGCATCACCAAGAGCCGCGATGTCAACACCCAGGCGGTGTTCAGCCTCAAGGGAAAGCCCTTGAACTGCTATGGTCTGACGAAGAAGGTGGTGTACGAGAACGAGGAGTTCAACCTGATCCAGGCCGCGCTGAACATTGAGGATGGAATGGACGGCCTGCGATACAACCGCATCGTCATCGCCACCGATGCCGACGTGGATGGCATGCACATCCGCCTGCTGTTGATGACCTTCTTCCTGCAGTTCTTCCCCGACCTGGTGAAGAATGATCACCTGTACATTCTGCAGACCCCCTTGTTCCGGGTGCGCAACAAGAAGGAGACGCTCTACTGCTACAGCGATGAGGAGCGCCAGCGGGCCTTGATGAAACTGGGAAAGACCGCGGAGATCACGCGCTTCAAGGGTCTTGGCGAGATCAGCCCGGACGAGTTCAAGCACTTCATCGGTCCGGACATCCGTCTGGAACCCGTGATGATCACCAAGGATGCTCAGGTGCAGCATCTTCTGGGTTTCTACATGGGCAAGAACACACCGGAACGTCAGGACTTCATCATCGACAACCTGAAGGTGGAGAAGGACCTGGTGGAGGAGGCGGAGGAGGTGGCCCGGGCCAGCGTGGTGAAGAGCATCGCACAGAAACTGGAGGAGAACGAAGTGGACGTCTAAGGCATGAGGCATGCACTGCGGATCGAGCGGATGATCGTGGTGGGGTGGATGGCCATCCTGACCATGAACGCTGCTGCCCAAGCGACCGGCCAGCTTCGCCTGTTGATGGAGCCTGCGGGCACGACGAGCTATCTCCTCGACGGAAAGCACCGCATGACGCAGCGGGATGTCAGCTTGCTCGAAGGCCCGCACCGTTTCGTGTTCTGGGCGCCCGAGCGCCGCATGCTCGATACCACCATCACCGTGGTGGGAGGGGGTCTCCAGGATGTACGGGTCAGCCTGCGCTATTCGGAGGAATACATCGAACACCTGTCCCGGATGAAGAGTTACACCTCCATGCAGCGCTGGGGCCGTGTGGTCCCGCCGACCGTGGCCGGTGCCGCCGGGGCGTGGGCACTGGTGAGCTATCTGGACTACAGCGCCGCCCATAAGGACCTTGTCGATCTGGAGGACGCGTACGGGACCTCGTCGGACCCGGCGGGAATTGCGCGGCTGAAGGACGTGGAGATCCCCGCCGCGAAGGACGACTTTCAGAAGGCGCGTACACAGACCTACGTGGCCACGGGACTGTTCGTGGTGTCGGCGGGAGCGGCCTACTACCTGCGCCGCAAGACCAGCGCCATGAAGGCACCGGTCTTCGAGGACAAGGAGAAAGTGCGTTTCGAGGGCCTGGCCTGGACCCCCGATATGCGCGGCGGCGGATCATGGACGGCAGGCTTGACCATTCCCATCCGATGAACGGGCGCAGCCAATACCTCTTGAGCCTGGGCGCGATGCTCCTGATGAGCGCCTGCTACAAGGACGACCTAGATCCCGCACAACTGACGAACAATCCGTTCGATCCGGAGTACGTGGGCGAGAACGTGTTCGTGTCGGAAGGCACCTACACCGAGACGGTCTTCGTTCCGCAGATCGGCAATGTGCTCCGTCAGGTCATCGCCTTCCGTGTCCGGAGCCAACTCTTTCTTTCCGATGTCACCTATTCCGTCCGGGTCCATGACCTGGAGAACGATCAGACCATCCTGCTGGACGCTGACCCACCGGGTGGTGACTCCTTCAAGTATTACAAGCAGAACCTGGTGATCGGCACGCCGGTCTGCCTGGAACTGCGCCTGTCGAACAACCTGTCCGCCGCACGCGCGGAAGAGATCTGCGTGACCCTGTGATGAGCGATTGCAACGAGGAGACCTTCAACGAAGGCGAAGAGCAACCTACGCCGGCCAACGACAAGGGCATTCCCGGGGCCGGCACCACGGGGAAATTCTCCGTGAGCGGCATGTACCGTGACTGGTTCCTGGACTACGCCAGCTATGTGATCCTGGAGCGTGCGGTGCCGGCCCTGTACGATGGCCTGAAGCCGGTGCAGCGCCGGATCCTGCATTCCATGAAGGACCTGGACGATGGGCGCTACAACAAGGTGGCGAACATCATCGGGCACACGATGCAGTACCACCCGCACGGTGATGCCAGCATAGGGGATGCCCTGGTGCAATTGGGGCAGAAGGACCTGCTCATCGACTGCCAGGGGAACTGGGGGAACACGCTCACGGGGGATAGTGCCGCCGCACCACGATACATCGAGGCACGCCTCAGCAAGTTCGCGCACGATGTGGTGTTCAACCCGAAGACCACGGATTGGCAGTTGAGCTACGACGGCCGGAACAAGGAACCGGTCTTCCTGCCGGTGAAGTTCCCGCTGTTGCTCGCGCAGGGTGGTGAAGGCATCGCAGTGGGCCTGAGCTGCAAGGTGCTGCCGCACAACTTCAACGAGCTCATCGACGGGAGCATTGCGGTGCTGCGCAAACGTTCGTTCGATCTGGTGCCCGACTTCCCCACGGGCGGTCTCGCCGATGTGAGCAACTACAACGAGGGCGAACGCGGTGGCCGGGTCCGGTGCAGGGCCCGCATCCGCAAGGAGGACAACAAGACGCTGGTGATCCACGAGGTGCCCTTCGGGACCAACACCACCTCGCTCATCGAGAGCATCATCAAGGCCAACGACAAAGGCAAGATCAAGGTCCGCCACATCGAGGACAACACGGCGGAGAACGCGGAGATCCTGGTCCATCTGGCAGCCGGTGTATCCCCGGACAACACCATCGACGCGCTTTACGCCTTTACGGATTGTGAGGTGAGCATGGCACCCAACGCCGTGGTGATCGAAAATGATAAGCCCCGCTTCGTGGGGGTGAAGGAACTGCTGCGCATCAGCACGGAGAACACGCTGCGGTTGCTGGAGCTCGAGCTGAAGATCAGGAAAGGCGAGCTGGAGGAACAGTGGCACTTCGCCTCGTTGGAGCGGATCTTCATCGAGAAGAAGGTGTACCGCAAGATCGAGGAGGCCGAGACCTGGGAGCAGGTGATCGACTTCATCGACAAGGGCTTGAAGCCGCATGTGAAGGATCTGAAACGCCCGGTGACCCAGGAGGACATCCTCCGCTTGACGGAGATCAGGATCAAGCGGATCTCCAAGTTCGACAGTTTCAAGGCCGACGAACACATCCGGCAACTGGCCGAGACCATCGCCGAGGTGCAGCAGAAGCTGGACCACATCGTGGACCATGCCGTGGACTTCTTCAAGGAGCTGAAGAAGAAGTACGGTCCGGGCCGCGAGCGCAGAACGGAGATCCGAGCCTTCGACACCATCGTGGCCGCCAAGGTGGCCGTGGCGAACCGGAAACTCTATGTGGACCTTGCCGAAGGCTTCATGGGCTGGAGCCTACGGAACAACGAGTTCGTGGACGAGTGCTCGGAGATCGATGACGTCATCATCTTCCGCGACAACGGATCCATGTTGGTGACCAAGGTGGCCGACAAGAAGTTCATCGGCAAAGGTGTCATCCATGTCGGGGTCTTCAAGAAGAACGACGAGCGCACCATCTACCACATGGTCTACCAGGACGGACCGAAGGGGGCCTTCTTCATGAAGCGCTTCGCGGTCACGGGGATCACCCGGGACAAGGAATACGACCTCACGAGCGGTGCGACCGGGTCGCGGCTGGAGTACTTCACGGCGAATCCGGACGGGGCTGGAGAGGTCATCCAGGTGATCCTTCGTCCACGCCCAAGCCTGCGCAAGACCAAGTTCGATATCGACTTCGCCAAGTTGGCTGTGAAAGGCCGGTCGAGCAAGGGCAACCTGCTCACGCGCTACATGGTGAGCAAGATCACGCAGAAGGAGCGTGGAGGCAGCACATTGGGCGCCATCCCCATCTGGTTCGACGAGACCGTGCGCCGCCTGAACGACACTGGACATGGCCGATACCTGGGCCGCTTCAGCGGCGAGGACCGCATCCTGGCCATCATGTCCAACGGCAGCTATCAGGTGTTCCCTTTCGCGCTGAGCACACACTTCCCGGACAATGCCGTGACCGTGGTGAAATGGGACCCCAAGGCGGCCATCAGCGCCGTGTATTGGGAAGGGGAGAAGCAGCAGTACCACGTGAAACGTTTCGTGGTCGAACCCGCGAAGGATGCCGTCAGCTTCATCACCGAGCATCCGGACAGCAAGCTGGCCCTGCACAGTCTCGTGCCGCATCCGAAGTTGAAGGTGAGCTTCGACAAACGGAGCAGCGATCGACCGGAGGAGGAACTGGACCTGGAGTCGTTCATCGCTGTGAAAGGCGTGAAGGCCCTCGGCAACCGGCTCACCCCCTTCAAGGTGAAGGACCTCGAATTGCTCGACCCCGTGTTCATTCCGATGACGCCTGAACTGGAGGAGACCCAGGGCATGTTGATCAGCGAGGAGGAGATCGGCAATCTTGAAGCGCCCGAGGAGGAGGGTTTGGAGGAATCGCCGATCAAGCAGTTCAAACGTGTCCAGGCCCAGCAGGAGGTGGAACGCTCTCCTGAAGATCCGCTCATCGGTTACGAGCCGGGCAAACAGATCACGCTGGGGCTGGACTGATGCGCAGTGTCCCGTTCCTGGTTGCGACCCTGCTCATCGCCTTCACGGGCGGGCTTGGTGCACAGGACCTTGGGGTGGACACCATACGGATGAACAGGCGTTGGGGAGAGCGGGAGCTCTACACCTTTCCCTTTGTCCGGATGCCCCATGATCCTGCCACGGCCTTGCGGATCAACAGGGACCTGCAACTCGAGCTGCTCTCCGTCGATCCCGACACCTCGGAGGGGCAATGGTTCGACCTCGTTTGGGGAGACTCCGCCGGCCATGTGTACCCGCCGCTGTCCTCCATTTCGTGGTCATGGTCAAGGCCTGTACGAGGTGTGTTATCGGTCGAGTTCTCTGCGGAAGCTTGCGGAGCATACTGCGAAGGGTTCACGAACCACTATGCCTACGATGTGAAGCTCGGCCGCCGGATCCGCTACGAGGAACTGTTCATGGACAGTGGCGCCACGCACATCGCAGAGGACCTCGACCGTCGTTGGCGCGAGATCGTGGGAGAACACATCATGACATTGGAAGCAGACATAGCCGACGACGGGGGCGACACGGAAGATCGCGTCGAGCTCTATCGTTCCTGTTTGGATGAACGGACGGTCAACTCCCCGTATGTAGAGGATCTGGAGATCCTGTCCGGCGCTATCTGTTTCACCATTGCCCGTTGCAACAGCCACGCCGAACTGGGGATGGATGAACTGGATGCCGTGGCCATCGAACTACCGAGATCGGACCTGGACCTCTGGCTTCGGCCGGATATTCGAAGTGTGCTCGGCTGGTAGTTCCGACAAGTGGACCAGCTGATCGCTCATCCGGGGAAGGACGGCAGGATGCGCTTGCGCAGCACCCTTAGTCGGCCTTGACAGCACGGAATGTCTCCATGCTGTTGGCGTGGAACACCCGGATCACATAGGTGCCGTTCGCTTCACCGCTCAGGTCCAGCATCGCACGGTCCGACGTGGGCTGCAGTTGACGCACCAAGCGGCCCGTGGCATCGAGCACCTCGATACGCGGTGCGGTCACACTTCCGAACTGGAGCGTGAGGCGATCTAGGAAGGGGTTCGGGGCCAAGGTCGTGGCAGAGTTCACCAGTTCCGACACCTCGGAGCAGATCTCCACCAGGATCAGGGCATTCGCCGTACCCGGGCAGAAGCCTTCCTCGGTCGCCGTGAGGGTCACGGGCCAGCTGCCGACACCCAGTGCGTTGGGGGAATACACCACGGTGGATCCCTCCCCGACGATGCTCACCGACCAGATCCCGTAGTGCGACCCGGTGATCTGTGCTTCCGTGGCTTCCACGCAGGCGCTCCAGATGGGGTCGAGCTCCACCGGCGTATCGTCCCACACGTTCAGTTCGATCACTTCTGACACGATCTCACAATTGTTCGGACCCTGCCAGGAATAGGTGACCGGATACGTTCCTGGTGGAACGGTTCTGGGGTCGAATTCACCGCCGGTCCAGACCGGTGCGCTCCAGACGCCTCCCGACGGCGATGCGTTCAGGAATGCCGACGGGTCGGTCTTGCAGAAGATCAGGTCCTCCACCTCCCAATCCACCGCTATCGCATCATAGATCTCCACACTGTAGGTGGCGATGGTCGCGCAACCGGAGGCACTGAGGGCCGTGTATGTCAGACTGTTCGATCCTGGTGCCAGCAGGGCAGGGACCAGTTCTCCGTTCACGATTCCGGTACCGGACCAGACGCCATCCGTAGGTGTGACGACCACCGGATAGGGGTCACCGCTCTGGCAGAACGCGGTCACCTCAGGCAGGATCACCTCCGGGTGGTCGTTCGTCACCTCGATCACCAGTGTATCGCTGTTCGCACACTGGTTCGGACCCACCGGGGTAACGGTCATGATCACCTCATAGGTGCCAGGCCCCGCAGCGGGGTCGAAGAGGGCTTGGAAGGGCGATTGATCGACGATCGCACCGCTCCATACCGCACCCTGTGGTGGCGCCGCCAGTGCCGTGATGCTCTGAGGTCCGGCATCCACACAGAAGGGGCCGGCCGCCGTGATCTCCGCGGGCAGGGAGTTCCACACTTCGATGGGACCGATGAGCGTGGCGCAGGTGACGGTCGTCGCATCGGTCATTTCACAGGCGATCATGCCCCCAGTGAATTGCGCGGGGTCAAGAATGTTCCCTGCTGCCAGGCCATACCAAGTGGCCGAGGCGGGGAAGGAGGACATGACGATGGGAGCCTGCGCCGTACAGAGGATGTTGGAGATGGCGGGAGTGGGGGTCGGTCCTTGCAGCAGGTCAATGGTCGCCGTCTCTGCCACCGGGCAGCTGGTGGGCTCGTAGTAGGTATGTGCCAAGGTCTGTGTACCGGATACGCCGATGTTCGACCGATAGTAGATGTCCGCATCCACCCAGGTGCCGCTCCAGCGTCCACCGGTCGGTTCAGCAGGAGGGAGTACCACCGGAGGGCCGAAGAGACACAGTGGTTCGAAGGTGGGAAGGACGAGGTCCGTGGTGGCGGGAACCGCTTCCGACGGCTGCCAGAAGGTCCCTTCGGGCCGAGTGATCAGCAGGTCATCCTTACCGTCGCCGTTCAGGTCCGCAAGCAGCAGGTTCATCCCCCGTGCGATGTCGGGCCTGTCCAGGCGGTAACCGAAGTCCTGCATATTCGACAACCACGAGGACCAGCGCACTGGCAGGGAAGGGTTTGAGGGGACGTATAGGAGCGATACGCCATCGCATCCCATGTTCCCGAATCGACCCTGGCCCGCGGTCCAGATCGCTTCCAGCACATGATCCGTGAAGACATCCCAAGCCCCGCCCTCGCCCACGTTGTTCTCCGCCCAATGCACGGCGCCACCACCCGCCTCCACCAGGTCCAGATCACCATCACCGTCCACATCCATGGCTTCGGGTGCGAAGTAGGCAAAGGAGGGTCCCGCGAGCAGAACAGAGGGCTGCCAGAGTGAGCCATCACCGCTGGTGTTTCGCAGGATCATGAGATCGCCGAAGGTGGTGGACACCACCACATCCAAGCCGCCGACCATGTCCATGTCCGCGACCAACAGCATGGTGGTCGCCAGACCATCCACCGGGTCGGGCAGAAAGGTCGGGGCACTGAAACCGTTGCCATTGTTGACCAACACGCCGAAACCAGCACCCATCTCCGTGGGGGCCAGATAGACGATATCGACCAGTCCGTCACCGCTCACATCCGAGCAGGAAATGGCACCGGGTGCTTCATCCAGTTGGGCGATACCCTCAACCTCCTCACCGATCCCACCGCCCAGATTCCGGACCCATGCGAACAGATCGTCGCGCACCAGCAGGATGTCCGTGAGGCCGTCATTATCCAGGTCCGCACCAAAGAACTGCTGATAGTCGATACCGGTATTGGCAAATTCCACCTCCTCGGCGAACGTGCCTTGTCCGTCCGTGTTCTCCACCCATTTCACGTGGTTCCCGTTGAAGAGCCCCACGAGGTCCTGGTCGCCATCGCCGTCCAGGTCCATGGCCTTCAACTGTCCTGCGAAAGGCAGGTCATGTGCCAACTGTGCAGCACCGAATTGGGCCATGGCGGTCAGCGATCCGAGGGATGCCGCCGCCAACAGGTACAGGGAGCAATTAGAGGCCATGGTCCATGACCCTAAAGTATTGGAACTGAAGGGCCATGAGACAAAAATAGGTGATCGGCACCCGATTGCCGTTTAGCCCCTGCTGACGTGGTCTACAGACGGTTCAGCCTGGCTCAGGCACAGAGGATCGGGATACCCGGTGAATTCGTCAACATCCGCTCCTTTTCCGCGTCCGCGATGTAGCGATGATCGTCGGAGGCATGCGACATGATCGCGATACAACCCGCCTTGACCCGTTCTGCATAGCGGATGGTGGGTTCGGCGAAGCTCACGCTGAAGACGGTCGATGGCTCGTTGACCTCCATAAAGCGCACCTGCTCCTTCTCCAGCCGTTCCAGCATGCGCACCTTGTTCTTCAGCAGGTGGTCGGAAGGTTGCTCGTTGGGGCGCAACAGCTGATAGACATGCACCTCTGTCGCATGGAGCCGGGCCAGTGAACAGACGGCATCCATCAGTCGGTCGATATCATCATGGGCCGCCACCGGAAGGACGATGCGGTCGAAGGTGTTCTCTGTGTCGGTGTTCTCCTGCACCACCAGTGCAGGCGCGTGCAACTTGCGCACCAGTTTCAGGATATCGGCACCGAAGAGGGTCTGCCGGATCCCGCGTGGACCATGCGTCCCGAGCACGACCAAGGAATGGTCGCGTCCGCTCTCCTCGGCGATACGCTCCATGAAGTTCCCTTCCAAAAGCAGTTTGCGTACCCGTTCGGTCCCGTTCTCCCGCTCCACCTGCTCGGTCAATTTGGACATCTTCACCAGTCCCGCCTCACCTTGGGAGGCACCATTGTCCACCACATGCAGTAGGGTCACTTGTGAAGCGGCCCGGTCCGCAATGTGCAGCGAATAGTGCAGCGCAATGTCCGAAGCAGGAGTGAGGTCCGAGGCGCAAAGTATGTCCTTCATGGGGCGATGATCGGCACGAAAGATAACGAGGCATGCGTGTCATACAGGCGTCAGGACCGGACACTCGGGGAGCAAGCTTTCCAACCTTGACCGACCTACGTGCCCTTGGTCACCGTGCCGTACCGCTCCGGCTGCCTACTTTGCCGGTCCTTAGCCGTCCACATGATCAGAGATCTCCTCGTCGCAGGCCTAATTCTTGGCTCCTCAGCTCTTCAGGCACAGTTGAACATCACACTTGCAGGGCGGTTGGATTACCAACAGTTGCGGAACAGCAATTTGAGCAATATCTGGGGATACACGGATGAGCTTGGGAATGAGTATGCCTTGATCGGGGTTAATGGCAATGGCACTGCGGAGCCCGGCGGTATTTCCGTGGTCGACATCAGTGATCCTTCCGCTCCGGTAGAGGTTTTTTTCTTCCCTGGCCCTTCTTCCATCTGGCGGGAGATCAAAGTCTGGAACGATCATGCCTACGTGACCACTGAAGCAGAGAGCGGTGGCATCACCATAGTGGACCTCAGCCCTTTACCGCAGAGCACGGATCTGCCAGCGATCCTTTGGAACGCTCCCGATTGGGACACATCGCACTCGCTGTTCATTGATGAGAACGGGCGTCTTTACCTCCATGGTGCCGATCGCGGGAATGGTGGGGTCATCATGTACGACCTGACACAGGACCCCATGGAGCCCGTGGAGGTGGGCGAGTTCGATAACTGGTACTGCCACGATAGTTACGCCCGTGGGGATACGCTCTATGCTGCGCACATTACCGACGGGTTCTTCTCGATGGTCGATGTATCCGACCCTGCATCCCCCGTTCTGTTGGGCACTCAGGTCACTCCCAACAATTTCACCCATAATGTGTGGCTGGATGACAGTGGTGACCACCTGTTCACCACGGATGAACGCCCCAGCTCCTTTGTGGGGTCCTACGATGTGACCGACCCGACCGATATCCTCCTTCTGGACCAGCTCCAGAGCAATGTAGGATCGGGTGCGATCCCCCACAATACGTATTGGCTCAATGACTACCTGGTCACCTCCTATTACACCTACGGTGTCACCATCTATGATGCCGCCCGTCCTGATAACCTCGTTCTGGTGGGCCATTATGATACCTCGCCATTTGAAGGCGACGGGTTCAATGGGGCCTGGGGGGTCTATCCCTTCTTTGGCTCACAGCGATTGATCATCTCGGATATTGAGGAGGGCCTGTTCATCCTGGACCCTTTGTACGTCCGGGCCTGTTGGTTGGAGGGCGTTGTGCGCAATGCGCAGACCTCCTCGCCGGTGGCTTCGGCCACGGTCACGATCGTGGGTGCACAGGTGCAGGATGTCACCACGTTTGATGGGGTGTATGCCTCTGGAACGGTGCAGGCCGGAACCTACCAGGTGACCGTGAGCGCACCGGGCTATGTCAGTGCCACGATCGAAGGGGTGGTCTTGGCCAATGGTGAGTTGACCCTGCTCGATGTCGATCTGCAGCCGCTCGTGACCTTTGCCCTTCTGGGCCAGGTGGTGGAGGCAGGGACCGCGACCGGAGTACCCGGTGGTCAGGTCCAGTTCCTGGGGGAGGACCTGTCCTTTTCGACCGTCGCCAATTCACAGGGCGATTACTCCATACCGGCCATCTTCAGTGGTGAATACGAGCTTACTGCAGGTCAATGGGGCTGGCGCACCACCTGTCCTGGACCGGTTAGCTTGTCATCGGACCTGTCCCCGTTCCTGGTCGAATTGGAACCGGGCTACGCGGATGACTTCGCCTTGGACCTGGGTTGGACCGTTAGCGGTAATGCCACCAACGGTGCCTGGGAGCGCGGGGCACCCGTGGGGACCACCTTCAATGGTCAATCCTCGAACCCTGGAGCGGACGTCACCGGCGATTGTGGCGATCAGGCCTACGTGACCGGGAACGGTGGTGGCGGTGCCGGCGATGATGATCTGGACGGCGGCTTTTCCGAATTGAGGAGTCCACTGTTCGATGCGAGCATGATGGTTGACCCTTATGTGAACTATGACCGTTGGTTCTTCAACGCGGGCGGGAACAGTACGGCCAACGACCGCCTGCTGATCTCCCTGAGCAACGGGGTTGCTACCGCCATTGTCGAGACCGTTCTCCCCTCGACGCCCGGCATGGGAACATGGCGCTCGTCGTCCATCCGTATCGCTGACCATCTGACACCGACAGACCAGATGCGTTTCATCGCCTGGGTGACGGATGACCAACCGGGTCATTTGGTGGAAGCCGCCATGGACCGCTTTGAGGTCGTCGATATCGGCACCGCAGGAGTGGACGGCCCGGAGTCCACCCGGATGCTTCAGGTATGGCCCAATCCCTCACTGGGGGGCGTCCATGTTCAGTTCGATGCTATAGGTCCCGTGGACATTGAAGTGCACAACACCTTTGGAGCCTTGGTGAGCACTTCACAGGTGTTGGTGAGTGGCACTGCCGTACTCGACCTTGAGCTACCAGCGGGCACCTATGTCATCAGGATTCGTGATGGTCATGGCGTCATCCGCTCGCAACCGGTGGTGGTGGTCCATTGATGCCGATATTCATGTCACTGCGGTACTGATGCCGTGAACCTGCGCGAGATCCCTCGTGGTCGGTCACACGGCGTGTTCCTTGATCACGTGTCAGGAAGGTCCGGTTCGGCGCGTGCACCCTGGCCCGGATGGCTGCCGCTCAAGGCGATCATCCTTCGTTGTCCCGGAGGGAACGTAGAGGAACGATCGTCCACCGGCCATATCCCGGCGGCGAACCACTTGGTGAAGGAACCCTGCACTGTGGGTGACCGGTGCGTCGCTTGGTCAACGCCGTTTGTTCGATCGCGTGGAGGCGCAATGCTCCTTGATGAGGGCATCGACCTCGGCCACATCGCCCAGCGCTTTGGCCAGGGTCAGGTCTTCGCAGGCCTTGCTCCGTTCGCCTTTCCGCAGGCGAAGCAGTGCGCGGGTCCGCAAGGCATGCGGATTCGACGGGTAGGAGCGCAGGCTGCGTTCAATGTCCGACCAGGCATCCTGTTCACGGCCCAGTTTGAGGTTGACATAGGCCCTGTTGCTCAGCGCCACCGGTTCGTCCTTGTCTAGGGCGAGCGCCTTCTCGATCATCATCATGGCCTCATCATACCGCTCCAGCATGATCAGCTCGAAGCCACGGTTGCTCCAGTTGCCCACATCGTAGGGCTCCAGCTCGCACAGTTTTTCCAGCACCACCAGCGCTTCCTGGTGGCGTCCCGCTTGGTCGAGCAGTCGTCCCAAGGTGCGCATCGCTTCGGTGTCATTTTGCCCGGTCCTGATCCCGTGTGCGATATCGTCAATGGCCTCCGGATAGCGCTTCAATTCAGCACGGGCCTCGCCTCGCAGGATGAACGAGCGGGCCTTCAAGGTACTGTCAGCAGCATATCGGATGGCCAGCGTACCATGCCTTTCAGCCTTGGTCGCTTCGTTCGCCCGCATGGCATAGAGCGCCCGCTGGTAATGGGCCTCGCCGAGTGTGCTGTCCAGTCGCAAGGCATTCTCCACATCGATCAGGAACCGGTCCATCCGGTCGGTCATGTAGAAGGCCTTGGCCCGTCCGAGCAGAGCTGGGGCCGAAGGGCCCGCCGACACAGCTTTCTCGTAATATTCCAAGGCCCGTTGCGGTTTCTCCAATCGCAGCAAAGAATCTCCGCTGGCGATCAGGCGCTCCACCGACTGTCCGTGAGCAGCTGTGCTGAGCAGGAACAGCACCAATACCCCCATCGGCAGGTCGGTCCAGAAAGTCGTGTTCAGGGAAAGGTGCGTTCGCATCACTCGGCGCAAAGGTAGCGGCTTGTTCGCCGCTGGCGATGGTCGCTCAGCTCCTCATGGACCGGTGGTCCGGGGATCGGGGCATGGGCACGGTGTCCAGCGCGGCGTGTTGGTCAGCCAGATAAAGGAAATGCCCGGACATGGCGATCATCGCGGCATTGTCGGTGCAATAGGCCAAGGGTGGGACGAACACCTCCCAGCCTTCACGCGCGGCCAGGGCCTTCACCTGGGTCCGCAACGCCCTGTTCGCGCTGACGCCTCCGGAGATGGCGATCCGTTCCACACCGTTCTGCCGCCCGGCCTTCTGCAGTTTCCTGAGCAGGATGTCCACGATGGCCTGCTGCAGCGTGGCGCACAGGTTCGGGACCTCTTCGCTGAACCGCTCACCCTGGCCCTTGCGCACATCGCTCACCACGCGGTGGAACGCCGATTTGAGGCCGCTGAAGCTCATGTCCAGCCCTTGCGTCGCGGGTGCTGGAAGGGCATAGCGATCCGCATCGCCCATCGCTGCGAAGTGGTCGATGAGCGGCCCGCCGGGGTATGGCAGTCCCAGCATCTTGGCGCCCTTGTCGAAGGCCTCGCCTGCGGCATCGTCCAAGGTGCCACCGATCACCTGCATATCGAAGGGGCTTCGGACGAGCATCAACAAGGTGTGGCCACCGCTGACGGTCAGGTTCAGGAAAGGGAACTGCGGAACGGGCCGGTCATCGGCGTCCCGGATCAGGTGGGCCAGGATGTGGGCCCTCAGGTGGTCCACCGCCAGCAGCGGGATACCGAGCCCCTGTGCCATGGAACGCGCAAAGCAGGTGCCCACGAGCAATGCTCCGATGAGCCCAGGCCCCTGGGTGAAGGCGATCCCGTGCAGCTCGTGCTTATCCACCCCTGCCGCGCGCAGGGCCTCATGCACCACCGGCACGATGTGCTCCTGGTGGGCGCGGCTCGCCAGTTCGGGCACCACGCCGCCCCACTGCTCGTGCACCGGCTGTCCGGCGATGACGTTCGA
Organism: Chryseobacterium gleum; assembly: GCA_945872795.1. Lineage (GTDB taxonomy): Bacteria > Bacteroidota > Bacteroidia > Flavobacteriales_F > PHOS-HE28 > PHOS-HE28. The sequence continues at coordinate 30,712 of CAMCAZ010000016.1, forward strand.
TCGGACCACACCGTTGACCAGAACGGCGGCCGCGGTCTCGTCGCAGGAGCTCTCGATGCCGAGAATGATGGGCGTACGGACCTTTGGCATGCTGCGACCGGCTAATTTTGAAGGTTTTAGGCGCGTTCCTTGCAGAGGAGCGATGCCAAAGCTACTGAGTGCGCGTGGCGGACACACCGAAATACCGATGGTTGAAACGCGTGCTGCGCGGGAGCGGCAGGCTGTTGACCGCTTTGGTGTTCCTGATCGTCGGCACCATGGCCCTGCTCCTCATACCACGCGTGCAGACCTTCGTGGCCGGCCGCTTGGCGAATTACGCGTCGGAGCGCTTGGGGGTGGAGGTGCACATCGGCCGGTTCACCGTGGAACCGTTCGGACCGGTGACATTGAAGGAAGTGTTCATCGGCGATCTGCAGGGGGACACGCTGTTCCACATCGCCTCCATCCGGGTGCTGCGTCCTCGGGTCAATACGAAGGCGCATACCGTCCGCATCTCAGCCGTGGAGGTCGATCGACTGCGCTTCAAGTTGAAACGCTCCATGGGTTCAGCGCACAGCAACCTGACCACCTTGTTGGATCGACTGGGCTCGGACACCAGCACCATCAGTGATCAGCCGGATTGGCGGATCCGCTGCGCGCGCTTCGACCTGCGCGATGTACACTTCTCCTTCCACGATGAGCACGAAGAACCGATCCCTTTCGGCGTGGACCTGGACCACATCGACCTGAGCCAAGTGACGGTGGTGGGCACCGGCCTGGATGTGATCGGTGATTCCATCACGGCGCAGTTCCATCAGTTCCAGTTCCAAGAGAAGAGCGGTCTGAGCCTGGAGCGGTTGAGCGGTCTGGCCCAGGTAGGCCCCTCGGGCATCCGCATCAATGACATGCTTTTGCGGACCTCGCAGAGCGACCTAGCTGGTGATGTGGAGCTGCTCACGGATAGCTGGGCCGATCACGATGACTTCACGCAACTGGTGCGTTGGCGCATGCAACTCGACAGTTCCCTGCTGGAGTTCGCGGATGTGGCCTATTTCGCACCGGAGCTTCAGGGGGTGCGCCTGCCCATCACCCTCTCCGGTCGCGTGCGTGGAACCATCGCCGAACTCAAAGGCAGGGACCTTCGCATCAACTTCGGCGAGCGGTCCTACTTCCGAGGTAACGCAGAGCTCAGCGGATTGCCTGACATCGACAACACCTTCCTTCTGGTGGACATCGCCGACCTCGCGACCGATCCCGCCGACCTTGCAGCCTTACCCATGCCACCGTTCACCTCCGGAGCCCGGCTGCAACTGCCTGCGGAGATCGCATCCTTCGGCCCGATGCGTTTCGACGGCAACTTCACCGGATTCCTCCACGCCTTCACCGCCTACGGTGATCTCCGCTCCGATCTGGGCAGGGTACGCACCGACCTTTCGTATGAACGCGATACCATCAGTGATCGTTTCCGGCTTTCCGGAAGGCTGGCCACTGATGGCTTCGACCTGGGCGCCCTGCTGGGGACCACAACCTTGGGCAACATGGCTGCGAGGTTGAGGATAGAGGCCTCGGGCCGCACCTTCAAGCAGGTCAAGGCCGACCTCGACGGACAGATCCCTTCCCTGACCGTGAACGGTACGACCATCACCAACATCACCACCAAGGGTACGTTGGAGAAGGACCTCTTCAATGGTGAACTGACCGTGGTGGACGACAACCTGGTCCTTGACTTCAAAGGCCTTGCGGACCTCCGGGGCCGGTGGCCGATCGTGGACTTCACGGCGGACCTGAAACATGGCAACCTGGGTGCCCTGGGGTTGGCTCCCCGGCCCGGTTATCATTCCATCAGTGCCGTCATGGAGGCCAAGGGCCGACTTTCGCCGGACAGCCTTCAGGGCCGACTTCTGGCTTCGGAGATCACTTATTGCGATGATCTTGGGGACCACGACCTCGGCTACATCCAAGTGGAGAGCGACCGGACTGAGGGGCAGGATGTGCTGCTGGTGGATGCCACAAGTCTGGAGGCCGAAGTGCGCGGGTCCTTCCTGCCCACGCGGATCCCGGACTTGTTGACCAACATGGTCTACAGCGTCTTCCCGGCATTGGCCGATGAGGTGAACTACACCCATGAACCGCAGGACCTATGGTTCAAGATCACCATGCGCGATCCGGATGAGCTGCTGGGTGTGTTCGTTCCCGATCTGCGCCTGGCTCCGGGCTCCACCTTCGAAGGGTCCTTGGACAGTCGTCGCTTCGACCTTGAGTTCATCGCCAACATTCCCAAATTGCAGTATGGGAGCTTCCGCGCCGATAGCACCCGGATCATCATGGAGAAGGCATTGGACGTTCTGGCCTTTTCCCTGCGCAGTGACCGCCAATCCATCGGCGACAGTTCCTGGGTCGCCGGCAGTGCCTTCACCGGGAAAGCCTATCAGGACGAACTGGAGCTCAGCGTGGGCTGGGAGAACAGCGCCAGTGGCACCAGTGGCGACCTGGACGTTCAAGGGTTGGTGAACGGCGTCAATGACGTCTCTCTCGATCTGCTTCCGTCCAAACTGCTCCTGGGTCGAGGTGATTGGACCAATCCGCGCGTGGCCCATTTCGCTGTCAAAGGCGATTCGATCCAGGTCGATACGCTGATCCTGCTGAACGCCGATCAACGCATCTCGCTCTCCGGCCACATCAACAAGGACCCGGAGAAGGCGCTGCATTTCGAATTGGAGAACGTTGCATTGGAGAACATCACGCCCTACCTGGGAGGTCCGCTCATCACCGGCGTATTGGGCGGTTCAGGCAGTGTTCATGCCCTCTATGGAACTCCCTATCTGGTGAGCGTACTGCAGGTCGATTCCCTCGCGATCCAGGACAATCCTGTTGGGGATATCCGCTTCGCGGCCACTTGGGCCGATGAGCGTGGTGTGCTGGACCTCTCCGGCACCCTCACCCGTGGACCGATCAAGGCGCTTGATTTTGATGGTGAACTGACGCTGGGGAAAGAACAGATGCTGGATGTGGACCTGATCATGGACCGTCTGGACCTCACCTTCATCGACCCCTACCTGCCGGAGGGTGTGAGCGACATACAGGGCACCGTCACCGGAACCCTCGCGGTGACGGGAGCCTTGCAGGAACCACAGGTGAACGGCGAACTGGACCTGAAGGATGCCGGCATACGGATCGATTACCTCAACGTGCTCTACACCTTCTCCCACAAGGTGCAGGTGAGACCGGACATGTTCGCGCTCGACCTGGTGACCGTGCGCGATGAGGAGGGCCACACCGCGAAATTGGGTGGGACCATCCTGCACCAAGGCCTGAGCAAATGGAACTACAACGTGTGGGGCGAAATGGACCGGTTCATGGTCTTGAACACCTCGGTGGCGGATAACGACCTCTATTACGGAAAGGCCTACGGCACGGGTACCGTGGAGGTGAGCGGTCAGGAGGGCTCCCTGGAAGTTGTGGTGGATGCGCGCACGGCACCGGGCACCGACATCCATTTCCCGGTGGGAGGCAGTACGGAGGTCTCGGCGATCAGTTTTGTGCGCTTCACCTCTGCAGATGACACCAGCGATGCCACCGGGGAGGTCGACCTCACTGGCGTTGTGCTCGATCTCAATGTGGAGGTGACACCTGACGCGCGCTTCGAGCTCATCTTCGACCCCACCGTGGGCGACATCATGTCCGGCAGCGGGCAGGGCAACATGGAGATGACCGTGGACCGCACCGGTGCCTTTGCCATGCGCGGCCAGGTGGAACTGACACAGGGCGACTATCTGTTCACCTTGCGCAACGTGGTGAACAAGCGCTTCCAGGTGGAGCCGGGAGGGACGGTCACCTGGTTCGGCGATCCCTTCGATGCCCAACTGGGCCTGCGCGGGATCTACAAGCTGAGGGCGCCCTTGTATGACATGGTGCCTCCGTCCGAACGCACCGAGGCCTACCGGAAACGGGTGCCCGTGGAAGTGGTGATGAACCTGCGCGACCGCCTTCTGAACCCGGAGATCAACTTCGAGGTGCGGCTTCCCACCGTGGATGAAAGCTTGAAGGCGCAGGTGGCCAGTGTCCTGAGCACCGAGCAGGAGATGAACCGCCAGGTCTTCGCGCTGATCGTCCTGAACCGCTTCCTGCCACCGCCCTCCTATGCCGGTGCTGGAACACCCACGGCGGGCGGCAACCTGGCGGGCACCACGGGTTTCGAGCTCATGAGCAATCAGCTCAGCAACTGGCTTTCGCAGCTCAGTTCAGGCTTCGACCTGGGGGTGAACTATCGCCCCGGCGACAACATCACGCAGGACGAACTGGAGGTCGCTGTGAGCACGCAGCTCTTCGATGAACGCCTTCTCCTGAGCACCAACGTGGGCGTACAGTACGGAACGCGCTCGGCGCAAAGCGCCAATTCACTGGTGGGCGATTTCCAGTTGGAATACCTGATGACCGACGATGGCAAGCTGCGCTTGAAGGTCTTCAGCGTCAGCAACGATCGCAACTTGAACCTCACCGATCAGGCCCTGACCACACAAGGCGTCGGGCTGGCGTTCCGGAGGGAGGCCGATCGCTTTTGGCGCTTGTTCAGGATAGGCCGGAAAAAAAACTGATCGGAGCTCGTCTTCAGGCCCCTTCAGGGTCCCCCAAGCTGAGGCTGTGCCCCATCTTCTCCTTCTTGGTGCGCAGGTAGTGCTGGTTGTGCTTGTTCGCCACGATCTCGATGGGGACGTTCTCCACGATCTCCAATCCGTAGCCCACGAGGCCCGTCCGCTTCTTGGGATTGTTGGTCATCAGCCGCATCTTGCGTACGCCCAGGTCATGCAGGATCTGGGCTCCCACACCATAGTCGCGCGTGTCCATCCCAAAACCCAGCATCAGGTTGGCCTCCACCGTGTCTGCCCCCTGTTCCTGCAGCTTGTAGGCCTTGAGCTTGTTCATCAGCCCGATGCCGCGACCTTCCTGCTGCATGTATACAATGACTCCTTTACCCGCAGACTCGATCATCTCCATCGACCGGTGCAGCTGCGGACCACAGTCACAGCGGCATGATCCGAAGATGTCACCGGTGAGGCAGGAGGAGTGCACGCGCACCAGGACGGCTTCACCATCGTCCCAGGTCCCCTTGATCAAGGCCAGGTGATCTTCGCCCGTAGTGGTCTGGCGGTAGGCCACAAGGTGGAAGTCCCCGAAGGTGGTCGGGAGCTTGATGTCCACCTGGCGCTCGATGATGCGCTCTGTGCGCATGCGGTAGGCCACGAGGTCCTCGATGCTGATGACCTTCAGGTCGAAGCGGCTGGCGATCTCCAGCAGTTCGGGCAGGCGCGCCATGGTGCCATCGTCGTTCAGGATCTCCACGATGCAGCCGGCGGGTTCCATGCCTGCGAGACGCGCGAGGTCCACGGCCGCCTCGGTATGCCCGGTGCGCCGGAGAACTCCGCCATTGCGGGCTTTCAGGGGGAAGATGTGTCCCGGCCGGGCAAGGTCCTCGGCCTTGGTGGCCGGGTCGATCAGCGCCAGCATGGTCTTGGAACGGTCCGCGGCACTGATGCCAGTGGTGGTGCCACGGCCCTTCAGGTCCACGCTCACCGTGAACGGCGTTTCGTGGAGTGCCGTGTTGTCGCGCACCATCAGCTCCAGGCCGAGCGCATTGCAGTGGTCTTCGGTAAGGGGGGCGCAGATCAAACCGCGGCCATGTTTGGCCATGAAGTTGATGACCTCGGGGGTCGCATTCCTTGCTGCCGTCACGAAGTCGCCCTCGTTCTCGCGGTCCTCATCATCCACCACGATCACCACCTTGCCCTGGCGGATATCCTCGATGGCTTCCTCTACACGGTTCAATTTGCTGCTCATGCTTGCAATGGATGGGCCGCGTGAACGGCGGTGCAAAGGTACATAAGCCATAGGGGCCCTCAGTCCGGCGACTATGCTCCCTGGCTGATCATCCGGTCCAGCTTCTCCGCCGCCTTGTCCCAATCGAACTGGCTTCGGATGAACTGGTAGCCGTTCTCGGCAATCCGCGCCCGTTCCGCGGGGTCGTCCAACAGGTGCAGGATGTGGGCCGCGTACTCCTCGGGTGAATTGCCGACCAGGATCGCATCTCCCGGTCTGGCCCCCACGGCGTTGTTGGCCAGCGTGGAGGTGATGCACGGTATCCGCATGGCCATGGCCTCCAACAGCTTGTTCTGCAGGCCGGTGCCGATCTGCATGGGCGCCACGAACAGGCGCGCAGAGGCATAGGAGTCCCGAATATCCTTCACCCAACCGCTCACGTGGATCAAGGGGTCGGTACGCCCAAGGTCGCGCACGCTTTGGCTGGGGGCCACGCCGCTGATCAGCAGGGTGGTGTTCGGTCGCGTACGCCTCACCAAAGGAAGGATCTGCTGGGCGAGGTACAGGGCGCTATCGATGTTCGGCGGGTAGTTCATGTTCCCGGTGAACACGATATCGTGGTCCTGCCTGCCATGTCTCGGTGTGAAATGTTCGGAGTCCACACCGTTCGGTATCACGGCGATCCGGTCGCGCCAAGGATGATAGATGTATTCGCGGTCCTGTGCACTGATGATGACACTGTGGTCGAAGAGATCGAGCATCAGGTTCTCGTATCGGATCAGTCGGCGGGTCTCTGCGCGGAACAGGGGTGCGAGCAGGGTGGGGGCCATTTCGCTGCGTCGCTCCAATCCCTTGGACAGGGTGTCCATGTAGTCGAGCGTCTTGGGAACGTCGTGTACCTCCCGCACGTATTCCGTGGTGCGCACCAACTGGCAGAGGATGTGTTCGGGCCGGAACTGCTCCAGGGCGGCATTGATGCGCCGCTGTGCCTTGCGGTGATGGAAGTAGGCCACCTGGAAGGGCAGTCTGGAGAAGATCGCGGAGAACAGTTTCAGGACGATCCTCCACCGCTCGATCCGCACCACCTCGATGTGGGCGCAGAACTGGTGCAGGTGGTCCAGATGCTCCTGGGCCGTTGGCCCATCGCTCAAGCAGAACAGGTAGATCTCGTGCTTGCGGGCGAGGCGCTTCACCAAGTGGTAGGCGCGCAGTTTGTCGCCCTTCTCCAATGGATAGGGAACCCTGGAAAGAATGACCATCAACCTCATTTTCCCAGAAGGCGCTGATAGAATGCGATGAGGTCACGGGCGATGGACTCCTCGGCATACTGGTCGCGCACCAAGGCGTGGGCGGCCAGCCCGATGGCGCGGACGCTTTCAGGACGGTCGATCAGGCCCAGGATGCGTTCCACGAACTCGGTCGCCGTGCGTGCGAGCAGCACATCCTTGCCATCCGTATAGTTGATGCCCTCCGCACCGATGGGCGTGCTGATGATGGTGCGCCCCATCGCCATGCCTTCGATGATCTTCACCCGCATCCCACCAGCGGAAAACAGGGGTACGAGCATCACTTGGCGCTTCTGCATGTAGGCCACGGCGTCCCGCACACGTCCCTGGATCATGACGCCCGGGATGTCGAGGTCGATCAGGTCCTTGGGCATCTTGTTACCGGCCAGGTCCAGCCGGGCCTGTGGTCTTTTTTTTATCACCCGCGGCCACACCGAGTTCAACAGCCAGCGGATCCCTTCCTCATTGGGTTGCCAATCCATGCTTCCGAGGTGGAAGAACACCGGTGTCGCAACGGCCTTCTCCTCGGGAACTGGATAGTCCTTGAGGTCCACGCCAAACGGAATGGGCACGATGGGCGTGCTGCTGCCGTGACCCAGGAAGTGCTCAGCATCGGCTGGGCTGATGGCGGCCACACCGTCCACTCTGTCCAACACCTCCATCTCATAGCGCTCCAATTGTTTGGCCAGGAACTGCCGGTAGGGACGCTTGAGGAAGTTGCGCTCACCAATGGCGATGCGTTGCTGGATGACATGCTCCAGGTTGTGCGAGCGCAGCACGATGCGGGCCTTGGAGTAGCGCCGCAGGGTGGGGATGTACGGCGTCATGAACAGGCTTTCGAGCTGCACGATGTCGAACGTTTCCTCCGTCAACAGCCTGATCAGGCGAATGTCCATGTCCGGGGAGAAGAAGCGGCTGATGTTGTAGTTGTCCGCCGTGATCAGGTCCGTGAACGCATCCACAATGTTCAGGGAGGTGTCCACGAAGACCCCCTCCATCCGCGTCTGTTCCATCAGTTCCGCTGGGACCGCCTGGAGCTCAAGCGGTTGTTTGGGCGTGCTGATGCACAGCACTTTCACCGAGTGCCCCGCACCCAGCAGCCCCTTGGAGAGGGTGAGCATCGCCTTCGATCCCCCATCGATGGGCGGATAAGGAGGCTTGTTACACAGCTGGAGTATGCGCATTTCGAGGGCGGAAGAGGGAGCGCAGCCGTTCCCAGCCGCGATAATACGCATCGGCGTCGAGCAGCGGGCTGTCCGTCGCTGCCTTCCACGTCAGGAACAGACCGACGGGCAGCAGCACGAGGCTGGCGACCCACATGCCCGGCCAGGCCTCGATGCCCCCGGCGATGACCAGTTTCTCCATGGAGAACGACACGATGTGGAAGATCAGGAAGAACACGATGGCAAAGACCACCGGTAGGCCCATGCCTCCCTTGCGGATGATCGCGCCCAGGGGTGCGCCTATCAGGAAAAAGATGATGCAGGTGATGGCCAACATGGGTTTTCGGTGCCATTCGATGCGGTGCCTGGACACCTGTTCCTGCCGTCCCTGCAGTTCCTCCAGCCCGCGGTCGATCTGCGACAGGTCGTTGCGCACCATGTTCATGGCCACGTCGTAGAGCCCGTTCCGCATCTCGGGTGTGAGCGATGCCTGCATGGCGTTCCATGAACGGGCCGGGGGAGGAGGCAACGTGCTTGGGGTGGTCGGTCGGAAGAATTGCAGACCGTTGCTCAGGTGCTTCACCTGTTCCTCCCGCCGAGCATCCATCCGCTTGAGCAGGCTGTCCTCCGAAACCTGCAGCTGCCCCATGGTCATCATCTTGTAGTGGTCTTTGAAGAGGTCCTCATCCGTCCGGCGCAGTCCCAGTCCGCTCAGGTCGAATCGCACTTCATCCTCCACGAAGCTTCCCCGCATCATGGGGTATATGCCCTTGTCGCCTGCCGCAGGGGAATGTTCATCGTAGAAATGCCCGTCCTTCAATGTCAGCACCAGGAAATGACCATCGGTGCTTCGGCGCATGGTGCCGCTTTGCGCCCGAATGACCGTTCGGTTCCCTTGGAACGCCGCCCGGTGGTCGTAGATCAGCACATCGGTGAGCATGCCGGTGTCCGGGTCCTTGTCCTGCACGCGGATACTGAAGCCGTCGATGCCGTTGTAGAAGATGCCCGGCTTCAGGTTCAGGGTGGGCTTCTTCTCTGTCACATCCCACAACAGCGAGCGGAACTTCAGGTTGGCCACAGGCAACAGGTCGTTGCTGAAGAAGAAGGAACCGATGGCCAGCGCCGTGGAAGTGAGGAACAGGGGGCTGAGGATCCGCCCCAGTCCCAGTCCCGCTGAACGCATGGGCACCAGCTCGGAATTCTCACCCAGCGAACCCATCGTCATGATGCTGGATAACAGGATCGCCAACGGCAGGGCAAGGGGGACGAAACTGGCCGTGGCGTAGGTGAGCAGTTCCACCAGGACATACCATTCCAAGCCCTTGCCCATCAGGTCATCCACATACTTCCACAGGAACTGCATGACCAGGATGAACAGGACGATGACAAAGGTCACCATCAAGGGCCCCAGATAGGCCTTGATGATCATGCGGTGCAACCGCTTCATGCCGTGCTCAACGCTAGGGAAGGACGCTTGGTATGGCGCGGATCACGCACCCAGCACACGGATCAGCGAAGCGATCTGGGAACTCCACAAATTGCGGGTCTCCTCCACCTCGTCGGGCCAAGCGTGGTCCGTGACGATCAAGGCCACCTCGTTCGTCATGGCATCGATGCGGATGCGGAACTCGAAATAGGCGTTCTCATCCTCCTCGTCATTGCGACGGAAACGGATCACCTCGCCCAAGCGACGACCGATCATGGTGGTCGATTCCACCTCGTCGGGCCAGATGAAGGTGTATTGGTCACCCTTCATGTTCACATCAGAGCAGTACCACTCGGAGAATCCGCTGGGCGTACTGATCAGGTCGAACAGGACGGCCGGGGCACTGCGCACCATGAACTCGATCTGCACCCGTTCCTTGGCAGGGCGTTTCGGACCCTCGGCCACCTTCGCAACCGCTTTGGGTGGTGCCACAGCCATCACGGGTGGAGCGGCGGCCTTCGTCGCTGGCTTGGACCCAGCTTCCGGACCTTTCTTGGCCAACGCTGCGGGTGTGCCGGCTGTTGCCTTGGAGACCTTGGCGGCCGCTGGCTTGGTAGGAGCGATGGTCTTGCTCACCACTGGTGAGGCCTGCTTCTTAGCGGGGGATTTCCCCACTTTCTTGAGGGGCGCCGCCGATCTCTTGGCGGGCGGAGTCGCTTTCTTGGTGGGCGGCGTGGCCTTTTTCGAGGATGGGGCCGTCTTCTTGGCGACTTTGGCAGGAGCCTTCTTGGTCATCGGCCTCGCTGCTCCCTTGCTCACCTTGGTGGTTTTCACTGCGGTCTTGGCCACGGCCTTCTTCACGGGTGCGGCCTTCTTTCCCTTGGTGACGGAAACCTTGACGGTCTTGATCGATTTGACGGGCCTGGCGGCGGGCTTGCCCACTTTCTTGGGTGCTCGGGCCTTCGCGGTCCGGGCCTTTCCGGTGGCGGTTTTCACCTTGGAAGTAGTGGTCTTCTTGGCAACGACCGTTCGGCCTTTGGCAATTGCCTTCTTCTTGGGCGATGCCTTTCCCGCAGCCTTGGCCTTGTTGGAGGTGAGCTTACGTACTGCGGTCTTTTTCTTGGCCATGGGGCAATAGTTGCTGAACTCGAATTGGGCCTAAGGTAGCAAGTTCACCCACCTGGGCAAGTCCAAATGGTACCCTGCCCGCAGTAGGTGGTGCGTAAGTGATCATTATATTTGCGGCCCCGTTGGAGGAGCCAGCGGATAGACAAGGCGCGGTAGCTCAGCTGGTTAGAGCGCATGATTCATAATCCTGAGGTCGGGAGTTCAAGTCTCCCCCGCGCTACCAAGGCCATCTTCCATACGGAGGGTGGCCTTTCGTTTGGGGTGATGTTGGGGTGCTTCATAGGTGCCATCGTGCTCATCATGTCCTGCGGCGGTCCACAGCGGCCTGCTTCTGACCTGAGCGACATCCGGTCGGCCATGGCCGCACAGGAACATGCATGGGACCGCGGGGATATCCCAGGTTTCATGGAGGCCTATTCGGATACCATTTGTTTCATCAGTTCACGCGGCACCCGCTGCGGCAGGAGCGAGGTGCAGGCCTCCTACGCCAGGAACTACCCGGATCAGGCGGCCATGGGAGACCTGAATTTCGTGATCCATGAAGTGATCCCGGTCGGGCCGGACCATGCCTGGTGTACCGGCGAGTGGAGCCTGTACCGGACGGCCGATACCCTGGGCGGCGGGTTCTCCCTGCTCTGGACCTTGGAAACACAAGGCTGGCGGATCACGCGCGACCATACCTATTGAAGGGCGGGATATCTTGGGCGCTCCGGATATCTGCGGATTGGCCCATCCCCTGACCATACTCCTGATCGTGATCACGTGCCTGGTGTCCCTGGCCGCGTTCAAGGATGAGCTACTGTTCGCACGACTGCTCTTCGATCCCTACCGGACACGACATGGTCAGTGGTTCCGCTTTCTGAGCCATGCCTTGGTGCACACGGATATGCCGCACCTGGTCGTGAACATGTTCGTCCTTTACATGTTCGGGCGCAACGTGGAACTGCTCTATGGCATGGTGCTCGGCCAGGTGTCCGGTGCCGTGTTCCTGTTGCTGTACCTCGGTGGTGCCGTGATCTCCTCCGTTCCGGCATTTGTCAAGCACGGCGCTGCTCCGGGGTACCGGGCAGTGGGTGCCAGTGGCGCCGTGTCGGGGGTGCTCTTCGCGCAGATCCTGTTGATGCCGACCGCACCCGTGAGCTTCCTCTTCATACCCTTTGATGTGCCATCCTTCGTCTTCGGCGGTCTGTATCTGTTCTATTCATGGTACATGGATCGGCGGGGAGCGGACAACGTGGCCCATGATGCTCACCTGCATGGCGCCTTGTTCGGCATTGCGTTCACTGCCGTTGTGGAACCGCGCGCCCTTTTCGATCTCGGGAGTTTTGAACGCTATTGGACGCCATGAGGAATGATCGGATGGCCCTGTTCCTGGACCGTGATGGTGTGTTGAACCGTGAGCGCGGTGAGCACACTTGGCGCTTACCGGATTTTGAGGTGCTGCCCGAAGTGCCGGCAGCGTTGCGCCTGGCGCAGGATGCAGGATATCTCTTGGTGGTGATCACCAACCAGAGCGGGATCGGCCTGGGGCTTTATGGTCACGCCGAAGTGGCGCAGCTCCATGGCTACCTTCACGACATGCTGGGCAACGCCGGAGTACAACTGACCGCGGTCTATTACTGTCCGCATCATCCCAGCAAGGGACGATGCCTGTGCCGGAAGCCTGGTGGTCTGTTGTTGGAGAAGGCCATGGCGCGGTATGGGATACGACCTGATGGTTCCCTGATGATCGGTGATCGCGAGCGGGATACGGATGCTGCCGGGTCGGTGGGGGTGAAGGGAGTGCGGGTCGAGCCCAACAGCTCCATCCTTCCTGTGGTGAAAGATCTACTTCAAGTTCCATGAGCATGCTTGTGAACATCAACGGGACATTGGTCCCTGCAGAAGGCCCTGTGATCGGTCTGGACAATCGGGCCTTCCATTTTGGCGACGGCCTTTTCGAAAGCCTTCGCATCGTCAACGGTCGACCTTGTTTCGTTGATCCGCATTGGGCGCGATTGACCACCGGGGCTGCGCTCTTGCGCATCACGATTCCGGCCACCATGGACCGCGCCGGCTTCGAGCGGCAGATCCGTGAACTGGTCGAACGGTCCGGCATCCGGAACGGTCGCTGTCGATTCACGCTGTATCGTTCCGGTGGAGGGCAGTATCGCCCACAGACCAATGCGGGAGGCTATACCATCGAGCTCGCACCCTTGGACGAGCCGCACCATACGCTCAATGACCAGGGCCTGATGGTGGATCTCTGGCCCGAGATGCGCAAACCGATCAATGAACTATCCCGACACAAAACGCTCAATTGCCAGTATTACATCATGGCGGCATTGTGGGGGCAGGAACGCGGACTGGATGATGCCCTCTTGCAGAACGAACGGGGCAACATCATCGAAAGCAGCAGTGGTAATCTGTTCATCGTCAGCAACGGGGTGCTATACACACCGTCACTCTCCGATGGTTGTCTTGGCGGGGTGATGCGTGCGCAGATCATCAACCTTGCCTTGGCGAACGGAGTGAAGGTGTACGAGTGCTCGTTGAATCCGCAGAACCTGCTGGCCGCCGACGAACTGTTCTTCACCAATGCGGTGCGCGGCATCCAATGGGTGGGAACGTATCGCACCAAGCGCTACACGCACCGGCAGTCCTCCATGCTCATGGACCTCCTGGTGGCCTCCACGCTCAGTTGAGCGCCGGGTCCTCCGGAAAGTTGGCGAGTGGAGCGTACTCCTTGCCCATGCCGCGCAGCGTGTCGGCCCACAGGTCCTCGATCTTCGTGTTCATGATGCGGCGCTTGTCCGCATGGGTGATCAGCCACGAGCGTTGCTCGAGCTCCTTCTCCAATTGACCGAGCTCCCATCCGGAGTAGCCCACGAAGAAGCGGACATGTTTCGCCAGTTTCGAATCGGTACGAAGGATGGACCGCAGCTGATCGTAGTCACCCCCCATGAACACCCCATCGACCACTTCCTTGCTGCCGGAAACGTGAGGGCCAAGTGTGTGGAGGTAGTAGAGCTCTCCGCTCTGCACCGGACCGCCGATGCTAACGCGTGCGGACACGGGAGGCATGTTCTCCATCAGGTCGTTCACATCCAGTTCCATATGCCTGTTGAGCACGAAGCCGAAGGAACCCTCCTCGTTGTGTTCGCACAGCAGCACCACTGTGCGCCGGAAATAGGGGTCGGGCAGGTATGGACCGCTCACGAGCATTCGCCCGCGTGCAGGTGCCAGCTTGTTGTCCGGATCGAGATCAAGGATGTTGCCGCTCATGGGTCTAGCACACGGTGGATCACCGTTGCCACGGTGCAAGATCGCTCAAAGGTGTGGCATCTGATGAAGGGCGAAGGGATAACTTCGTTGCTCAAAGATCAGAGGTTCCATGAGCGATCCACGCCACGTACATCATCGTAAGGAATACACACAGGGAGAGTTGACCGAGAGCCAGGCGGGTGATGATCCCATCGCCCTCTTCGGCACTTGGTTGGAGGATGCCGAGCAGGCCGGTCTGCCCGAACCGCATGCCATGAACCTCTCGACCCTGGGTGCATACACCATCAGTTCGCGGATCGTGTTGCTTCGTTCGTTCGACATCAACGGCTTCGTGTTCTACTCGAACCACAATAGCCGGAAGGCGATGGACATCGAGCGTGACCCACGCGCGGCACTGGTGTTCTTCTGGCCGGGACTGGAACGCCAGGTGCGTGTGGAAGGACGGGTGGAGATGGTGAGCGATGCGGAGTCCGATGCCTACTTCGCATCGCGTCCCTTGGAGAGCCGCATTGGGGCATGGAGCAGCGATCAAAGCCGCGTAGTGGAGAACAGGGAGCAGTTGGAGCAGCGCTTCGAACGATGGAAAGAACGCTTCGCCGATGGCATGGTGCCACGGCCTTTGCATTGGGGAGGCTACCGTGTTCGTCCGGTGCGCATCGAGTTCTGGCAGGGGCGTGCCAGCCGTCTGCATGATCGTCTGGCATACGAGCATATGAACGACGGCACGTGGATGCGCATGCGACTTCAGCCCTGATGCGACGAAAGGTCCTGAATGCAGAAGACCCCCCGGATTCCGGGGGGTCTTTGCTTCTGTAGGGATCGGATCCTTACTTCTTCTTGGCAGCAGCTTTCTTCGGAGCGGCCTTCTTTGCAGCGGCCTTCTTCGGAGCAGCAGCCTTCTTCGGAGCAGCAGCCTTCTTCGGAGCAGCCTTCTTAGCTGCAGCCTTTTTGGGAGCAGCCTTCTTGGCAGCAGCCTTCTTAGGCGCAGCTTTTTTGGCGGTCGCCTTCTTGGCAGCGGCTACGCGCTTTGCCGGACGGGCTTTACCAGTGCTACCTGCGGTACGCTTTCCTTTCTTCGTCTTCATATCACCTTTTCCCATTGTCTGGAGTGTTAAGGGTTTGGTCAAAAGTATCTGGATGGAGATACGCGGACGACGTTGCACATGTTTCAATTGTCAACCGGTCCGTGTCAATAACCATGACACATTCTCATCATGATTCACCAACGCATCACGTGTGATCTGCAACGCATGAAGTGTTGATGCCGTGATGCAGTGATGCTCTGAAAGCCTTGCTGCGCGATACGTACAGAGTGTCGTCCGTGTTGCCGATGTGATATGGCGTCGATCATGCATAGTGATCTCCGCGGAGTGTTGCATGCCATGTGCACATGCTGTTGATCGTGTTGAAGAACGTGTTCCTTACGAACGTTCATTGGCGCGGAAGCGCGCTTCGAGATGCGCAGAACTGTGCACCACCTTGCGTGCCCATTCCAACTTCAATGCGTTGCGATCGTCATCCGACAACTGCCATTGCACCTCGCTCGCTCGCAAGCGTTCCATCACTGTGTACAGCACGATCGCTGCGGACACCGAGATGTTGTAGCTCTCCGTGAAACCGTACATCGGTATGCGCAGATGCATGTCCGCATGTTCCATCAGAATGTCGCTCGCACCGGTGAGCTCCGTTCCGAAGCAGAAGGCCATGGGTCGTTCCAGGTCGATGTTGGCGGGTGTCACATCCGCTGCGCGCGGAGAGGTCACCACGATCTGGTATCCCTGTTGTTTGAGCTGATGCATGCATCGCAGGGTGTTGTCATCACCTTCACGGTGCCGGTGCATGTTCACCCATTTTGATGATCCCAGGGTGACGTCGGGATTGACCGTGTACTTGTTACGGTTCTCGATGATATGCATGTCCTGTATGCCGAGCAGGTCGGCCGTCCGGACCACGGCACTCGCGTTGTGCGCTTGGTAGATGTCCTCCAGCACCACGGTGATATGTCGGGTACGCAGGGGGGCAAGGCGGTCGAAGAGTGCGCGCTTGTTGTCAGAGATGAACTCACTGAGCTGCTCGTACAGTCGTTCGTCGGTCATGGTGTGGTCGATGGCGGGGGTACAAAGAAAAAGTCCCCTGCGGTTGCAGGGGACTTTTCAGCAGTTGCGGGAAGGATCACTTCACCTTGCTCTGCAGGTCGGCGCCGGCTTTGAACTTCACAACCTTCTTGGCAGCGATCTTGATCTCTTTGCCGGTCTGTGGGTTACGGCCTTTGCGGGCAGCGCGCTTGGTGATGGAGAAGGTGCCGAAGCCGACGAGGGCAACGCGCTCGCCTTTCTTCAGTGCCTTCGTGGTGCTGGTCACGAAAGCGTCCAGTGCGCGCTTCGCATCAGCCTTGGAGATCTTCGCATCAGCGGCGATCGCCTCGATCAATTCAGCCTTGTTCAAGCCCATGGTTGTAAGTGTTTGAGTTGGTTTGTGTTTGTTGAACTCACGGGCAAATGTATCTGCGTTTCCACGTCTGTCAAGGGTTTCCGACGGGATGCGCGGAGAATGTTGAAAAATCTGGTGTTTTGTTGATAAGTGCAGCTGCATCCCGCCCCCATCAAGGGTTTGCGAAGGACTGCCCAGGCCGCATTTGGAGGCGTTGGGTCAACAACTACATGCGTTGCCGCGGATCATTCCACGACCACCCGTATGCCTTCCCGTTGCTGGAGGCCACGGATGAAGTCGGCGGCCTGCATGCGCTTGCGTCCTTCGGGTTGCACATCCAGCAACTCCAGCCAGTGATCGGAGCAGGCGAGCAGCAGCCGGTCGCCAACGATGCGGATCGCCCCGGTCACGCCGCCGGAAGCTTCCTCGGTTTGTCGTGTCCGGAACACCTTCATCTTGATCGCCGGCTTTCCGGATTGTTGCCACATGCACCACGCGGCCGGATAAGGACTGAGCCCACGCACCAGGTCATGCACCCTGCGCGCCGACGTATCGGGGGGCATCATACCGGTCAGGGACGTCAACTTCGGTGCCTCTCGCAACTCACCGCTGCTCTCCTGGGGATGCGCCGTCAGTGTTCCTTCAAAGAGACCGGTCAGGGTGCGGACCATGAGCGTGGCGCCGACGGTCATCATACGGTCATGCAGTTCACCCGCCGTTTCATCCGGACCGATGGCCATACATTCCTGTAGGAGCATGTCTCCGGTATCGATGACCTGCTGGATGCGGAAGGTGGTGACGCCGGAAACGCGTTCGCCATTGATGATGGCCCAGTTGATCGGTGCGGCGCCGCGGTACTGCGGCAACAAGGATGCATGCAGGTTGATGGTTCCGAGTGCCGGTCGGTCCCACACCGCTTCGGGCAGCATGCGGAAGGCCACCACCACCTGTACGGTCGCATCGAACGCCGCCAGTTCAGCAAGGAACTCAGGGGCCTTCAAGCGTTCCGGTTGCAGCACCGGAAGACCGAGCTCCAGTGCACGCAGCTTTACAGCGGACATACGCATGGTCAATCCCCGCCCGGCCGGACGATCCGGCGCAGTGACCACGGCCACCACGTTCATCCCTGCCGAGACCAGTGCGTTCAAGGTGCCCACTGCGAACTCAGGCGTTCCCAGGAATACGATGCGTTGCCCGGGATGGATCTTGGTCATACTGTTCATGGACGATAAAAGAGGAACGTCGGTGGCTGCTTGTTCAGGGCGTGAAAGTTCGGCGATCTCCTGCAGGTCAGTGCCCATTGCGTCCACTGCTGACTTAGAGCGCGCCCTCTTCATCGAGTTTCCAACGCAAGGCTTCGACATCAGGTTCAAGCACATGGGGCGGCTCGGTCGGAACGGAGAGCGGGACACCATGACCATAGTTCCGGATGTTCGTCGATCGGCAGTTGTCACACTGGCCGCAATCCCTTTCCAGGCCTTCACCGAAATAGGCGAGGAGCATCCGCGATCGGCATTCGCTGCCATGAACGAACCTGAGCATGGCATCACAGCGCAACTGGGCACGCTCTTGTCGCAGTTTGAGCGAGGCCGGGTCCAACTGCAGGCGCTGGGCATCCGCACGGGGCTGAAGCAGGGTCAATGACGGAAGGTCGTTCCGCTGCCGGTAGGCGATGATGCCGAGCTTGTTCAAACGTTCCAGTCCAGCGATGACCTTCGCGGTTGTTGTAGCCATCACACTGGCCATTCGGGATTCATCGATGATGGATGCCTCCTCGAAGAGCCCGCCGTGCAGTCGAAGAAGGGTTTCCAGCAGTGGGCCGTTGCGGGCATCACGGACGCGTGTGTCGTAGACCACCTTCGCATGGGCTGTGATGAACACGCGTGAAGGGGAATGAACACCGTCAGAGAGTGCGATGCGCCCATCAAGCTCCAGCACTTTCAAGGCGTTCGCCACCACACTGGGTGCAAGGGCGGTGCGCTGTGCAAGCGTCGAGATCTGGAGCGGGTAGCTTTCCATGAACCCGGACCCCAGGGCAATGCCATGTTGATCGGCAAAGGCCTGATACACCGCACGCACATGGGCCAAAGGTGGAAAGGAGGCGATGACCTTTTCCAGGGCGCGCTCGTCATCACCGGGTGCGGTCAGCAGGAAGGCATATGAGGTCCTTCCGTCCCGTCCCGCGCGCCCAGCTTCTTGGTAGTAGCTCTCCAGGTCCGGTGGCAGTTCCATGTGCACCACGCTGCGCACATCGGCCTTGTCGATCCCCATGCCAAAGGCGTTCGTCGCGACCACACAACGCAGTTCGTTGGAGGTCCAGGACTGCTGGATGCGATCGCGGGTGGCATGGTCCAGGCCGGCATGGTAGGCCTGGGCGGAATGCCCATGATGGTTGAGGAACTGTGCGAGCCGGACCGTCTGGCGGCGATCCCGGACATAGACGATGGCACTTCCGGGCACATGTTGCATGACGCGCAGCAGGCGTCCGGTGCGGTCCTCGCCTTTGCTCATCCACAGCACGAGCTCCGGACGATGGAAGGAACCGCGCACCACGTTCTCTTGTGCGAAGTCCAATTGGTGCATGATGTCCGTGGCCACTTCTGCGGTCGCGGAAGCGGTCAGTGCCAGCACGGGAACCCGGGGCAGTAGGGCGCGCACCTCACGGATGCGTTGGTAGGCCGGCCGGAAGTCATAGCCCCATTGGGAGATGCAGTGTGCCTCATCCACGGCGAGGAGCCCGATGGGCATGCGGGTGACCCGGGCGAGGAACAGTTCGGAGGCGAGTCGCTCAGGTGATACATAGAGGAAGGACAACTTGCTCAGCGCCGCGCTTTCCAGGGTATTGTCGATCTCGGCGTGGCTCATGCCCGAGGTGAGCGCCCCTGCGGAGACGCCCATGGAACGCAGGCGCTGCACCTGGTCCTTCATCAGGGCGATGAGCGGTGAAACCACCAGGCACATGCGGCCCATGGCCAGGGCGGGAACTTGGAAACAGAGGCTTTTGCCCCCGCCGGTGGGCAGCAGGGCAAGGGTGTCCTTCCCCTCCAGCGCCTGCCGGATGATCTGCTCCTGCATGGGACGGAACTCCCGGAATCCCCAGTGCCGCAGCAGCACTGCGTGGATGTCCTCCCGTTCGCCGCCGGTCTCGTTGCTCATGTGGGATCAGGCATCCTGTGGGTGTGAGCGCTACCTTGTCCGCGGAACCGCTCCGCGTGATCGGTTACCTTTGTTCTACTATCAGCAAGCTTTCGCGCAATGATCACAACCGGGCAAAAGATAGCCATCCAACGCACTGACCGCTCACGTCTGGCCTCCACAGATCTTCAGGACATCAAGTTCGGCAGGGTGTTCAGCGATCACATGTTCGTCATGGACTATGTCGATGGCGCTTGGAAGGAGCCGGTCATCATGCCTTTCGCGGATCTGCAGATGAGCCCGGCGGCCTTGGTGCTGCATTATAGCCAGACCATCTTTGAAGGACTCAAGGCCTACCGTGCAGATGATGGTTCTGTCGGCATCTTCCGGCCCAAGGACAACATTGCCCGGATGAACCGCAGTGCGGTGCGCATGTGCATGCCGCAGATCCCCGAGGAGTTGTTCCTGGAGGCCCTCACCACCTTGGTGGGCGAGGACCGCAACTGGATCCCCGAGGGTGATGGCGCCGCACTCTACATCAGGCCCTTCATGTTCGCCAGTGATGAGTACATCGGTGTCAAACCCAGCGATGGCTATCGTTTCATCATTTTCACCTGCCCTGTGCGCGGCTACTATTCCGAGCCGGTGCGTGTGAAGATCGAGACCACTTACAGCCGAGCCTTCCCCGGAGGGACCGGTGAGGCCAAGTGCGGTGGAAACTATGCGGGCGGATTGTATCCGGCCAAGATGGGACAGGACGCCGGTTTCCACCAGCTGATCTGGACCGATGGCCTGACCCATCAGTACATCGAGGAAAGTGGCACCATGAACGTGTTCTTTAATATTGACGGCACCCTGGTGACCCCGGCATTGGACGGTACCATCCTGCGTGGTGTGACCCGCGACAGCATCATCCGCATCGCCAAGGATGAAGGTTTCCCGGTCGAGGAGCGTCGCGTATCCGTGGAGGAGATCGTGACGGCCGCCCGCGAGAAGCGTCTCGTCTCGGCCTTCGGTGCCGGCACGGCTGCCACCATCGCACACATTGCATCCATTGCACATGGTGATGAGGTCTTTGAACTTCCCGCCATCGGAGAGCGCAAGCTCGCGGAGCGGATCGGCAGTGTGCTGGATGGCATCCGCCGTGGTCACCTCACCGACAAGTACGGTTGGGTGGTGCGTGTGTGATCGGCGCCGTTGATGACCTGAACTGAATGGGGCCCGGAACGGGTCCCATTTCATTTCATCCGCAGTCCGTCCCAACTATCAGGGATCACCACCAGGCCTGGGATGGAGAGGAACAGGACGTAGGACGGCCAGCCCAGGAAAACGATCCCCACGGTGATGCTGGCCAACAGGCTGAGGCCGAAGAGCAGGCCGGTGAGGTGAAGACCGATGAAGGCCCAATGCCTGGTGTTCATGTCCGGTCGGTCACTGGGCGAAGTGTTTCGTGGCACACCACCAGTGACCGGCCGCAGACGTGGTTCGAGGAGCAGTAACAAGGCATCGTGCCGTTCACGCTGCGCCGGGTCCATCAGCACGGTGTAGGCGTGGTGCACGGCATGGAAGATGGTGGCCGAAGCGGGGGAGGACGCGCGGTCCGGATGGCACTGTTTCACCAGGTCCCGATAGGCCCGTTTGATCTCGGTGACGGTCGCGTGGCGCGATACTCCCAACACCTTGTAATGATCGTACTGCGTGGGCATGCTGCTTCCGTTCTTCAGGTGGGAGCCTCCGTTCCTCGAATGGTCCGTGTGCGATCCGGTGTCTTAGCGCATCTTAAGGTAGAAATTCCCGCGCACATGACGCACACGAGGTGCCTTCTTCTGCTGATGACGTGGCTCGGCGCAGGTTTGTTGCATGCCCAGGTCGGGGTGCTGAAAGGGCGTTTGCTGGACGCCGTGTCCGAACTGCCCGTGCAGGGCGCACACATCAGGACCACCGCTTCCGGAGGAACGATCTCGGACGCCAAGGGTGAGTACACCATCCCCATCGATACCGGCAGTACCGATAGCTTGTTCATCGGTCACCTTTCCTATGTGCCGGTGGCCAGGCCGGTCCCTGCTCTGGTGCACGGCGGTGGAGGGAGCGTCATCATCAAGCTGCAGCCCAGGACCTACAGTATTCCCGAGGTGCAGGTCACGCAGGCCAGGGCGGAAGTGGTGTATCGTCATGCCACCCTCAACGTGGGCAACTACGTGGTGAGCAATGAAGGCGTCTGGGTCCTGGTCTATGATCGGCCTCAGTTGTGGCATCCGGAACAGGAGGCCGGCATGCGCGAACTGAAGCGCGCACGGCTTCATCTGCTCGACACCCTGTTCAAGGAGCGGAGCTCCCTGGACATGCCGGAGCACGTACGGACCATGCACGTGGACCATCGTGGTGATCCGGTGCTGGAGGGTGTGGGGCAGGCGTGGGTGCCGGTGTCCTCCGGTGGAAGGGTTCATGTGGAGCCGATCCCACTGAACACCTTGCATGAGGCTGTGCTGCCATGGACCGATACCGTGCCCGGTTGGTTGTTGGGCAATGATCGTCGGGAGGACTATCCTGCCTTCAACCACTTCGCGTTCGATCCGTCCACGCGCACCACCTTTCCCATCTGCAGTGTCGTGGATGAAGGAACCCTGCAATTGTTCCGATCACAGTACAAGTACATGGATGGACGCAGCAAGGTCGTCGCCATGAACATGGAGCGCAAGCTCGGTGTGGACAAGGAGATCATCGCCGGGTATATGACCGGATTCCACCACGACCGCTATTTCCATGTGCCCTATGCTCCCTTGTGGGTGGTCCAGGATACGCTCTGTGTCTTCGACCATGAACGGGGAGTGATCCGGAGGTCCACATTGAAGAGTGAAGTGTTGATGGAAGTGCCGATCGCCTACCACAAGGACCAGCGCTGGGCATCCCTGCTGCTTTTCGATCGAGAGTTGGAGCAGGTGCATGTGGTGATGCGCAAGGGCAGCCGTACGCATCTGCGAAAGCTCGATGTGCGCACCGGGACCCTGTCCGAACCGTATATCCTGGAGCATGCCTATCCCGCTGAACTGCAGGTGCACGATGGGCATGTGTATTACACCTATCGTCCCGGAGGAGCCTGGGAGCAACGCACCTTGTACCGCGAGGAACTGCGGTGATCAAGCCTGGCCGGGATGGCACTTGGGATGGTCCTGCCAGACCAGGGTGCCGAGCCCCTTGGCGGTCATCGCCCAATCATCGATCGGCAGGTCGATGCGCACGATACCGCAGGTCGGGAGCACGCCCACATCAGTGTCCGATAGATGTGCGACAGCGAGGGAAAAACCGGGGTTGTGACCGAACAGCATCACGCGGCTCAACGTGTTCGGCAGACCGCTGAGCACCTGCTGGATGGCCTGTACCGAAGGATGGAAGAGCTCGGGGACAAGCTGCACATCGGCCTCTTTGCGCCCAAGGGCCATGGCAAAATGAAAGGCCGTGGTCCGTGCACGCAATGCGGTGCTGGAGATCAGCAGGTCCACGGGTTCACCGCGCTGGGCGAACAGGTTGGCCATGAAGGGTGCGTTGCGTTGGCCGCGTTCGTTCAGCGGTCGGTCGTGATCGCTCAATTGCGCATCACCCCAGCTGCTCTTGGCGTGGCGGCAGAGGTATACGGTGCGCATGCGCTACGATTGATACGGGTCAGACGGAGAGGTCCTTGAGCCCGCCGAGGATGCTCAGCAACAGCTTGTTCGCATCGGTGGTGATGGGGAGCTCGAACTGTACCTGGCGTGCGTCGCTGAACTGTTGTCCGTTCCGGAATCCCTTGCTGATGCTCAGGTGCAGGGCCCTGGGGTATTCTCCGGTGAAATGGATCTGGGCGAGATCGCCACCCGCCATGCGCAAGAGGTAGCGCGGATAGTGATTGACCCCATCCTTCCACTGGGTGTCCTCTTCGAGTACATGTCCCTGGCTGCGCAGGTCACTGGACCATTCGTCCATGACGTACTGCAGCGTGTCCTCCACGAAGATCTCCGGATCACGCGGAAGCTGGTATTGATGAAGGTCGATCGGAGCGAGAAGACGGGAACGTGTCACGCGTAGTGCGCTGGTGATATCCTCGATCTGTGCGTTGAATGTCATCGTGCTGAATGGTCGTCTACCGGTTGGCAAAGTAGTCGGGTTGGGAACGCCATCCCAAGGACCGCACCGAAGGTTTTACACGATCGATCCCACGATCACGCTGACGAGAAGTGGCGACATCCCTACAGATGGGTTTGGGAATACACACTTCGATCGTTGATGGAATATCAACGGAAGTGCGGCGCCACCTGCAGCATACGCTTCGGACACTGGAAGTCGAAGCCCGATGACCAGTGCACATCCCACTCGACCGCGAGCGATATGAGGGCCATGAAAAGGATGCATCCCAGGATCGTCGACCATTCCAACACTACACGCCTGCGGGACTGAAGCCATCTTTCGGGCATGATCGTGTGTAGCATGTGGCCCAATGATGCGAATGTGATGGCGATGATGATCACGTTGAGCAGGAGACCCTTCACATAGAGCACCCCGCTCCCCGAATTCACCCACGGTACACTGGTGCGGTGCACAAAGGGAAAGCCGATGAGGGCGGGGAGCTGCTCGTCCGGACAGGCTTCCACACGCACAAAGGTGATGAGGTCCATCATCACGAAGGCGTACGAAAGGCATACGGTCAGAAACAGCGAACGGACCATCGTCATTGGCGCAAAGATGGTGCTCCGGTCATTCACCCAGGCCGCCGAACATCAGGTTGATGCCGAAGAAGAGCCCAGGCCGTAGGCGGCAAGCCGAAGACCCTCAACTTGTGGGATCCACCCAATTTGGGCGACACCAACGAGAGTGGATTTTCAGCCCTTCCGGGCCCGGACCATTTGCGGCGTCCCTGTCCGGTTGAATGCAAAGCCCCCCGTTTCGGGGGGGCTGCCTTTGTGCTATGATCGACCCTAAGCTTCCACCTTGGCCTTCTTCTTTCCCTTCCCGTTCTCCTTCTCATCGATCGGCTTCCGCAGCACGATCTTCGTTCCACCGCCGTAGCCGCTTGGCGAAGGCGGTTCATCGAACACATCGATCACCTGCGGCTTGCCGGTTTCGAGCGTCCCCGCGATGATCTGCTTGCTCAACTCGTTCAGCAGCTCCTTTTGGATCATGCGCTTGATGGGACGTGCACCGAATTGCGGGTCGAAACCGATGGTGCTGATGTGGGCGATGAGCTCTTCGCTGGGGAGGAGGTGGATGTCCTTCTCCTCCAACTTCTTCAGCAGCATGTTGAGTTGCAGTTCCACGATGGCGCGTACATCGGTGTGGCTCAGCGGTCTGAACATGATCAGTTCGTCCACGCGGTTGAGGAACTCGGGGCGCACGGTCTTGCGCAGCAGGTCCATCACCTCGCGCTGGGTCTTCTCCACCACGGCGTCGATGTCCTTGTCCTTGAGGTTCTCGAAGTTCTCCTGGATGATGTGCGAGCCGATGTTGCTCGTCATGATCACGATGGTGTTCTTGAAGTTCACCACGCGGCCCTTGTTGTCGGTCAGGCGGCCATCGTCGAGCACCTGCAGCAGGATGTTCCACACGTCGGGGTGGGCCTTCTCGATCTCGTCGAGGAGCACCACGCTGTAGGGCTTTCGGCGCACAGCCTCGGTGAGCTGGCCGCCCTCGTCGTAGCCCACGTAGCCCGGTGGCGCACCCACGAGGCGGGAGACACTGTGGCGCTCCTGGTATTCGCTCATGTCGATGCGCGTCATGGCGTTCTCGTCATTGAAGAGGATCTCGCTGAGCGCCTTCGCCAGTTCGGTCTTTCCGACACCCGTGGTGCCCAAGAAGATGAAGGAACCGATGGGCCGCTTCTCATCACCCATGCCCGCACGGTTGCGGCGCACGGCATCGGCCACGGCACGCACGGCCTCGTCCTGACCGATGACGCGCTTATGCAGCTCGTCCTCCAGCTTCAGGAGCTTCACCCGTTCGGCTTCGAGCATGCGCGTCACGGGCACACCGGTCCAGCGGCTCACCACGGCGGCGATCTCCTCCACATCGACCTCCTCCTTGATCATTTTGCTGTCGGCCTGCATCAGCAACAGTTCATCCTTCGCGGCCAGCAGTTGTTTCTCGGTCTCCTGGATTCGGCCGTAGCGGATCTCGGCCACCTTGCCGAAGTCGCCTTCACGCTCGAATTGCGCCGCCTGGTGCTTCAGGTCCTCGATCTGGTCCTTGGCGCTGTTGATGCGCTCCACCAACGCGCGTTCGCTTTCCCAGCGGGCCTTGAAGCCGTCGCGCTGGCCGCTGAGCTCGGCGATCTCCTTGTTCAGCTCGGAGAGTTTGGCCTCGTCGTTCTCCCGCTTGATGGCCTCGCGCTCGATCTCCAGTTGCATGATGCGGCGGTCGATCTCGTCGAGTTCTTCGGGCTTGGAGTTGATCTCCATGCGCAGCTTGCTCGCGGCCTCGTCGATGAGGTCGATGGCCTTGTCCGGCAGGAAACGGTCGGCGATGTAGCGCGTGCTCAGCTCCACGGCGGCGATGATCGCGGCGTCCTTGATCAGCACCTTGTGGTGGCTCTCGTACTTCTCCTTCAGACCGCGCAGGATGGAGATGGCGTCCTCGCGGGAGGGTTCATCCACCATTACC
The DNA here is from genome assembly GCA_945872795.1 of Chryseobacterium gleum. Classification (GTDB taxonomy): domain Bacteria; phylum Bacteroidota; class Bacteroidia; order Flavobacteriales_F; family PHOS-HE28; genus PHOS-HE28. Next base: position 56,964 of record CAMCAZ010000016.1, read on the forward strand.
TTCTGGAAGCGGCGCTCCAGCGCCTTGTCCTTCTCGAAGTACTTCTGGTACTCGTTGAGCGTGGTGGCACCGATGGCGCGCAGTTCGCCGCGGGCCAGGGCTGGCTTCAGGATGTTGGCGGCGTCCATGGCGCCATCGCCTCCGCCTGCACCCACCAGGGTATGGATCTCGTCGATGAAGAGGACGATGCTTCCTTCTGAGGCGATCACTTCCTTCACCACGGCCTTCAGGCGCTCCTCGAACTCGCCCTTGTACTTGGCCCCGGCGATCAGTGATGCGATGTCGAGGCTGAACACCTGCTTGCCCTTGAGGTCCTCAGGGATGTCGCCGCTGACGATGCGTTGCGCGATGCCCTCGGCAATGGCGGTCTTGCCCACGCCGGGCTCACCGATCAAGATCGGGTTGTTCTTGGTGCGGCGGCTGAGGATCTGCAGCACGCGGCGGATCTCCTCGTCGCGGCCGATCACCGGATCCAGCTTGTTGTCCTTAGCGAGCTGGTTGAGGTTCTTGGCGTACTTGTTCAGCGCGTTGTAGGTCTCCTCCTGGCTCTGGCTGGTCACCTTCGCGCCCTTGCGCAGATCCTTGATGGCCGCGATGAGGTCCTTCTTGGTGACCCCATTATCCTTCAACAATTGGCCGATGGTGTCGCCGCTGTCGAGGATGCCGATCAGCATGTGCTCCACACTGGCGAACTCATCTCCGAACTCCTTCAACGCGGCCAGTGCCTTGGTCAGGGCATCGCTCGCATGGCGGGAGAGGGAGATCTGCCCACCGCTCACTTTGGGATAGCCCTGCACGATGCGGTCCAGCGCCTGTTGCATCGCGGGAAGGTTCACGTTCAGTTTCTTCAGCAGGAAGGGCGACACGTCGGCATCCACTTCAAGGATGCCCTTGAGCAGATGCCCGTTCTCCAACATCTGTTGACCATATCCGCTGGCAATGGTCTGTGCCTGCTGGATGGCTTGCTGGGAGCGGATGGTGAACTTGTTCAGGTCCATGGAAAGAAGGGTTGTTGTGCGATGCACAAGAGCTGCACCGTGAAGGTACAATGGCAGAAGTGGCAGAACGTAACATCCGTCAGTGTCAGAAAGTCCAGTGCTACCAATGGTCTCCGGACGAAATGACCGGTATCCACAAGCCCGACATGGTGGTCTTCTATTGCATCGGAGGATACAGGGGTCGATCCCGCTGTCAGATGCGATGTGCAGAATGTGCTGAGCATTTGGACCGTGGTACATCGGCACTGCAACGACAGCGCCCCACGGATCCAGGCGTGGAACAGTTGTGCCTGTCGAATGGCACATGCTGCGCTTCTGATCTCGCGGGTGTGAACGGACGAAAGGCCATCCGCGGGAACGGATGGCCTTTTCTTCCTGAAAATGGTGGAGGCTCATAACACCCGGCGCACCATCCGCAGCTTGTGCGTGTACACACCGGCCGCTGCGTTGAAGATACCGTTGTGGTCCAGCTTGTCGATGCGTACACGGCCGCTGCTGTGCGCCACGCGCAGATCGTCCTCCTCGCTGCGGGTAAGGATGATGCCCACGTGGATGATGCGCCCTTCCGCGTTCTCGAAGTACGCCAGGTCACCAGGTTCGCTCAGGTCCAGCAGTTCGACCGGATCTCCTTCCTCGGCCTGTTGTGATGCATCCCGAGGCAGGTAGATGCCCATCAGGATGAACAGCATCTGGGTGAGCCCGCTACAGTCCACGCCGGAAGGGGTGCGGCCGCCCCATAGGTAGGGAGCGCCGAGGAAGGGATGCAGGTAGAGCTCCATCAGATCGGCTCGCTCCAGATCGGGTCTGTGGTTGGTGACGGCCTGCACGGGAATGCGATGTCCGTCCCACAGGATCGAGCCCTCCTCATAGAAGGGGACCACGGCACCGTATGGAAGTAGTACCTGCCGTTCACCCAGGTCTGCGATGGTGCTCTGGTCGATCACCCGCAGATCGGGATCGATGTTCGGGGTGGTGCACGGTGCGATCTGTTTGTTGTCCACCCAGCCCTCATAGCCATCATGATCGAAACGCAGACGCGACCAGTTGTCCTTGCGGTCGAGCACCTCAGCGGTCTCACCGAAGAGCCACTGCGTGACCATCTCTGCGCGGTCACTGGGTTCAGCGCGGACAGGGACGATGGAGAGGGGACAGATGACGGAGAGCATGGCCTGTTGCGTGTTGGGATATTGCGCGTTACGTGTTGCTTTCCGGGAACTCGCAACACGAAACGCGTCAACACGCTACGCGGGCGAGCCGGTGGGTGGATCAGAGTGCCTCGATCACCATCGCGCTAGCACCGCCACCGCCGTTGCAGATGCCGGCGGCGCCGTACTTGGCACCGTTCTGCTTCAGCACATTGATGAGGGTGACGATGATGCGTGCACCGCTGCATCCCAAGGGATGGCCCAGGGACACGGCTCCACCGTTCACGTTCACCTTGGCAGGGTCGAGACCCATGAGCTTCGTATTGGCGATTCCAACCACGGCAAAGGCTTCGTTGAGCTCGAAGAATTGGATGTCGCTCATCTTCAGCCCGGCCTTCTCCACCGCACGGGGTACCGCCTTGGCGGGCGTGGTGGTGAACCACTCGGGTGCCTGTTCCGCATCGGCGTAGCCCAGCACTTTGGCCAGAGGCTTCAGACCCAGTGCCTTGGCCTTTGCAGCGCTCATCAGCACCAACGCAGCTGCGCCATCGTTGATGGTGCTGGCATTGGCGGCCGTCACCGTGCCGTCCTTTTGGAACACCGGCTTCAGTCCGGGGATCTTGTCGAAGCTCACGTTCGTGTATTCCTCATCGTGGTCCACGATCACATCGCCCTTGCGGGTCTTCACGGTCACGGGCACCACTTCGTCCTTGAACTTTCCCGCGGCCCAGGCTGCTGCGCTGCGCTTGTAGCTTTCCATGGCAAAGGCGTCCTGCTCTTCGCGGCTGATGGCGTGCTCCTTGGCGCAGAGCTCACCACACACGCCCATGGCCTGTTGGTCGTACACGTTCATCAGTCCGTCCTTGCTGATGCCGTCGATCAGCAACCCATTGCCGAAGCGATAGCCGTAACGGGCCTTCTCCACATAGTAGGGGGTCTGGCTCATGCTCTCCATGCCACCGGCGACCACGATGTCGGCATCGCCCAGCAGGATGTCCTGGGTGGCCATCATGATGGCCTTCATGCCGCTGGCGCACACCTTGTTCACGGTGGTGCAGGTCACTTCGTTGGGCAAGCCGGCGAATTTCGCGGCCTGACGGGCGGGAGCCTGTCCCAGATTGGCCTGCAACACGCTGCCCATGATCACTTCGTTCACGGTCTCGGGGGCGATGCCGGCACGCTCCACGGCTGCCTTCACCACGGTGGCGCCCAACTGGGTGGCGGGTACTTCGGAGAGGCTTCCGCCGAAACTGCCCATGGGTGTTCGGACGGCGGATACGATGACGACTTCGGTGGCCATGACGGGTAGGAGTGGGGTTCGTTCTATTGGGCCGCAAAGTTAGCCGCCCACAAAGGATTCGTTCCAGTTATCCGGCTACTTCTATATTTGCCGCCCCGGAGACGCCGGGACGTTCTTTCGAACTCACCTGGAGAGGTGGGTGAGTGGCTGAAACCAGCAGTTTGCTAAACTGCCGTACTGGGTCAACCGGTACCGGGGGTTCGAATCCCCCCCTCTCCGCACAATGGAAGGCCGGCTAACCCAAGGGTTGGCCGGCTTTTTCATGACCATGCGCGGGCCATCGTGCAATTATCCTTCGGCTGGTGAAGTTCTTTTGCCGTTCTTTGCCGCCGCTAAGCTCGGGGCGTAGCGTAGCCCGGTATCGCGCCTGCTTTGGGAGCAGGAGGTCGTCAGTTCGAATCTGGCCGCCCCGACAAGTGAAAGGTCGACCACAGGGTCGGCCTTTTTCATTCACCACGTAGCCCGGTATCGCGTCCCGCCCAGGGGCGGGAAGGTCGTCAGTGGATCTGGCCGCCCCGACAAGTGAAAGGTCGACCACAGGGTCGGCCTTTTTCATTCACCACGTAGCCCGGTATCGCGTCCCGCCCAGGGGCGGGAAGGTCGTCAGTGGATCTGGC
>CAMCAZ010000017.1 GCA_945872795.1 Chryseobacterium gleum
CAGCCCACCACAATGAACAGGTCTCTTGCTCATGCGGCTTTGCGCTCAATGGAATGGGCCGCCGCGAAGGGGCGTTCCTGTTGATGCTCAAGGTCCCCATCACGCGCAGCAGTTGGGGACGTTCATTGGTAGGTTTGCACCACAAGACCTGTTCCACATGAAGAAGTTCGTCTTCGTTGTTGTCCTGCTCATCGCAGCAGGTGCCGGTTGGTTCCTTTACAACAAGTACCGGATAGTGCTGCCTCCGGTGAACGTGGACCGCAGTGAGATCGGCTGGGTCGGCAAGAGCATCGATGATGCGCACCGGGGAAAGATCCAGCTCGATTCCGCCAGGGTGGAGGTGCAGGACGGTTCCGTGCGCTCGATCATGGTGGTGGCTGACATGCGCAGCATCAGCGTGGAGGATATCACCGACCCCAGGGAAATCGCGAATTCGTGGATCACATCGCGAACGCCGATTTCTTCGAGGTGGACAAGTACCCCACGGCGCGCTTCGTGTCCACCAGTGTGGAGCGTGCTGCGGACGGCACCTACGCGGTCATCGGCGACCTGATGATCAAGGCGGTCACGCGACCGGTGTCGTTCATAGCCAAGCCCGCTGCGGATGGTGGCTCATTGCAGGCCACGCTGGCCATCGACCGCACCGCCTATGGCATCGTCTATGGGTCACGGGGACAGGTGGGATCCGAAAAGGACTGGTTCATCCATGATGAGTTCACCATCACGGTGAACCTGCTCTACAGCAGCGGCAGTTGAGGCCTTGGTACGCTTGCCGCCACCTACTGCTTCACCACCCGCGCGCTACGGCCGCTGCCATCAAGCAGGCGCACTAGGTAGGTGCCGGAGGCAAGCCCTTCGAGCTGGAGCAGCGCGCGTTCACCGTTCAGGCGACCTGTGAGCACCGTGCGGCCCATTGCATCAGCAAGCAGGAAGGACGATGGCGCGGTCAGACCCTCGAGCACCACGCTCTCCGCAGCAGGCACGGGCCAGGCGGTAAGCCTTGCCGGTGCGCGCTCGGCCACGTCTGTGCTGATATCGCCACAGGTGAATTGCTGGAAAAAAGCCCAGATGATATTCGTGGCACTGAAGGTGGCACCCACGGGCCACGTGTGGCCGCCGCCGTCGATCTTGTAGTGTGCTACCACAGATCCTTCAATGCAAGGCTCATAGAGTTGCAGTTCCACCGAGCTCGAGTACGGTGTCACCACGGGCGGAGTGGCACAATCCAGGTTGCCGGTCCACAGGTCCAGCACCGCCTGTACGCCCAGCCCGCTGAAGACGCTGCCGTTGTAGCTCACGATGAAGTCGGAGGTGCCGTGGATCTGCAGCACGCCCGGGGTGTGCTGCGGCGCGCAGCCGGCCACATCGCCGTTGTTGATGGTGCCAGACACCGAGGCGATGGCCGCGAAGCACTTGGGGCTTTCGCAGCCCAGCTTGTGGCTCATGTAGCCGCCGGCAGAGAAGCCGGTGGCATAGATGCGCGTGGTGTCGATGCTGAACTGGCTGATGAGCGTATCACGCAGGGCGCCGATGTAGCCCACGTCATCGGCCGTGCTGCCGCCTGGGAAGGGCGAGCTGGTGTTCCACCCGTTGTTCACGCCGTTGGGGTAGGCCACGATGAAGCCCTGATCCTCCGCCAAGGCATTGAAGCCTGTGACGTTCATGATGGCCTCCGCGCTCTGGGTGAAGCCGTGCATCACGAACACCAGCGGCACCGTGGTCCCCGGCACGTAGCTCGTGGGCACATAGGTGATGTGGTTGCGGGTGAGGCCGTCGTGTGTGATGGTGCCGTTCACCTGGGCGATGGCGGGCAGGGCGAGGAAGAGTACAGCGGGCAGGGTCGAGAGGCGCATGGTTCAGGCTTGGAAGGCCAAGTTAGGCGTCTGGCGATCAATACGACACTTCATATCCGTGCTGCCAGCCGCTTCAAGGCCTCCAACGTGTCGGCGTCCTCCGCCTTCTTGTCCCGCCGCCAGCGCACAATGCGCGGGAAGCGCACGGCCACACCGCTCTTGTGCCGGCTGCTGGCGCTGATGCCCTCGAAGGCGATCTCGAACACCAGTTTTGGTTCCACTTGCCGCACCGGACCGAAGCGCTCCAAGGTGTTCTTCTTCACGAAGGCATCCACCTCCTTCATTTCAGCATCGGTCAAGCCGCTGTAGGCTTTCGCGAAGGTGACGAGCTGGCCGTCCTGCCATAACCCGAAGGTGTGGTCGGTGTAGAGATCGGCGCGCCTGCCGTGTCCCTGCATGCTGAAGGTGAGCACGGCATCGATGCTCAGCGGGTCCACCTTCCACTTCCACCAGTCACCGCGTTTGCGGCCCACCTCGTAGGTGCTGCTCCGGCGTTTCAACATCAGGCCTTCGATGCTGGTGGCCCGTGCGTGTTCGCGGTGTGCGACGATCTCCTCCCACGAGCTGAACGATAGGGTGGGTGAGAGCAGGAGCGAAGGATGAGCGGCCGATGCGTGCACGTTCTCGAGGATCCGTCGTCGCTCTTCCATGGGCGCCTGCCGGATGTCCCTGCCTTCGAACTCCAGGATGTCGTAGGCCATGAAGACCACGGGCACATCGCTCAGGATCTTCTTCCCGACGGTCTTGCGGCCGATGCGTTTCTGCATCTCGGCGAAGGGCAGGGCAACGCCTTCCTTCCACGCGAGGATCTCCCCATCGAGCACCGTGCCCGGAGGTAGTGCTTCCCGGAAGGCACGGAATTCCGGGTACTTGTCGGTCACCAGTTCCTCGCCACGGCTCCACACGAAGTGCTCTCCACCGCGCACGATCAACTGCCCGCGGATGCCGTCCCACTTGTGCTCGGCCTGCCAGTCCTGCGGATCGCCGAGCGGCAGCAGTTCCTCCAGACCGGCACCGCCCGCGCGTCCTTCGGCGCCTTCAATGCCGTAGGCCAGGTAGAAGGGGTAGGGGCGGGAGGCCTGGTCCGCCAGGTTCTCTGCGAAGAGCAGGTCGTGGAATCTGGTGCTGTGCGGGCTCCAGTCGCCCATCAGGCGGTGTGCGATGACGTCCTCCTCCAGTGCCGTGGCCTTGCTCAGGCCCTTCACCATGATCTTCTGGCTCACCCCGATCCGGAATCCTCCGGTGATGATCTTGTTGAACACGAAGAGCTCCATGCCTTGCAATCCGGCCCACGCGGCTTTCACACGCAGCGCCTTCTCCGCTTCGTCCTGGTGCTTCAGGTCCTCCACATAGTGCACCCATTCCGTGAGGCTCTTGGTGATCGGCCGTTCCAGCTTCGCGATGTGCGTCACCGTCTCCGCGAAGTCGCCCACCACGTGGTAGCTGGCCTCGAACAGCCAGTCGGGGATGCCGCTCACCTCCGCGGCCCATTGCCGCAGCTGGGTGCTGGTGACCGGACGCTTGGGCCGTCTGCCGCTGAGCAGCGCGATCACCCACAGCTTGTCCGCATCATCCGCCTCGCGGAAATACGCGGCCAGCGCATCCACCTTGGCGTTTGTGCTGGTGGTGGCGTCGAGCGCGTCGAAGAGGGCGGCTTCGCGATGCATGACCAAGATTCAAGACACAAGGCTCAAGATTCAAATGTCAAGGTTGCCATCGGAGCCAAACTGCTCGTGAACGAGTTCAAGTTCTCGACTGGTTGCGCTTCGCCGTGGATACGATCTTACCGATGATCTTGACGAGTTCCAAGCACTCCTGGGTCAACCAGATGAGGTCGGCATCCGTGGCGGGCATCAACTCGGATAGGGCTTGTATTCGCAGGTTGGCCCGCGATTCCTTGAGCTCCTTCAGGGCTACTTTGCTCTTGTGGATGAAGTCCGCCGGGGATTCCGCAGCTTGCGCCTCGCCGTAGTGAAGCGCGGGAGAGCCACCGCTTCGCAGCAACTGGCCGGCGTAGTACTTGCCGGCGACGCTTGTCGGCATGCGGTCAACGTACTTCACCACCTTGGCTGCAAAGACGATAAGCCGTTCTTCCAGGTCGTAGATCTTGGGTTCCATGGGGCTGGGGTCTGTTTGTCCTGTGGCGGTCTCATCGGTCAGCGATCGGCATCGCGGTTGACCTTGGTTATTGTGTCTTGAGTCTTGTATCTTGAGTCTTCTTCCCGAGCGTCTTGTGTCTTGCCTTCTTCCTCACCAAACTCCGTCGTCTCCGCTGCCGCGTCCATCCCAACGCTCCGCAGGTACTGGCTGAACACATCGGTATAGCCATGCGTGGCGATGACGCGTTCCGCGCCGGTCTCCTTCACGGCCAACAGCAGCGCTTCCCAATCGGCATGGTCGCTGAGGACGAAGCCTTTGTCGATGTTGCCGCGTCGCCGCCAGCCGCGTAGTTGCATCCAGCCGCTGGCCATGGCCGTGCTGTACGGCTTCATCTTGTTGGTCCAGGGCGTGCCGATGGCGCTTCCGGGGGTGATGACCAGCGCGTTGCGGAAGCGTTCCTTGGGCGTGTCCTTGGTGATCGGCTCCCAGGGCGGGAGTTCCATACCGGTGGCTTCGAGCACGGCGTTCATGTTGGCCACAGCACCGTGCACCAGGATGGGGCCGATGGATGCGTCCACGCCCTTGATGACACGCTGCGCCTTGCCCAGGCTGTAGGCACTGATGATGCTGCACACGCCGTTCGCGGCGTTCCCCCGCCACCACGCGTTGATGTCAGCGAAGACCTGCGCGGGATCGGGCCAGCGGTAGATGGGGAGGCCGAAGGTGCACTCAGTGATGAAGGTGTGGCACTTCACGGCTTCGAAGGCGTCGCTGATGCCATCCGTGTGCCGCTTGTGGTCGCCGCTGGCCACCCAGACCTCGCCCTTGTATTCCACCCGCACTTGGGCACTGCCGGGGATGTGTCCCGCCGGGTGCAGGCTGAAGCGTACCCCGTGGATGGTGATCGGCTCACCGAAGGCCAGTGAGCCGATCCGCAGGTCCTCGCCGTAGCGGGCGTGCATCAAGGGTTTGGTGACACGACTGCACAGGTAGTGGGCGCTGCCGCGCCGGGCGTGGTCGGCATGGGCGTGTGTGATGATGGCCCGTTCCACACCACGCCAGGGGTCGATGTACACGTCGGCAATGGGACAGTGGATGCCGCGCGGGGTGAATGACAACAAAGCTGACATGGAGGCTTAGCCCAAGGTACTCACTGAGCCTACCGAACACGCGCAGCGCTGGGAAGTTCCCGGAACTGCTCTTATATTTCGTTCCATGAGCTCTGTGGAGACCAAGCAGTGCCTGCAATGCGGGGAGAAGATCCTGGGCAGGATGGATAAACGGTTCTGCTCCGATGGCTGCAGGAACATCTTCCATTACAACGCGAACAGCGCGCCCATCAATTACGTGCGGAATGTGGTGAACGCGTTAAAGAAGAACCGCCGCGTGCTGGCTGACCTGAACACCGGGCCTGAAGGCAAGACGAAGGTGCACCGCGAGAAATTGCTGGAGCGCGGCTACAACTTCATCTATCACACCAATACCCATCGCACGAAGATGGGCAACATGTACGTGTTCTGCTTTGAACAGGGCTACCTGGAGATCAGCGAGAACTGGTACATGCTCGTCCGCAGGGACGAGTACCTGGACCGCTGAGGCGGAAGGAGCAGTGCGGCCTAGCTGGCTGCCCAGATGAGCAGCACCACAGTGGCAAGGACGAACAGGGCGACCAGCACTGGTCCTCCGATCTCGTTCTGTTCAGCTTCCTCTGGGAAATGGCCGTCGAAGTGGTGGTCGCTCATGGTGAAGTCGTGGTGGGGGCAAATATAGATGGCATCGGCTTCACACCAACGGTGCGATGCACGGAGCAGGATGGTCGGTCGACGCCTAGTGTCGCAACCCGTAAGTTCCTTCACCATCTCCGCCCCTCTTTCACCTTCCTGCCGCGTTGGAACATTTCGTCGTAGCGCCCACTACGCCGTACATGTTCCGCCTTGCATGAAGGCGAAATAGTGGCAGACCTTCAGTTAACCAACTTACGGGTTGCGACACTAGTTGAGGCTGAAGGTGGGCTGGCGAAGCACCATCCGGGCGATCACTCCACTTTCGTTGGACCGCATGCGCCGGATCATGGCCAACACCTGTTCGTCCAACTCGCGATCGCTCAGCTTCGCCAGGTCCTTGTAGACCGGTAGACTGCTCCTGCTCTTGAGGATGAGGGCTATTTTGTAAGAGCGTGACATGGTTCCTGTTCTGAAGACGCGTCCATGGTGGGAAAGGATGCCTGCAAAGCGTCCAGGCAGCCTGCTTAAGTTAGGAACGGGTCTGTTCCGGTCATGAACGGTCGGTATGGAACAGGAAGGAGGGGGGATGGGTCCGTTGGGAGGCGAAGCCATGCCTTTTCTTTGGGGGGAGGCCTCAGAGCAAAGCCTTGATCGCTGCGGGATGAGGAGATCTCGCTCCACCAACAGGAGGATCGCCCTCCCTTCGGTCGGGCTTTCCTTGGGGGGAGGCCTCAAACTACAGCCCTGATCGCTGAGTAATGAGGAGATCTCGTTCCAATAAAAAGGAGGATTGCCCTCCCGTTGGTCGGGCTTTCCTTTGGTGGAGGCCTCAGACCCCAGCCCTGATCGCTACGCTCTCGGGGCTTTTGGCTTCCCGCCCGAGCTCAAGCTGCGCTTGGCTCGGGCGGGAAGCCAAAAGCCCTTGCAACTTCGTCGCAAGGGCTTTGATCTGGTCGGGGTGAGAGGATTCGAACCTCCGACCTCTACGTCCCGAACGTAGCGCTCTACCGGGCTGAGCCACACCCCGAACTTCCGGGTTTGCACACAGGGATTGTAGCCGCTGTGGGAAGGGCTGCAAATATAAGATCTTGGGAAAACCGGACCGGGGTCAGGCGTCGAACTTGTAGCCGATGCCCTTGATGGTCTTGATGCGCTCGTCGCCGATCTTTTCGCGCAGCTTACGGATGTGCACGTCGATGGTGCGGTCGCCCACGAAGAGCTCGTTGCCCCAGATCTGACTGTAGATCTCGTCGCGCTTGAACACCTTGCCGGGCTTGCTCATCAGCAGCACCAAGAGCTCGAACTCCTTCTTGGGGAGTTGTAGTTCCTGTTCGCCGATGTAGACCAGCACTTTCTCCAGGTCGATCTTGATACCGTTGGACTCGAGGATGCGGCCGTCCGGTCGCTCGCCACCGCTGCGCTTCAGCAGGGCCTTGATCTTGCTGACGAAGACCTTGGGGCGGATGGGCTTGGTGATGTAATCATCCGCACCGGCCTCGAAGCCTGCGATCTGGGAGTAATCCTCACCGCGTGCGGAGAGGAAGGTGATAAGGGTCTGCTTGAACTCGGGCAACTGGCGCAGTTGGTTGCACACCTCCACGCCATCCATGCCGGGCATCATAATGTCCAGCACGATCAGGTCCGGCCGGTTGGCCTTTGCAGAGCGGAGGGCATCCCTGCCGTTCAGAGCGGTGGTCACCTGATAACCTTCACGTTCCAGGTTGTACTTGAGCAACTCCAGGATATCCTGCTCATCATCCACCAACAACACCTTGGGTGCCAATGCTCCGGTCATAAGGTCTTCCATCTGTTGCGTGCAAAGGTGACCCGGTATGGGTAGGTGGATGTTAAGGCGTGGTCAAATATAGGTTAAGGTCCAAGGGGCTTCTGCGCGCGGAAATATCGCGGACGATCGTGCTAATTTCGCCCCTGCAAGCGGGAGTAGCTCAGTTGGTAGTCCGCCGTAAGGCGGATCCCAAGCTGAACGTCGCGGGTTCGAGTCCCGTTTCCCGCTCCGATCGAAAGGACGGCCTTTGCCGTCCTTCGCATTTCCCGGAATGGCCGGGCCAAACCTTTCAGGTTTTTCTTCACCAGTGACCCATATTCGGAGCTGGTCCGGAACCAACGAGCTCCACGAAGTGTTCCTCTCCGCAATGGTGACCAGCAACCTGAATCCGAGCATGTCCGCGATCGCACTAGTCCTTTCCAGCTGGCTCTTCATCGGATGCCAGACCGCACCCACTCCATCAGACCCCACCTCCACCATGACCGAGCAGCCCAGCACATCCTCCCATGAACCCGTACCCGCCGGTGCGGACACCATCACCCTCGGTGCCGGTTGTTTCTGGTGCGTGGAGGCGGTCTTCGTGGAACTGAAAGGCGTGCATTCCGTTACCTCTGGATACATGGGCGGGCAGGTGAAGAACCCCAGCTACAGGGAGGTGTGCACGGGAAACACCGGCCACGCGGAAGTGGCGCGCCTGATCTTCGACCCAGCCGTGATCACCGTGGATGAGATCCTGGAAGTGTTCTGGCAGACGCACGACCCCACCACGCTCAACCGCCAGGGGGCTGATGTGGGAACCCAGTACCGATCGGCCATTTTCTACCATTCGCCTGAGCAACAGCGCATCGCCGAACACTACAAGGCCGAACTGAACGCCAGCGGCGCGTTCCGGGGCCCCATCGTCACGGAGATCATGCCGGCGGTGACCTTCTACCCGGCCGAGGACTACCATCAGAACTACTACGCCCAGAACGGCGAGGAGGGCTATTGCCAGATGGTGATCCGCCCCAAGGTTGACAAGTTCCGCAAGGCCTTCGCCACCAAACTGAAGCCCTGATAACGAGGGGTGACCTACATCACCGGTCATTCGGTGGTGAGGGTGGTACTTTTGCGCTCCATGTTCGGAAAAGGCACCAAGCTCTACAGCATCGTCCACTCCAAATGCCCCCACTGCCACGAGGGGGAGTTCTTTCTGGACAACAATCCCTTCAACGTGATGAAGGCGGGTGACCTGCATGATCACTGCTCAGTCTGCCAGCGCAAGTACACGCCCGAGCCCGGTTTCTATTACGGCGGCATGTACGTGTCCTATGCCATGGGCGTGGCGCTCTTCGTCAGCATCTATGTGGCCATCTATGTATTGTTCCCCGAGGCCGGCATGTGGACCTACATCACATCGGTGCTCGTGGGCCTCATGATCATGGGCCCGGTCCTGTACATGTACTCGAAGATCACCTGGGCGAACCTTTTCTTCAGCTACAAAGGCGTCGCACTTACGCCCGCCGAGCTGGCCAAGCAGGCCGATCGTAGGAAGGGGTAAGCCGTCAGGCCCGTACTTACATTCCCTCGACGCCCTCGAGATCGATGTAGTCCGTGATGATGAAGATCACCTGGTCCGGGATCTTGGCGGAATGGGCTCCCACATCGCTGTAACCCGTGGTACTGATCATGTCCATGATGTCCTCCACAGAGCGACGCTCGCTGACAGGAGGGCCCATCGGCGTCTGGCGGTTCTGCCATTCCACCATGTACAGGGGGCGTGGCTCACGCAAGCCTCGGCGCAGTAATTGGAAATAGGTGTCGCGGTCGGCGATGGTCAGGAAACGATGCGCCATGAAGGCCATGTCAGCCTCCTCGGGACCGATGCCGGGATCGCCCACGGGCACGGTGCGGATCCGCAGTCGATCGTCCGTCAACCCCAGTGCCCGCTTGCGTTCCTCAATGGCGGCGGCTTTCGCCGGGTCGTTCTCCACTGCGATCACGTTCGCCCCAGCCTCGATCATCTTGAAGGTGAAGTAGCCGTCCTCCGCGAAGAGGTCGACGATGGTCATCCCGCTGAGGTCGCCGCCCATCAACTGGATCAGCTCACCTGGCTTCTGCCACTCGTCGCGCGCCTTCTCCGCATCAAGGGCGGCAGGCTTGCTGGTGGTGGCCGTGTCAGGGGTGGAACCTTCCGGGGAAGGCGTTCCGCAGGACCAGAGCAGGCTTAGGGAAAGGAGGGCGACCGATGCTTTCATGGGTGAGGATGGGTCAAAATTATCGCAATGCAGCCAGAGGACTTGGTGCAAGGGCACTAAAGATATATTCCATGGAACTATTTACAGGCAGTACATTTGCTGAATGCCCCGTATCGAAGAAGAGCTGCAGACCAGTTTTGAGAGCGAGCAGCAGAAGGCCATGTTGAACGTGATGTTCACCGCCAACTGGCTGCGCAGCCGCCAGACCTCCGTGTTCAAGCCATACGGTATCAGCCCTCAGCAGTACAACATCCTGCGGATCCTGCGCGGTGCGAAGGGGCGGATGAACATGCACTCGGTCAAGGAACGCATGATCGATCGGGCACCGAACGCCACGCGGCTGACGGACAAGCTGATCGCCAAAGGCCTGGTGGAGCGCGAGCGCTGTGAGGAGGACCGCCGGATCGTGTACGTGCGCATCAGCGAGAAGGGACTGGAGCTGCTGAAGCAGATCGACAAGCAGAACAAGGACGACATGGCCGACCTCACCGTGCGGATCCCCAGCGAGGAGGCGGCCTTGGTGAACAGCGTGCTGGACCGGATGCGCGGATGAACCCTTGGGCGGATCGCGTGTTACCCTGCGTCTACAGTAAACCGGACCTTTCGGTCCACCGACCATGAGCATGAGCACCAAGCGCAGTGAGCTTTCGCTGCACCCCATCCTGAACGGCCGTTTCAGCCCGCGCGCCTTCACTGAACGCGATGTCACGGCTGCCGAGCTGGAGCTCGTCATCGAAGCGGCCCGCTGGGCGCCCAGCAGCATGAACGAACAGCCCTGGCGTTTCATGGCCACCCGCCGCGGAGGTGAAGGGCATGCCGAACTGCTTGCCACACTGGCCCCCAGCAATGCCATCTGGGCCGACAAGGCGCCCGTGCTGATCCTGGCCATGGTGAAGCGCACCTTCACCCGGAACGGCCAGGAGAACAACCACGCCCGCCATGACCTGGGACTCGCCATCGGCCAGCTGACGGCGCAGGCCACGGCTCTTGGCATGGGGCTGCACCAGTTGGGGGGATTCTCTCCCGATGCCGCACGCACGGCCTTCGGTCTCGATGCCGACCTGGACCTGGTGAGCGTGCTGGTGCTAGGATTTCCGGGCGACCCCAACGACCTGCCGGACAACCTCCGCGAACGGGAATTGACCCGGAGTGCCCGCAGACCGCTGTCGGAGATCCTGCACCTCGGGCGCTTCCGATCGTAAAGCGATCACGGCCGCTTGGGCTGGTCCACGGAGCGCTCCCATAGGACCTTGCCTTGCGCGTCATGTGCACGTATGGTCATCACCCGTGACCCTTTCGGACCGGCAAAGGACAGTGTTGCGAAGCTGTGCTGCGACAGCAGTGTACCGGGCACCCTCAGTGCGTTCTCTTCCTTCGGGGTGTAGGTGCCGGAGGTGAGGGGAGAAGAGGTGAGGTCCCACACATGGATACCGTTGCCCAGCGTCATCTCGCTCAGTTCGGTGAAATGCCGGTCGCCGGTGAGGAACACGACGCCTGTGATGCCTTCCTGTTCGAGCCTCTGCAGCAGTTCCCTGCGCTCATCAGGCATGGTCGCGAAGTTCTCATAGACCGCACCCGTATTCAGCACCTGACTTCCGACCGCCACCAGTTTGAAGGAGGCATCGCTGTACTTCAGGGCCTGCACCAACCAGTCCATCTGGGCCTTGCCGAAGAGCTGGGGCTGGGCGGTGCTCATACCGGCGGGTACGCGGAAGGTCCGATCATCCATCAGGAAGACATCCACATCCAGGTAGGAGAAGGAGGAGGTGATGCCTTCCACACCCAGCACCCCGTTGGTGGGGTTGGGCCAGAACAGGTCGAACACCTCGCGGGCCATGGAGCTGTTCACAAAGCTGCCGTCCGCATCGTTGGGCCCGAAATCGTGATCATCCCAGGTGGCGTAGTGGACCGTGCTGCGCAGCAGGCGCTGCAGCTCCGGTGTTGATCGGGTGTGCGTGTAACGGTGGAGGAAGCCGCTGCGGGTGCCCCAGTCCGGCTCGCGGAGGTAGACGTTGTCGCCAAGCCACAGCATGAGGTCCGGGTCCACATCGGCGATGGCGTCGAAGATCGCGTAGCTGTTCCCATATGGACGCCCCGGACGGTCATAGGCCGGCTCATTGATGTACGCACAACTGCCCATGGCCAAGGTGAAGGGCGGCGGGTCGCTGCGGTGCTTCCACAGGGGCTGCGTGCTGAACTGGAGAGGGCCCATGTCGGTCTGTGGTTCACCGTCCAGCACCACCCGGTAGGCATAGGTGGTCCCCGGGACCAGTGGCCCCAGCACATGGTCCATGGCGTGTGCCTGTCGAGCCTCCGATACGAGCTCGGCCGTGCTGGTCACCTCGCTCGTATCGGCGAGTGGCCAGTAGTCGATGCGGGCCTTGCAGGGCCCCTTGCACTGCATCCACACGGTGGCTTCCATCAGGTCGCAGTGACCGACCATCGGTCCGTTGACCCGGTTCTGTGCCCACAGGGCAAAAGGCATCAGGAGGAGGAGGAGACCCGAACGTCGCATGCCGCAAAGATGGCCAGCCCGGGCTTGGTTTGGGATAAGCCTGCCCAGGGGGTAGTTTTGTCCCGCCGGAATTCCCCGCTCCATAACCCACCGGCACGACCGCATGGATTTCAACCTCGTACAGGCTTGGCTCGACCTCAAGGCCCAGCTTCCTGAACTCGCCATCGAAGGCATCGGCATCAAGTACATCTACCCGATCTTCCTGGTGCTCATCCTGCTGGAGTACCTCAACGCCAAGCACCTGTATGACCTGAAGGAGAGCTTATCCGGTTTCGTGATCGGGGTGGGTGCCACCATCATCCGGGTGGTCACCAACGTGTTCGAGATCTCCCTGTACATGTTCCTGTTCTGGTGGGCCGCCGACCTTCGGGAGGAGTACCTGGGCTACGTGAGCCTTGGCTTCGCATGGTACATCTGGGTGATCGCGGTCATCGCGGACGACCACAACTTCTACTGGCACCACAGGCTGGCCCACAACGTGCGCCTGCTCTGGGCCGCGCACCTGCCGCACCACAGCGGTCGCATGTTCAACCTCACGATCAGCATCCGCAACGGCTGGTTCATCACCTTCGTGAAGCCGATCTACTGGCTTTGGATGCCCCTGCTGGGCTTCGAGCCCATCATGATCGCCACCTGCCTGATCGCGAACGCGTTCTACCAGTTCACCCTGCATTCGCAGTTGATGCCGTCCTACGGCTGGCTGGAGAAGATCTTCAACTCGTCCTACGTGCACGTGGTGCACCACAGCAGCAACGTGGAGTACCTGGACCGTAACCACGGTGGCATCTTCACCTTCTGGGACCGTATCTACGGCACTTGGCAGGAGCCGATCAAGGGCATCGAGCCGAAATTCGGCATCAGCCATGACCCGGACACGAACAACCCGATCACCCACAACCTGTTCGAGTTCCAGGAGATCTGGCGCGATGTGAAACAGGCACCCGGGTGGAGGAACAAGTTGATGTACATCTTCGGCCCACCGGGCTGGCGCCATGATGGCACCGGAAAGACGAGCCATCAATTGCAAGATGAACTGCGGGCCAGTGGCCGGTTCGGCAAGCAACCTGCCGAACCGCTGGCGATGCGGGCCTGAGACACAAAAAAAGCCGGGGCGACCCGGCTTTTTTGTGCGATGTGATCTGGGTTCAGCGCTTGAACAGGCGACCCAGACCAAAGCCTTTGCTCTTCTTTTCGGTCTGCTCCTGCTTGGCGGTGGAGGTCGACTCCTCGCCGAAGAGCTCCTTCGTCAATGCGGCATAGTCGGTCTTGCCATCGGCGGCACGCTGTTCCTGCGGTGCGCGCTCGTTGCGCTGGCGGTCACGGCCATCACGGGGCTGGGCGGGCCGGTCGTTGCGCTGCGACTGCTGCTGCTGTGGACGGTCGCCACGGGGAGCGGCCGGACGGTCGCCACGAGGGGCGGAGGGACGGTCCTGGCGGGGCTGCTGCGGACGATCACCGCGGGCCTGTTGCGGGCGCTGTTCACGTGGCTGGCGATCGCGGTTGCCCTCACGGCCACTGCCTTCGCGCGGTGCACGGGGGGCGCTGTTCCGCTCACCATCCCGACGTTGGCCCGATGCGGGGCGCTGTCCTTGCGTGCGCTGCTGGCCTCCTCGGCCGGGGCCGCGGGGCTGGCGGGGTTCGCGTACTTCGGGCTCGGCCTTCTTGGGGCCACCGGTCATCACGAAGGGATGATCTTTCACCTCCGGGATATCGCGCTTGATGAGGCGGGTGATGTCGCGCAGGAAGGCCTTCTCCTCGTGGTCGCAGAAGCTCAGCGCCCGACCTGATGCACCGGCGCGGCCGGTACGACCGATGCGGTGAACGTAGGTCTCGGGGATGTTCGGGATGTCGAAGTTGATCACGTGCGTGAGGCCGTCGATGTCGATGCCACGGGCAGCGATATCGGTGGCGACCAGCGCGCGGATCTTGCCCTCCTTGAAGTTCTTCAGCGCGTTCTGGCGGGCCGTCTGGCTCTTGTTGCCGTGGATGGCCTCGGCACCGATGCCGGCCTGTTCCAGGACCTTGACCACCTTGTTGGCGCCGTGCTTGGTGCGGGTGAAGATCAACGCTTCACGGATGGCATCGCCTTGCAGCAGGTGCACCAGGAGCTTGTTCTTGTCCGTGCGGTCCACATAGAACAGGTGCTGGTCGATGGTATCGGCCGTGCTGCTCACGGGTGCCACCTCCACCTTGATGGGATCGGTGAGGATGCTGTTCGCCAGGCGGGCGATCTCCGTGGGCATCGTGGCACTGAAGAAGAGGGTCTGGCGCTTCGCGGGCAGCTTGGCGATCACCTTCTTCACGTCGTGGATGAAGCCCATGTCCAGCATGCGGTCGGCCTCATCGAGCACGAAGATCTCCAGGCCGTTGAGGTGCACGAAGCCTTGCTGCATCAGGTCGAGCAGGCGGCCGGGGGTGGCCACCACGATGTCGACGCCACGATGAAGGGCATCGGTCTGTGGCTTCTGGCCCACACCACCGAAGATCACCGTGTGGCGGATCTCCAGGTTGCGGCCATAGGCGGCGAAGCTTTCCCCGATCTGGATGGCCAGTTCACGGGTGGGCGTGAGGATCAGCGTGCGGATGGCGCGCTTGGTCTGCGGGCCCTTGGCATGCAGTTCCTGCAGGATGGGTATGGCAAAGGCGGCCGTCTTGCCGGTGCCGGTCTGTGCGCAACCCAGCAGGTCGCGGCCCTTCACCAGATGGGGGATGGCCTGTGCCTGGATGGGGGTGGGGTGGGTGTAGCCTTCTTCTTGAAGGGCTTTGAGGATGGGCTCGATGAGCCCGAGGTCGTTGAACGTGGTACGTTCCATGGTCGGGACACAGGTCTCCCTGTGCAGTGTGTGTGGTGGTGGGTCCAGGCCATTGTCCCTGAACACACCGTGAAAGGTGGTTGATGAAGCCCCTTCGATCGGGTCCGGCGTGCAATGATCCGCTGGGGATTGCGCCTGGATCGTGGTACGCAGAGGTGCTCTTCAGGAGACCACTGGGTGCAAAAGCTGGGCGCTCGGGGCTGCTCGCGTTTCCGGGAGCGGCGCGAAGATACGTGGAAAGATCGGGAAGGTTCGGAGCGGGTGTTCCGCTGGTCGGGCCATCGCGGCTTCTTCTCAACGCCTGTCGGCGTTTCGTGCAGTATGCGTTGAACCACGGATGCACACCGATGGACACGGATGAGATCCGGTACCATTTCCCCTATCAGAGCTCAGATCGGGGGATCATGGACCGACCACCCCCGGATGCAATGGCATGGTCGAGTGTCTCTCGTCAATACTGCCTGCCCGACAGGGACGGGTCCTTCAGATCGATCCAATAGATGTGGAGAGGTTCCGCATCGTCGCGTTTCCCGTTCCGGTCTGCATCCAGCGCGGCGAAGACGGTCATGCGGTCGTTCGCGGGATCGTACTCCGAACTGAGGACGGAGCAGTGGTCCGGGACAGGGTCCTTTTGCCGGACCCCGTTCACATCGAAGAGGTGCATGCGTCTCAGGTCCTTCGGATCGATGTAGCCGTCCTTGTTCGTGTCCTCATCATACAGGGTGACGAAGAAGTGGGTCCTCATCACCGGAACATGTTGGAGCGTGTCTCTGGAGAAGCTGGGGTAGTAGAGTGTCTTGATCAGCACGGGTCGTTCGTAGAGGAGCTTCTGCTGGGACGACGTGATGTCGAAATGCGAGATGTTCACGAGATTGTATCCGTACACCGCCTCGAAGCCGGGCATCAGGTGGCCGTTCCAATTGTTGCCCGGACCGGCGTTCTCCTCCGCGTAGCTGTAGTGGAAGTTGTTCGATCCGATGAACAGCGAACTGTCGTCCTTCCGGTGGTTCACCTTGTAGATCGTGGCAAGCCGGACGTGCTGGACCCCGGTGAGCAGCACATTGCTCGGGCGGGTGTCGAAACCCAGGGAATCCCTGTTCAAGCCGCTGGCCTGCGCAGATCCGTGCGGATCGCCCACCGGGCCGACCTGGAAGCCCTTCTCATCAAGGCCTGCTTCCGAGCAGGCGGAGAGGATCCCAGTGACGAACAGGAACAGGATGGAAGTGGAGATGGGTATGCGGGCGGACATGGCCGTAAGATAGAACGGTACATGCAGAAGCCCCGATGGGTCGCATCGGGGCTTCGTTGGATGAGTGGTGTGTGCGATCAGCTCTTGAGCATCTTGCCGGCGTCCAGCATCTCCTTGATGCCGCCCACGCTACTGAGCACTCCGGTGGCCTCGTAGGGGATGTAGATCACCTTGTTGTTCTGGCCGCTGGTCATCTCCTTCAGCGTTTCCAGGTACTTCATGGCGATGAGGTAGTTCGCGGGGTTGGCATGGGTGCCTTTGATGGCCTCGGTCACCAGTCGGATGGCCTCGGCTTCACCCTGGGCCCTGCGGATGCGGCTCTGGGCATCACCTTCGGCCTCCAGGATCTGCGCCTGCTTCTGGCCTTCGGCGGTGGTGATCTCCGACTGCTGCACGCCCTCGGCCTGCAGCACGGCGGCACGCTTGCTGCCCTCGGCATCAATGATCTGGGCACGCTTGTCCCGCTCGGCACGCATCTGCTTCTCCATCGCCTCGCGGATGTCGCGCGGGGGGTTGATGTCCTGCAATTCCACGCGGTTCACCTTCACACCCCACTTGTTGCTGGCCTCGTCCAGAATGGTGCGCAGCTTCATGTTGATGGTGTCGCGACTGGTAAGGGTCTCGTCCAGGTCCAGTTCGCCGATGACGTTCCGCAGGGTGGTCTGCGTAAGCTTTTCGATGGCCAGGGGCAGGTTCTCGATCTCGTACATCGCCTTCACGGGGTCCATCACCTGGAAGTAGAGCAACGCGTTGATCTCCGTCATCACGTTGTCCTTGGTGATCACGTTCTGGCGCGGGAAATCATAGACGGTCTCCCGCAGGTCGATGCGCTCCTTCTTCACGAACTGCACATACTTGTTGCCATCGGGTAGATCGCGGGTGAAGCGGAACACGATCTCCCTCGGCTTGTCGAAGATGGGGATGATGATGTTGAAGCCTGCGGTGAGCGTGGTGCGGTACTTGCCAAGGCGCTCGATGACCATGGCCTCGCTCTGCTGCACGATGCGCACGCCCTTGACGACGATGAACACGATGAAGAGCGCGAAGAGCAGGAGTACGATAGTTCCGGATGTCATGGATGGAGGGGATTGAGGGATTTAACGGTGATCGGAAGGAACTGTGGTCAGGCCATTTCGACCGGTTTCACGATGAGCGTATTGCTTTCCACGCGGACCACCTCGATGAGGTCGCCCACGCGCAGCGCCCGGTCGTTCACCGATTCGGCGCGCCAGTCATCACCGGCGGCGGCCACGCGTCCGAGGCGAAGTCCGGGATCGAAGTCCTGCGTCACCTTGCCGCGCTGACCGACGAGGGCCTCCACGTTGGTGCGCACCTCGGGGGTGTTCCACATGCGCTTCATCAGCAGCGGGCGGATGGTGAAGAAGGCGATCAGGCTGAAGGCCGAGAAAGCGATGAGCTGACCGGGGGCGCCGAGGCCCACGGCATCGGCCACGCTGGCTCCCGCGGCACCGATCCCCAGACAGAGCAGAAAGAAGCCAGGGACGAAGATCTCCGCGATCATCAGCAGGATCGCGAGACCTGCCCACCAGTGCCATTGAAAGAATTCCATGGTCATGTTGCGTTCGTTGGGTCCGAAGATAGACGGGGCGGAAAAAGGGAACGGGGGCTGAATGATGAGCGGAATACCGGGCGGGCCGAACGGTCCATTGAAGCCGGAGCGCCATGCCCCGGACCATGGCCCGACGGAAGGGCGGCAAGATAGGTCCCACGCCCTTCGGTGGAGCGGTAAGGTCCCATGAACGGCGGGAACTTCCATCTTTGCCCTTCGCCATCACCTTTGGGTGGGCATCTCGCAGTATGCTCAAGGGAAAGACCGTCGCCGTAGTGGTGCCTTGCTACAATGAAGAGACCCAGATCGGATTTGTGGTGGAGACCATGCCCGATTTCGTGGACCGCATCGTGATCGTCAACGACTGCAGCCCTGACCGTACCGCTGAGGTCGTGAAGGAGCTGATCGCCAGGGACCGCGCCAAGGGCGCCTCCCTGCGCATCCCACCGCACAAGGTGGTGCGCACCCGTTGGAACGAGGCCGAGATCGTGATGGAGGAGGAGAGCGCACGCCAGATGGCGAAATACGTGCCCAGTGAGGTGGTGAACGAACAGGCGGAGACCGACCGCATCATCCTGATCAACAACCTGAAGAACGGCGGCGTGGGTGCCGGCATCGCGCGCGGCTACAAGTGGTGCCAGGACCACGCCATCGACTGCACGGCCGTCATGGCCGGCGATGGCCAGATGGACCCGGGTGAATTGGAGAGCATCTGCATGCCCGTGATCGAGGAAGGCATCGACTACGTGAAGGGCAACCGCCTGATCCACCGGAGCGCCTGGCTGGTGATCCCCCGCGTGCGTTTCTTCGGCAACAGCATCCTCAGCATCCTCACCAAGCTCGCCAGCGGATATTGGCGTGTGAGCGATACCCAGACGGGCTACACCGCCATCGCCTTGCGCGCCATGCAGGCCATCAAACTGCACAACATCTACCGCAGCTATGGCATGCCCAACGACATGCTGGTGAAGCTGAACATCGCCCAATGCACCCTGCGCGAGGTGGAGATCAAGCCCATCTACCGCGTGGGTGAGCAGAGCAAGATGAAGGTGGGCAAGGTGATCCCGCGCGTGAGCCGCCTGCTGATCAAGAGCTTCTTCATCCGCCTGTGGCGCAAGTACCTCTTCAAGGATTTCCACCCCCTCTTCATCTTCTACAACTACGCCTTCCTGGCCATCCTCATCTCACTGCCCTATGCGTGGAAGATCGGCAAGGCCTTCGCCACCGGAACCGTACTGAACACCGAGCCTCTGATCGCCTTCCTCTTCCTCGCCACCAGTGGTTTCCAAGCGCTGATCTTCGCCATGTGGATGGACATGCAGGACAATGAACGCTTGTATAAGTGATACCCCCGTCATCGGTCGGTGTTGGTGCCTGAACTCCAGCTGCTGAAGCCCGGATATCTTTACCGCCCATGTGCGGCATCTTCGGAATCATCGCCAAAGCGGAAGCGGGGATAACCCTTCCACAGGCAGAGAGCGTCATTCGTGAGCTCTTCATCCTGAGTGAAACGCGGGGCAAGGAGAGCAGTGGGATCGCCGTGCGCAGCAGCGCGGACAGCACGCTCCATGTGACCAAGGACGATATGCCGGCCAGTGAGCTCATCGCTTCCAAGGCCTACCGGGACTTTCTGGACAAGGCCCTGAAGCCGGCGTTCGTCGGCGCCCAGCAGGAGCTGGCGGTGATCGCGCACAGCCGTCTGGTGACCAACGGCACCCAGGAGCACAACTTCAACAACCAGCCCTGCATCAAGGATGGCATCGTGATGGTGCACAACGGCATCGTCACCAATGTGGATGCGCTGTGGGCAAAGTACGCGGGTCGCATCGAGCGCAAGTACGAAGTGGATACCGAGGTGCTCGCAGCGCTCTTCCGCCTGTTCCTGAAGGAAGGTCTCGGTCCGGTGGAGGCCATACGCCGCGTGTTCCTGGAGATGGAGGGAGCGGCAAGCGTGGCCTTGCTCATCAACGATACCCGCCAGGTCCTCCTGGCCACCAACACGGGTTCGATGTATTTCGTGAAGGATGGTGCAGGCACCCTGGTCTTCGCCAGCGAGGAGTACATCACCCGCACCTTCACCCAGCGCGATGGCGTGAAGGAGCGTTATGCCGGTCAAGCGGTGCAATGGCTGCAACCCTTCACGGGGAAGCTCATCGATCTGGAAAGCTGGTCCGTGTCCGACTTCGATCTGAAGGGAGTAACCCAAGGTCCCGCTCTGAAGACCATCGAGCCCTTCGCGATCACGGACCATTCCAAGGGTACGGGGCAGAAGGAGTCACCGGCCACGTCCACCAGCGACGAAGGCCGCCTGCGCAAGCTGATCGTATTCCCCGAGGAGGTTATGCGGAGCATCCGGCGATGCGCCAAATGCCTGCTTCCGGAAACCTTCCCCTATATCCACTACGATGTAGCCGGCGTGTGCAACTACTGCCACAGCTACCAGCCCAAGGGCCTCACGATGGATAAGCGCCCCCAGTTCGAAGAGGTGCTGAAAAAGTACCGGCGGAACGATGGCAAACAGGACTGCATCGTGGCCTTTAGCGGTGGTCGTGACAGTAGCTACGGGCTGCACCTGTTGGTGAAGGAGTTCGGTATGACCCCGCTGACCTTTACCTACGACTGGGGCTTGGTGACGGACCTGGCGCGGCGCAACATCGCGCGGATGACCGGCAAACTGGGGGTGGAGAACATCCTCGTGAGCGCGGACATCAAGATGAAGCGCCGTAACGTGCGCCTGAACATGGAGGCATGGCTGAAAAGCCCGCGCCTGGGGATGATCCCCTTGTTCATGGCGGGTGACAAGCACTTCTTCGTCCACGTGAACAACATCCGACGGCAGACCGGCATCCACTGCGATATCTGGATGGAGAACAAGTTGGAGAACACCGACTTCAAGGCCGGTTTCGCGGGCATCAGGCCCAACTTCGAGAAGGAGCGTATCGATAAGCAGAGCACCCTGGCCAAGTTCCAGATGCCGCTCTACTACATGCGCAACTTCCTGGCGAATCCAGGCTATCTCAACGTCAGCCTGCCGGATACCTACAGTGCCTTCAAGGCCTACTACACGGAGCCGCGTGAGGTGTACCTATTGCTCTTCGACTATATCCCGTGGAACGAGGAGAGCCTCGACCGGACCTTGAAGGACGAGTACAATTGGGAGATCTCGCCCGATACCACCAGCACCTGGCGCATCGGTGATGGCACGGCGGCCTTCTACAACTACGTGTACGGCCTGGTGGCCGGGTTCACCGAGTTCGACACCTTCCGCAGCAACCAGATCAGGGAGGGGATGATCACCCGCGAGGAGGGCCTGGCCCATGTGCTGCGGGAGAACCGCCCGCGCTTTGAGAGCATGCTATGGTACTTCGAGACCATCGGCGTGGACATGGAGCGTGCCTTGAAGGTGATCAATGCCATGCCGCGGCTATACCACCAAGGGAACAAGGCGTGATGGAACTGTTGCACTTCGCTGGGCTTTTCGTGCTGACGAACCTGTGCTTCGGTGGGGTGGTGGCCGCTTTTCTGTTGGGCCGGAATGACCGACTGCAACTGCCGGCGTGGCCCTTGATCCTGATCGGTTTGGGCTTGGGGCCATTTCTCACCACGGTGGTCCTGTACTATGCCCTGGTGTTCTGGCACGGGATACCTCCGGTACTGCTGCTCCTGTTGCCCGTTCTCTTCTTCGTCGGCCTGTCCATGAGCGCGCGTGATGGATGGCTCAAGCTGAAACAAGCCATGTTGGACATACCCCGGGCCTTGCGCGACCGGAGCCTCTGGCTCTTCCTACTGGGCTCGGCCTTCATCCTGTTCATCGCGGTCATCTTCCTGGTCAACAAATCCTTGGTGGACCATGATGTGCTGGAGTATGGCGTACAGGGCAAGATCTTTCTCCGTGACCTGGCGATCGTTTACCAGCAGCATCACTTCGATCCGGCCTCCGGTTTCTACTATGTCGGGTTGCATGGTTTCTCCTTTCCCCTGCTCTTCACGTGGGAGGGGCTCACGGCCAGCTTCGTGGATATCCGGAGCGACCTGTGGGTGCGCAGCATGACCATGTGGTACGGCTGGCTGCTCATCGCCTTCCTGTGGAGCATCGTCCGGCGCATCGACCGCTGGATGGCTGTGGCCAGTTCCATCGCCGTCGCCGTCCCGGTGGGCTTCCTGTTCCTGGTCACCATCTATCACCTGGACAGCTATCGGATCTTCTTCTTCACCGTGGCCCTCGCTGGTTTTGTCGCATTGCTTCAGGCCCCCTCATGGGAGCGGTTGATCCTGTTCTCGGTGCTGTGCGGGGCACAGGCCTTCATCCATTCCGTGGGGGCGATCCTTGCAGGAACCCTCTTTCTGGTGCTGTTGCTCTTTCTGCCCTTCAGGTGGGGAAAGCGGGCAGCCTGGGTGCTCTGCGGTGCGGCGGTGATGCTTGCAGTGGGTGCCGTTCACTACGTAGCCGATGTGTTCCTGGGCACAGGCTGGATCTTCCAGGACATCATCTGGTACTGAGCCATGGAACGCAAGAGTTACGGCATATGGGCTTGGGCACTGCTGGCCGTGATGGCGGTGTTGAGCGTGCTCTACTACCAGGTGCTGATGCCGGTCAGTTCCGCTGGCATGGACCCGGACGACTTCACCCGGGGCATCGGTACGCCACTGCTTGTGTGGATCAACGGCTACCTGGGCGTGTTCTTCAACCTGCGTTACCTGGGCCCCGTGGCGGGGCTCGGGCTGCCAGTGATCGTTATCGGCCTGTTCCGCTGGAAGCAGTTGCAACGCTGGGAACGCGCTCTGCTGGTGTTCGTGCTGCTGGCCGCAGCCATCATCGGTGGGGCAGGAGGATTCAACTACCGCTATGCGCTCACCTTGCAGCCCTTGTTGGTGTTGGCGGTCTTCGCCTCGGTCCGCTCGCTGGTGCACGGGAGCCAGCACACCCGGTTCATGGTGGGCCTCGTCGTCCTCAGCCTGTTCAACACCGTGCTGTCCTTGGATCATCGGCAGCGCATCAAGCAAGCCTCACCGGGTTTCAGTTCGCCGGATACCCGTTCAGGCAGTCTCCAGGAACGGCTGGACACCAGCCCGCGCGACTTGGAGGGTATGCTCACCACGCATGGGGTGAAAGCGAGCGACACGGTCCTGGTGAACAACCTGCCCTATTGGTACTATACCACCGACAGGCCCGGCATCTACTACTGGTGCGGCAGTGACCAGCTCTTCCTGGCCACGGGGAAGCCCTTCCTGTTCAATGGGCGGGATGATGAACAGGTGATGCGTTACCTGGTGGACACGCTGCACTGCCGCCATGTGTTCTCCACCGAGGAGTACAACCGGTACGATCCGCGTTTCCTGGCCTTCCTGGAGAAGCACGCCGAGCTGCTCGAGCAGGATGACCGGGGGCACACGCTGCATCGACTGAAGGATACCTTTGGCCGCTGACCATGCGGGCGCCCAAGGGCAAATTCAAACAGGACATCACCTGGAACGCCGGGGCTTTCGCCCTCAGTGCGCTCTTCGGGGTGCTCGTGAACCTGTTGATCATCCGCTTCTACGATGCTTCGGCATTGGGTGTGTTCAACCTGGTCTATGCCATCTTCATCCTGCTCAGCCAGCTGGCGGTGGGTGGCGTGCACCTGGCCGTGCAGGCCTTTGTTCCCCGCGAGCTGGCCGCCGGGCGCCCCCCCGACCCGCAGGTGAGCGCATCGCTGGTGTTGGCCACCCTCAGCTCCGTGGCGGTGATGGTGGTGGCCTGGCTGGGCCGCGACCTGCCGGGTCAATGGTTCCAGAGCGCTGGCGTGTCGGTGGCCTTTCCCCTGGTCGTGCCGGGGCTGCTGTTCTTCAGCTGGAACAAGGTGCTGCTGAGCTTTCACAACGGTGCGCGCCGGATGCGCCTCTTTGCCGTGTTCCAGTTGGTGCGTTTCGGCCTGCTCTTCTCGGGCGTGCTCTGGCTGGCCCTGCAGGAAGCACCGCCGGAGCGTCTGCCCATCGTTCTCTTCTGGACCGAGGCCCTCCTCGCCGTCATCCTGCTGCCGATCTCCCTGCGTTTCTGGAGCCCCTGGAAGGGCGGTGGTTTCGCTCCCGCCCTGCGCGAGAACTTCCGCTTCGGCAATCGGGCGTTGGCAGGCAACCTGCTGCTGGATGTGAACACGCGGGTGGATGTCTTCATGCTGGGGATCTTTATGACCGATGCTTCCGTGGGCCTGTACAGTTTCGCAGCCACCGTGGCCGAAGGAGTGCTCCAGCTCCCGGTGATCTTCCGCAACACCATCAACCCCATCCTGACGCGGGCCTGGCACAAGGGCGGGGCAGCGCTCTTGGGTAAGGTGATGGACCGCAACCGCAAGGCCTTCTTCCGGCTGCTGGCACCGGTGGTGCTCGTGACCATTCCCCTTTTCCCGCTGGCACTGTGGATCCTCGGCATGAAGAATGAACCGCTGACC
The DNA here is from genome assembly GCA_945872795.1 of Chryseobacterium gleum. Lineage (GTDB taxonomy): Bacteria > Bacteroidota > Bacteroidia > Flavobacteriales_F > PHOS-HE28 > PHOS-HE28. The sequence goes on from CAMCAZ010000017.1 coordinate 24,276, forward strand.
GTGTGGGCCGTGTATGCCATCCTGGCGCTGGGTATCGCGCTCACCAGCGGTCACCAGCCCTTCCTGATGCTCTTCAGCCAGCTCGGCCATCCGTGGACACAGACCCTGTTCATCGGCGGGGCTTTCCTCAGCAACGTCCTGCTCAACCTGCTGCTGATCCCGCTTTGGGGCATCCACGGAGCGGCCCTGGCCACCGCGCTCTCGTACTTCGCCATGGTCGTCCTGTTGCGCTCGTTGGCGGCCCGCACCTTCCACCTTCACCAATGAGCCTGTGATGACCAGTGGTGCCGGGGCCTCCTTCACGCGGAACATGCTCACGCTGCTCAGCGGCACGGCCATCGCGCAGCTCATCCCGCTGCTGGCCACACCCGTCCTCACCCGCATCTACACACCCGAGCAGTTCGGTGCACTGGCGATCCTGCTCGCCGTGGCCAATCCGCTAAGCCTACTGGTCTGCGGCCGCTACGATCTCACCGTGGTGCTGCCGCGTGACGACGAACGGGCCAACGTGCTGGCGCGACTGGCCTTGTTGCTGGCCATGGTGGTCTCGCTGTTGCTGGGCGGCCTCTTGTGGTCCTTCCGCGAGCCTCTTTCCGGACTGATGGGGGGAGAGGTGGCGCTGCCCCCGGTGCTGCTGGCCCCACTGCTGTTCCTGCTGATGGGCTTCTTCCAGCCGCTGAACAATTGGCTGATCCGAAAGCAGGCCTTCAGGGCCATGAGCGTGAACAAGATGGTACAGACCACCGGCATTACGCTGGTGTCCCTGGGCTTGGGTTGGTGGGCCTTTGAGCATGGCCTGATGGTGGGCTATGTGGCGGGCTGGGCCCTGTACGTGGCCTTCGGCGCGATGCAGGTGCGGTGGAAGGGCTTTCGCTTCAGGCCCCTGCAGTTCGCAGCGATGCGCGAAGCCGCCATGGCGTACCGGAGCTTTCCGCTCTACAACGCCCTCCCGGCGGTGATGAACACCGCCACGTTGAGCATACCCGTGTTCCTGCTGACCCGGGTGTTTGACGAGCAGGTCACGGGCCAGTTCAACCTCTGCCGCCAGACCATCTTCCTGCCCGTCACCTTCTTCGCCACCAGCTTCATGCAGGTGTACATGCAGCGCGCCAGCAGTACGGTGGCCGCAGGCGGGGCTGTGCTGCCATCCCTGCGACGCAGTGTGCAGTTGCTGGGTGGGTTGGCCCTTGCCTTGGTGCTGGTACTGCTCACCGCCGGACCTTTCCTCTTCGGCCTGGTGTTCGGCGCACAGTGGACCGAAGCAGGCACCTATGCCCGCATCCTGGCCCTGCCCATCGCGCTTCAGTTCGTGGTGGTGCCCTTGACGCCGCTGCTGCCCGCGTTGGGCCACATACGGGCCTACAGCATCTGGCAGGTGCTCTACTTCGCCTCGGTACTGCTCCTGGGCTTCGTGGCATTTGCCTTGCCCTCTGACTACCTACTTGCACTGGCGGCGGTGGAATCGCTATGTTTCCTGGTGCTCGGCCTGTTCATCCTGAGGTCCGCTTCGCGGCACGATGCGCAACTTGCATCCTGAGATGGGGGCCATGACCATTCACCCGACACTGGAGCGCTTGCGTACCGTGCTGTTGGGCACCGTGATGGTGCTGATGCCCCTTTGGCCTGATGCCCTCCCGATACCGATCGGCCTGTTGCTGCTGTCCATGTTGCCCTGGCGGGAAGGATGGCGGGGGTGGACCACGCCCGGATGGAGCGACCCCCTGTGGTGGATGGCACCCTGGTATCTATGGCACGCCGTGGGCCTCTTCTGGAGCGACAACCAACCCCATGGACTGTTCGACCTGGAGGTGAAGCTGATGGCTCTGTTGGTGCCCCTACTGGTGGCCTGGAACAGTGCTGCATGGGGGCGGAACAGGGCCTTGATCATCCGCGTGTTCATCCTGGCCACCGCTGCCACGCTGCTCCTGTTCATGCTGCGCTCATCCTGGCTGTTCGTGGCGGAACTGCAGCAGCGGGCTGCGGGTGAGGTCCCTCCGGGGCTGCCGTACACCAACATCTTCTTCTCCAGTTACTATTCGCCCTGGTTGCACCCCAGCTATCTGGCGATGTACGGTGTGTTCGCCCTGGCGCTGCACGTCCTGATGCCCGCTGGGGGTGAACGCAGTTCACCGGGCCGGATGGCATTACGGTCCATGATACCCGTGACACTGGTGTTGGGCGTTCTGCTTTGCGCGAGCAAGACCGGCTGGCTGGGCCTCTTGATGGTGCTGGTGCAGGTGTTGGTCTTGCGTTGGAAGGAACCCGCCATGCGCCGGGCGGTGCTGCGCGTGGCATTGTTCGGAGCCCTTGTCTTCGCCTCGCTGGTCGTGTCGTTCGGTACGGTGCGGGGCAAGATCACCGATATGTGGAGCGCGATGCGGTCCACCGAGGCGAATGCCGGCGACAGCAGCAGTGCGCGCATGTTGGTGTGGAGGGCGGCCAACGCCTTGATCGTGGAGCAGCCCGTATTGGGTACAGGCACGGGCGACGTGAAGGATGAACTGATGCGGGTCTACACCGAGCGGGGATACACCTATCCCTTGGAAAAACGCCTCAATGCACACTCGCAGTTCCTGCAGACGGCCGTGGCCCTGGGTGTTCCCGCGGCGATCTGGCTACTGCTGATGCTGCTGGTCCCTTTGTGGTATGCGGTGCGGACCGGGCGGCAGGAGCTGATCGCCATCCTGATCCTTGCATTCTTGAACTGGAGCGTGGAATCCATGCTGGAGGTGCAGGCCGGTGTGGTGTTCTTCGTGCTGTTCGCGGCCATTTTCAGCGACCCGCCCAGTGATCGATACCCCACATGAGGATCATTCTGCTCACCCAATATTTTCCGCCCGAGGTGGGAGCCCCACAGAACCGCTTGTTCGCCATGGCGAAAGGCCTGCGTTCCAAAGGCGCGGAGCTCACCGTCCTCACGGCCATGCCCAATTATCCGGACATGCGCATCCATCCGGAGTACCGGGGTCGTTTCTCCATGCGGGAGCAGATGGACGGGCTGGACGTGCACCGCGTATGGCTCTTCGTCTCCAAAGGCAGGGGGCTCTTCACGCGGCTGCTGAACTACTTCTCCTTCGTGTTCACCACGCTGGTCTACGGCCTGGTGAAGCTGCGCCGCGCCGATGTGCTGCTCGTGGAATCGCCGCCGCTGTTCCTGGGGATCACAGCCATGTGGCTCGCACGGGCCAAGGGTGCCAGGCTGGTGTTCAACGTCAGCGACCTGTGGCCCGAAAGCGCTGTGCAGCTGGGACTGGTGACGAACCGCACCGCCATCGCCCTTAGTGAAGGGCTGGAGATGCGTTGCTACAGGAGCTCGGCGCTCATCACGGGCCAGACCCGGGGCATCGTGGACAACATCAAGGGCCGCTGTCCGGACAAGGAGGTGCTGTGGATCCCTAATGGCGTGGACCTTGACCTGATCGAGGAGGCCGGCACGGTAGGCGATGTGCGCGTGCGGCACGGCATACCACAGGAGGCCTTCGTGTTGGCCTACACCGGCATCATCGGCCATGCACAGGGGCTGGAGGTGGTGTTGCGCGCCGCCGAAAAGCTGCAGGACCGGAAGGAACTGCTGTTCCTGTTGGTCGGTGATGGGCCGGAGCGCGCAATGTTGATCACCACGGCCCGGCAGATGGGCCTTGGTAACGTGCGTTTCATCAACCCCATGCCACGCCGCGATGCCTTGGCGCTGGTGGCCGCCTGCGATGGGGTGGTGGTACCGCTGCGCCGCAACAAGCTCTTCGAAGGCGCCATCCCCAGCAAGATCTTCGAGGCACTGGCATTGGGCAAGCCCCTGTTGCTGGGCGTGGAAGGGGAGGCCGAACTGCTGTTCATCCAGGAAGGACAGGCGGGGTTGCCCTTCGTGCCCGAGGATGCCGCGGACCTGGAACGCGCTGTGCGCCGCTATTTGGACGACCCGGAGCTGTGCAGCCTGCATGGCCGCAACGGCGCCCGCTATGTCCGCGAAAGCTTCGACCGTCGCAGGATCACCGAGCAGCTTTGGCAGGGTCTACAGGCGATCACAGGCAACAGTGAAGAACCTGATGGTCGTCCTTGAACGACGCCGTTCCCGCGCAGTGCAACGCCCCTTGAAGCCTGCCATTTGCGCAGCCGGTATCTTCGGCCATCCATGATACCATTCTCGCCACCCCGCATCGATGACCGCACCGTGAAGGCCGTGGAGGAGGCCTTGCGCAGCGGTTGGATCACCACCGGCCCACGCACCAAGGAGTTCGAGCGGCGGCTGGCGGACTACTGCGGTGTGGACCGCGTGATCGCCCTGAACAGCTGGACGAACGCCTGCGAACTGGTGCTGCGTTGGTTCGGTGTGGGGCCCGGTGATGAGGTGATCGTTCCCGCCTACACCTATTGCGCCACCGCCAACATCGTGATGCACGTGGGCGCCCGTCCGGTGCTGGTGGATGTGCTGGACGACTTCACCATGGACCCGAAGGCCCTGCGCAAGGCCATCACACCACGCACCAAGTGCATCATTCCGGTGGACATCGGTGGGCTTCCCGCACAGATCGGTGAGATCATGCGCATCGCCGAGGAGTCCTGTGCGCTGTTCACACCAGCGGTGAATCTGCGCGTGGCGGGCAGCAACCCACAAATGCGGCTGGGGCGGGTACTGGTGATGAGCGATGCGGCACACTCCTTCGGAGCCCGTATCGACGCACGGCCCGTGGGCGCCCAGGCCGACATCACCGGCTTCAGCTTCCATGCCGTGAAGAACCTGACCACCGCCGAGGGCGGTGCGCTGGCCTTCCACCTGCCCGAGCCATTCGACCATGCCGAGCTCTACGCCTACTTCAACACCATGAGCCTGCATGGCCAGAGCAAGGACGCCCTTGCCAAGACCCAGCCCGGCGCCTGGCGCTACGACGTGAGCTTCCCAGGATGGAAGTGCAACATGACCGACCTGCAGGCCGCCATCGGACTGGTGGAACTGGACCGCTACGAGAGCGAGACGCTGCCCCGGCGCAAGGCCATCTGCGAACGATACTCCGCTGCATTGGGCGCCGACCCGCGCTTCGTGCTGCCCACTTTTGAGGACCATGAGGAAGGACGCCCTTCCCGGACCTCGAGCTACCACCTGTACATGCTGCGGATCGCATCGGCCACCGAGCAGCAGCGCGATGCCATCATCACCGCCATCGCCGCACGGGAAGTGAGCGTCAATGTGCACTTCATCCCGCTGCCCATGCTCAGCTTCTACAGGGAGGCGGGTCACAGGATCGTGGACCACCCGAACGCTTACGCGCAATACAGCCGCGAGATCAGCCTGCCCGTTTACTACGACCTGAGCGATGCGCAGGTGGATGAGGTGGTCCGGGCCGTGATCGCTGCGGTGGACGAGGTGATGGTGTGATAGGCGCAGGGGCCATGGCGAAGCGTCTGTTCGATATCCTGGGTTCGTTGCTGGCCGTGCTGCTGTTGTCGCCGGTCCTGGTGGTGATCATCATCGCGGTCTCCTCCGGTTCCCCGGGCGGCCCCTTCTTCCGGCAGGTGCGCGTGGGGCGGGAGGGACGGCACTTCCGCCTGCTGAAGTTCCGCACCATGCGGCCCGGAAGCGAATCGCAGGGACAGATCACGGTGGGAGCGCGCGACCCGCGGATCACCGGGGTCGGCCATGTGCTTCGGCGCAGCAAGCTGGATGAGCTCCCGCAACTGCTGAACATCCTGTGGGGCGACATGAGCATCGTGGGGCCGCGGCCGGAGGTCCCCAAGTACGTGGCCTTGTACACCAACGAACAGAGGGCCGTGCTGGACGTGCGTCCAGGACTGAGCAGCCTGGCCAGCATCGCCTACATCAACGAGAATGAGATCCTGGGCCGAAGCAGTGATCCGGAACGCACCTACATCGAGGAGTTGATGCCCGCGAAGTTGGCGCTGGACCTCAGGTATGTCCGGGAAAAGAGCCTGTTGATGGACCTCGCGATCATCGCTGCTACCGTGCGACGGATCCTGGTCGGCTGATCGATGGCGAAGGACGGAAGGGGAGGGATGATCGCCTACTACGCCTGACGCTCAGGGCTGGTCATCCGGACTTTCGGCACTGCCGAGCAGGGCCCGCAGTCCTTCCAGGTCCGCTGCGCGTTCGCTGTCGCCCTGCTTCTCGTAGCTGTTCGCCAGGTTGTTCAATTGCCTCCGCACGATCTCCAGGTTGGTGCAGGGCGCGAAGAACGAGGGCCGTGGATCGATCTTCAACTTCTCCAGGAACTCGATGATCTCATTTCGACCGAGTATATCGCCGGCGCTGAAGGCGTTCACGTAGAACAGCACATTGTCCGCCGCTCCATCACCATGCTCCGAACCGCCCATGCTGTCCTCATCGAGGTAGGCCAGCACGAAGTGGTTCGGCAGGTTCACGCCGTGGAGCGGCAATCCCAGGTCCTCGGCGATCACCTGGTAGATGATGGCCAGCGACAGGGGATTGCCCTTGCGCGTATCGAGAACCTCGTTGATGTAGCTGTTCTGTGGCGCGTGATAACTGCGCTTGTTGCCGTGGAAGCCATGCACCTGGAAGAAGATGTGGTTGAACACCCGCACCTTCTCGAACGCGGTGAGATGGTCGTTCAGCTCCAGCCAGATATCCTGACGGATGGCGGCCAGCCGGGCCTTCACCTTCAGCTCATCCATCTCGGGATAACGGTACCGGCTGATGATGAGCGCCCCCTCCAGCAGGTCCTCACATCCACCTTCCCGCCAGGCGATCAGGCGGTCGCGAACAGAGGCCAGATGAATGGTGTGCAGGATATCCTCGATGCGGTCGCGGAACAGGTCACCGAGGTCATCCACCTCCCACGCCTGCTCCAGCACGGGCACCACGGGCACACCCAGCGCCACGATGCGGTTACGCACATGCAGGTAGATCCCTTCGTCGGGATCATCGATCAAGGTGATGAGGGCACGGATCTCGGTCTCGCTCATGGCCTGAACTTCCTCATGGGTGCAGCATGATGGCGAAACTAGACCGGCGCGGAGGGGAAGCCCGGCGCCCCTCGGCCGATGTTTCCACCATCGGCCTGTTGAAGGTACGCAGCGGACGGGGCTGGTCGACGATCGATCTGCGCAGCATCCACACCGCCAGCTGGAACGAGAGCATCAGTACCGTTGAACGGGAGGGACGTACGCCTGCTGTTGGCAGCATCCCCGTGAAGCAGTCCGACCCGAAGGCCAGGTGAGCACGGCTCTTAGAGCGTGGCCCGCTCCAGCACTTCCGCGATCATGCGGTCTATGTCACCCTCATGGTCCTTGTGGTATTCCTTACGGAGGCGGTTGGCCACGACGAGGCAGACGGAGGCGGTGCGGTGGCCGAGCATACCACCGAGACCGAATAGCGCGCTGGTCTCCATCTCGTAGTTGGTGATGCGCAGCCCTTCGTGCGAAAAGGCCGTAAAGCGTTCGTTGAGTCCGTCGACGGCGGGCACCAGGCGCAGTTGGCGGCCTTGTGGGCCGTAGAAGCCACCGGCCGTTAGCGTGATGCCCACGGTGTTGTCATGCCCAAGCAGTTCCAACAACGCTTTGTCGCCCTGGGCCACATAGGGCAACGGCAGGTTATCGGGCCATTCGGTCTGTTCAAGCAGGTCGTTCAGCATACGGTTCTCACGGTCGGTAGGCTCGCAGGCATAGTAGTGCATCACGTTGTCCAGGCCCACGGCGAAGGCGCTTACCACCACACTACCCACTTGGATATCCTCCTGCATGGCGCCGCAGGTGCCCAAACGAATGATGCGCAGCGGCCGTTGCTCTTTGCGCGGTGTGCGGGCCACCAGGTCGATGTTGGCCAGGGCATCCAGTTCGCTCAGGACGATGTCGATATTATCCGTGCCAATGCCCGTGCTTAGTGCGGTGACATGGGTGCCATTGTACACACCGGTGTGGGCAATGAACTCGCGGTTCTGGGTCCGGTGTTCGATGCGCTCGAAGTTGCGGCTCACGCGTTCCACACGACCGGGGTCGCCCACCACAAAGACAACATCGCCCAGTTGTTCGGGACGCATGGCTAGGTGGTAGATGGACCCATCCGGATTGATGACCAATTCACTGGTATCGAGGAAGGTGCCGGGTTCGGTGAGGATGATGGGGTTCATGGGTGCAAAGGAAAGCGCTGCTGGCCTATTGCTTTGCCTGCTGGCCAGTTGTTCTGGGCCTCGGCGTGGCGTTTGGTCCAGGGAAAGGGCTGCTGGCCTATTTCCTTTGGCTGCTGGCCAGTTGTACTAGCCTTCGGTGTGGCGCTGGGTCCAACAAAGGAACTACTGTTGTGCGAAGACCTTTTGTAGAATGGACTGCAGTTCCTGGGGTGAACAGGCTGTGAAGAGCACGAGAACGACAAGAAGGTGCAGGTGCTTCATGCGGGCAGCAGCAGCTGTTCCAGCGCCGAGCGCCAGGGTTCGGGGAGGGGTACGGAGCAGGCTTTCCGGTAATTGAAGCACACCATCACACTGCGTCCTTCGGCACAGACCACGGCGCTGCCACCGTCAATACGCCGGATCGCATAACGCAGATCGAAGCTCTTGGTCCCGATCGCACTGCACCACGCGTCCGCCTCGAGGGCATCGTGCAGCCTCACCGGAACACGGTAGTCCACTTCATTGCGGGCCAGGATCAGGCCTTGTTCGGTCCAATCGTGGCCCCGGGGAATGAAGCGATCATGAAAGGCCATGCGGGCCAGTTCGAACCAATGCAGGTAGACCCCATTGTGCACGTGGTGGGCCATGTCCACATCGGCAAAACGGATCTGAATGGGAATGGTGATGGACTTCATGAGTCGGTAATGCCTATGCAACTGTATAGTCGACCCACCGGGTCGACGGTACAGTACCATAAATGATGGTCTACTATGTAATGGGGTTCAGCATCACACTGAACACGGTGATGCTGTTGGGGTCGCGGTCGTAGAACAACTTGTCCAAGGCCTCCAGCACGTTCTTGGCGCGGAAGTAGGATGTCTGGAGGTTGTTGTCGCCCCGGGCACTCCACTGGATGGTGTAGCTACTGGTGCGCTCCTTGTAGGTCTTCACATACTCCAGCATGCTGCGCAAGGCCTCCAATTTGTCCACGCCTTCGGTGGCATGGAAGAGGAAGCTCTGGTTGTGCCGCGGATTGAGGGTGATGATGTAGAGCTTGGTTCGCTGCCCATCCTCATCGAAATTGAACATCAGGCTGTCCTGGCCCATGCCGATGTAAGCCCCGATCTCCTTCTGCAGGCGGGCGATCTCCAGATTCCTGTCCTTGGTCATGTGCGCTGATCCCCGCCAGAGCCCCGCTTCAAGGCTTTCCGGAGGGAGGGTCAAAGCTACTGAACACCGAATTATGGCTCCGGTATTCGGGCACCAGCTGTTTCATGCGGTGCACCAGTGCGGTCTCATCCGCGCCGGCCAATTCCTGTTCCACCTGCGCGGTGAACCGCTGCACCTCCTCGCGGGAGGCCGAGCGCACCTGGCCGATGAGTATCCGCGGATGGTGCGTGGGCAGGGTGTTCTCGCTGGTCGCCAGCAGTTCCTCGTAGAGCTTTTCACCAGGGCGCAAGCCCGTGTAGGTGATGGCGATGTCCTTCCCGGGTTCGAGGCCGCTGAGCCGGATCATCTTCTCGGCGAGGTCCGCGATGCGCACCGGTGCCCCCATGTTGAACACGTAGATCTCTCCGCCGTTGCCCATGGCGGCCGCTTCCAACACTAGGCGGCAGGCCTCCGGGATGGTCATGAAGAAACGCGTCACCTCCGGATGCGTCACGGTCACCGGTCCACCGGCCTCGATCTGCCTGCGGAACAGGGGGATCACCGACCCACTGGAGCCGAGCACGTTGCCGAAGCGTGTGGTGATGAACTGGGTCCTGCAACTGCTGTCCGTGGTGCTCACGACCATCTCTGCGATGCGCTTCGATGCGCCCATCACGCTGGTGGGGTTCACGGCCTTGTCCGTGCTGATCAGGATGAACTTCTCGACCCCTGCGGCGCAGGCCAGCTCGGCCATGTTGCGCGTGCCCAGCACGTTGGTGGCGATGGCCTCGCACGGCTGCGCCTCCATCATCGGCACATGTTTGTAGGCGGCCGCGTGCAGGATCACCTCGGGCCGGTGGGTGCCGATCAGCCGTTCCATGACAGTGCGGTCGCGCACATCGCCCAGAGCCACGACCAGTCCGGTGGTCGGACCTTTCGAGCGAAGCTCCATCTCCACATCGTACAGGCCGGATTCCGCCACATCCACCAGCACCAGCGAACGCGTGCCCAGCGCGGACAGTTGGCGCACCAGTTCACTGCCGATGGAACCGGCGGCACCGGTCACCATCACGCGCTTGTCGGCGAAAAGCCCCCGCACCGCTGCGGCATCCAGGTGGATCACCGGGCGGCCCAGCAGGTCCTCGATGCGCACCTCCTGGATCTGACCTGCGCTGAGCTGGCCATTGATCCAATCCTGCACCGGTGGGATGGTAAGCACCTTCACCTGGGCCGCCATGCAGGCATCGACCACGCGACGCCGGTTCTCCGGATCGGGGTTGGCGATGGCGATGATCACCTGGTCGATGGCCCCGGCGGCTAGCAGCGTGGGCAACCGGTCGGTGTGGTGCACCACGGCACCTTCAAGGCTCCGTCCGGCTCGCCGGACATCATCGTCCAAGAAGGCGACCACATCGTACTTCACGTCACCCGCTCGCTCCAGCGTGCGTTTGGTGATCAAGCCCGCCTCACCGGCACCGTGGATCAGCACGCGCACCACGTCCTTGCCCGAGCCGCGCTGCCTCAGATAGCGCAGCTTGAAGGCGATGCGCACCGCGATCAACAGCATGGCGGTGGTGAGGAAATCGATGATGATGACCGCCCGGGGCAGCACGTAGAGACCGTCCACGAAATAGAAGCGCAGCGCGCTGGCCACCCCCAGGGCCACCGAGCCGCCCAGCGCGGTCAGGAACAGCAGCCGGGCATCATCGGTGTTGGTGTGCCGCACCATCACGCGGTGAGTACCGGTGATCAGGAAGGAGGCGAGACGGATGGCCAGAAAGAGCGGCAGAACGGGCAGCAGCAGGTCCACCTCGTGCTGCGGCACCTGGAAGTTGAAGCGCAGCAGGTATGCCACCGCAAGTGCCGCAAGACAGAGCAGCAGATCGATGAGAAGCACACCCCAGCGGGGGAACAGACCTTGGCCGACCATGTGGGGCAAAGGTGTGAACTAAGAAGCGCCGGTGAACATGCCAATGCCGCAGAGTGGCATCATGATGTGTTGAATGCCTCGACCTGTGGATCGGCCACCGGTACTCCTGATGCATGATCGGAATGCTGCAGGAATGAAGAGGTCCGACCCCGAATACGCCTCCGATGAACGAAAGGAGGGCCCATCGTTGGCACTTCCGGGCATCCTTTTCGGATCACCCGCGTCTTCTTTCGCATCTTCGCCCCAACTTCAGACCATGCCTACTTCTCTCGTCACAGGCGGTGCCGGCTTCATCGGAGCGCATCTCGTCAAGGAGCTTCTGGACATGGGCCACACCGTGGTGGCCCTGGACGACCTGAGCGGTGGCTTTGCGGACCAGGTGGACCCGCGCGCCACCTTCGTGCAAGGGTCGATCAATGACCATGAGCTGGTGGACCGCCTCTTTGACACGCATCGCTTCACCTATGTGTATCACCTGGCCGCATACGCTGCGGAAGGGCTCAGCCATTTCATCCGGCGCTTCAATTACCAGAACAACCTCATCGGCAGCATCAACCTGATCAATGCCTCGGTGAGGCATGAGGTGAAGTGTTTCGTGTTCACCAGTTCCATCGCCACCTATGGCTCGCTGACACCGCCCATGCGTGAGGACATGCGTCCCGTTCCCGAGGACCCATACGGAGTGGCCAAACTTGCGGTGGAGATGGACCTGCATGCCGCACGTCACATGTTCGGATTGAACTATGTGGTCTTCCGTCCGCACAATGTCTATGGCGAATACCAGAACCTGGGTGACCGCTACCGCAATGTGGTCGGCATCTTCATGAACCAGTTGATGCAGGGACTTCCGCTCACCGTGTTCGGTGATGGTGAACAGCAGCGTGCATTCACCTATGTGGGGGACATCACCCCGATCCTTGCCCGGTCGGCGAGCACCCCTGAAGCCTATGGCGAGGTGTTCAATGTGGGTGCCGATCGCCCGTACTCGGTCAATGAACTGGCCGTGGCGGTACAGTCGGCCATGGGGATCACCGGAGAGCTGAAGCACCTCGAGGCGCGCAACGAAGTCGTGTTCGCCTTCAGCGACCACAGCAAGGTGGCCCGTGTTTTCGGTGAACAGCGCGAGACCACCCTGGAGGAGGGGCTGGCGCGCATGACGCCCTGGGCCCTTGCCACCGGTGCCCGTGCGAGCACGGCGTTCGGCAACATCGAGATCGAACGGGGACTGCCCAAGAGCTGGAAGCAGGAGGCATGAGCGGCATCCCCTCGTTCACGGACAGCCCCACGCGGGTGATCATGGTGGGGCCACGCGCCGTGCATTGTTTTGACCAGGCAGGGGAACATCGCGATGAGGCCACCATCCGGTCCTTCGGTGAGGAATGGGGAAAGTTCAACTCCTTCGATGCGGAAGAGATCGAGCTCGCCGGCAATGAGTATTTCGACATCGTCCCATCGGCCATCCTGGGCCCTGAGGTGGTTGCGATGGACCTGGGCTGTGGCAGTGGCCGATGGACGCGGTACCTGAGCGAACGCGTGGGACGCATCGAGGCGATCGACCCCAGCGAGGCCGTCATCCATGCCGCACGAACGCACGGTGACCTTGAACATGTGCGTTGGATACAGGCCGGAGTGGACAATATCCCCTTTGCCGATGGCAGCTTCGACCTGCTGGTCTGCCTGGGCGTCCTGCATCATGTGCCCGATACGCCAGGTGCGGTGCGCAAAGCGGCGACCAAGCTGCGTCCTGGTGGACACATGCTTCTGTACCTGTACTATGCCCTCGACGGCAGGGGTTGGCTGTACCGCACGCTGTTCCGGGCGAGCGACCTTCTACGCCGGATCATCCATGGCCTGCCCGGGCCGGTGAAGCGCCTGGTCTGCGACCTCATCGCCTTGTTCGTTTACTGGCCCCTGCGCACGCTGGCGCGCCTTGCCAGGTCCATTTCAGGGAATGGCACCTGGTGGGTCCGTTTGCCCCTCAGCCATTACCATGACAAGAGCATGACGGTGATGCGCAATGACGCCTTGGACCGCTTCGGCACCCCCTTGGAGCAACGGTTCACCAAGGAAGAGATCCGGTCCATGATGACGGACGCAGGCCTGGAGGATATCCGCTTCTCGGCGAAGAGCCCGTTCTGGCACGCCATCGGACGCAAGATCTGACCGGGAACAGAACGTGTAAATTCGCCGTCACTCCGCTCGCCATCATGCCACGTATCCTGTTCATTGCCAGTCACCGTCCAGGTCGTGCCCCGGGGCAGCGGTTCCGCTTTGAGCAGTACATGGAATACCTGGAACAACATGGGTTCCACTGCGAACTGAGCCATCTGGTGAGTGAGCGGGATGACCAGGTGCTTTACCGCCGTGGGCATTATCTGGACAAGCTCCGCTTCGTACGGCGGGGCATCGCCAAACGCATCGCCGACCTGCGAAGGGTCGATGAGTTCGATATCATCTTCATCTTCCGGGAGGCCCTGATGACGCGCTCCACGCGTTTCGAACGCGCGTTCAAGCGCTCGAAGGCGAAGATCATCTTTGACTTTGACGATTCCATCTGGCTCCAGAACGTCAGCGAAGCCAACCGCTACTGGGCGTGGGTGAAGGACCCCGGAAAGACCTCCAAGATCATCGCGATCGCCGACCTTGTCTTCGCGGGCAATGCCTATCTGGCGGACTATGCAGGCAGGTTCAATCCGAACGTGACCGTCGTACCCACCACGATCGACACCTCCGAGTACCAGCCGCCCCCCTTCCGCAGTGAGGGCCCGATCTGCATCGGCTGGAGCGGAAGCATCACCACCATCCAGCATTTCAAGTACGCCATACCGGCGCTTCAGATCCTGAAGGCCAAATACGGGGACCGCATCCATATCCGTGTCATCGGGGACAGCAGCTACGCGGAACCGTCGCTGGATGTCGTGGGATTGCCGTGGCGCAAAGAGACCGAACTGGCCGACCTGGCAGCGATGGACATCGGCATCATGCCACTGCCCGACGATGAATGGTCCCGGGGCAAATGTGGTCTGAAAGGCTTGCAGTACATGGGCATCGGTCTGCCCGCGGTGATGAGCCCGGTGGGGGTGAACAGCGATATCATCGAGGACGGCCGGAACGGCTTTCTCGCATCCACCACGGACGAATGGGTGGACAAGCTCTCCCTGTTGATCGACAACGCCGACCTCCGCAGGAAGATGGGCATCGAGGCCCGTCGCACCGTGGAGGAACGATACTCCGTCAATATCTGGAAGGAACGCTATCTCAGGCACTTCCAACACCTGCTTCAACTCCCCCTATCGAACGATCATGTCAGACCTGAAGAGAACCGCGCTCACGCACATCCATGAATCCCTCGGCGCCAAGATGGTGCCCTTCGCCGGCTATATGATGCCCGTACAGTACACCGGCATCAATGACGAGCACCATGCCGTGCGCAACAGTGTGGGCGTGTTCGATGTGAGCCACATGGGAGAGTTCATCGTGCGCGGTCCCGGTGCCTTGGACCTCATCCAGAAGGTCACCAGCAACGATGCATCGAAGCTCACCGTGGGAAAGGTGCAGTACAGCTGCCTGCCCAACGGAAAGGGTGGCATCGTGGACGACCTGCTCGTCTACCGCATGGAACGGGGTGCCGACCATCATTACGTGCTGGTGGTGAACGCCTCGAACATCGACAAGGACTGGGCCTGGATCAATGCCCAGAACTCCTTCGATGCCCAGTTGGAGAACGTCAGTGACCACATGAGCCTGTTGGCCGTGCAAGGGCCCAATGCGGTGCACACATTGAAGGGACTGTTCACCGAGGATATCGCGGCGATGCCCTATTACACAGCCATGTACGCCGAGATGAAGGGCGTGGGGCTGGTGCTGATCTCCACCACGGGATACACAGGAGCAGGCGGGTACGAAGTGTACGTCCCCAACTCGCTGGCCGAGAAGGCCTGGCACGCGGTGATGGAGGCGGGAGCTCCTTACGGCATCAAGCCGGCCGGCCTGGCCTGTCGGGATACGCTGCGACTGGAGATGGGCTTCTGCCTCTACGGCAATGACATCGATGACAGCACCTCGCCCATCGAGGCGGGTCTGGGGTGGATCACCAAGTTCACCAAGGAATTCGTAGATTCATCCGTGCTGAAAGCGCAAAAGGACAACGGTACGGACCGGCGACTGGTCGGTTTTGAACTGCTCGAGCGGGGCATTCCCCGTCATGACCATCCCGTGCTGGATGCACAGGGAAAGGTGGTGGGCAAGGTCACCTCCGGTACCCAGAGCCCAACGCTGCAGAAGCCCATCGGCATGGCCTACGTGCCCACCGCCATGGCCGCCGAAGGTTCGGAACTGTGGATCGACATCCGTGGAAAGGCATTGAAAGGCAAAGTGGTGAAACTGCCCTTCCTGAAGCAGTCGTGATGGAGCAGATCGTACGCAACAACGATTATCCCTACCGGGTGGAGGTCTGCTTCATGCCGGGCCAGTACCCCTTGTACGCCCAGGACATGGGGATCGTGGTGGTGATCGATGTCCTGCGGGCCACATCGGCCATGGTGGCGGCCTTTGAGAACGGTGTGGACCGGATCATCCCGGTCTCCACCATCGAGGAGGCGCGCCAGTACATCGGCCGTGAAGGATTCATCGCCGCCGCCGAGCGGAACGGCGAGGTGGTGGACGGTTTCGCTTACGGCAATTCGCCGCTCGCCTACGTGGGCCAGGACCTGCGGGGCCAGACCATCGTGATGACCACCACGAACGGTACCAAGGCGATCAACCTGGCCAAGGACGCCCGGAAATTGGTGATCGGCTCGTTCCTGAACCTTACTGCATTGAGCGATTGGCTGGTGAAGCAGGATGACAACATCCTCCTGCTCTGTTCCGGCTGGAAGGACAAATTCAACCTGGAGGACAGTGTCTTCGCCGGAGCCGTCATGGAGCGCCTGCTGGATAGCGGCCGCTTCGGGGTGGAGGAGGATTCATCCATCGCGGCGAAGTACATGTACATGGCCGCCCGGGATAATTTCATGAGCATCCTCAAGGCGGCCCCACGTCGCCGGCGCATCCAGCAACTTCAACTGCTTCCGGATGTGAAGTACTGCCTGACCCCCGATCAGAGCACGGCCATTCCCATCCTGGTGGATGGGGAACTGGTACGTATGTCCGTTTAGGACCCGCTGCCATGCTGCGCCGTACCCTGATCCTCCTGTTGCTGCTGGCCATGGTACCCTTGTGCTGGCCCGAGCGCACCGTCGAACCGGCGCTCGCTTGGGGATTCTACGGTCACAAACGGATCAACCGGATGGCCAGCTTCACCCTGCCTCCGGAGATGTTCCCCTTCTACAAGCGGCACATCGACTTCATCTCCGACCATGCCGTGGACCCCGATCGCAGACGGTATGCCGTGGAGGGCGAGGCCCAGCGGCACTACATCGACATCGACCACTACGCGCATGCCGGAGTGGACGTGTTCGACGTGATGCCCCGCAAATGGGAGGATGCCATCATCAAGTACTCCGAGGACACCCTGCAGGCTTACGGGATCGTGCCCTGGCACATCGAGGTGATGTTCGCACGCCTGGTCCGTGCGTTCCAGCGTGGCGATGTGGACCGTATCCTGTCCAATTCTGCAGATATCGGCCACTACATCGGCGATGCCCACGTTCCATTGCACACCACCAAGAACTACAACGGTCAGCTCACCGGCCAGCACGGCATCCACGCGTTCTGGGAATCGCGCATCGTAGAGCTCTCGGCAGAGGGATATGATCACCTTGTGGGCCGTGCCCGCTACGTGGACCGCCCGCTGGACGAGGCCTGGGAGGCCGTGCGGGCCAGCAATCTGCTTGTGGATTCCGTGCTGGGAATCGAACGACGCCTGAGCACGGAATATCCGGAGGACCGCAAGTATGTGTTCGAGGACCGGGGCAGGGGAGGCATGCGCACCTACTCCCGGGAGTTCTCCAAGGCGTATGAGGATGCCATGCAGGGCATGGTGGAGGAGCGCATGAACGCGTCCATCGTCGCTGTGGGAAGCTTTTGGTTCAGCGCCTGGGTGAACGCCGGACAACCGGACCTCAACCGATTGGAGCAGAAGGATGTCAGTGACAGCCTCAAGGCGGTTATCAAGGCGGAGGACGAGCTATGGCGTGCGAACCGGAAGGGATTCGGAAGGGACCACGAGTAGTCCGCTCACCCTACCTAATCAGGCCTTGCTGGCAACCTTTTTCCGCGGATCCACCGGCATGGTGTCGAAGATGTGGTCCCAAAGCGGAGAACTGACACCGAAGGCACCGCTGTCACCCACGTAATGGTGCAGATTGTGGTGCTTCCAAAGCACACCGAAGATGTTCTTGGGCGGGTTCATGGTGTGTACGGCATAGTGCACCATCAGGTAGGTGGCATAGCCGGTCATGAATCCTCCACCGAAGGCAATGCCGCTATCGCCGAGCACCAAGTAGAACAGTCCCATGAACAGCGAGGCCAGCACCACGGAGACGACCGGCGGCAGGGCGAGGCGCTTCTTGTCGCGCGGATGGTCGTGATGCACCCCGTGCATCACATACTGCATGCGCACCTTTCGCGGGCTGCCGGCAGTTCCCATGTGGTAAAGTTTCCGGTGTGCCGTGTACTCAATGAACGTGAAGAACAACGCACCGGCCAGATACAGCGAAAGGGTGGCGACCAGATGAAGCTGAAGGATGTGCACCGCCACATAGCCGGAGGCGGCACCGATACCATAGAAGATCACCAACGGCACCGCGATATGCGTCTTCGTCAGAGCCTCGAGGACAGGACTCTGGAAGATCCGGCCGCTTTCGGGTTTGGCAGTGGACATGGTCTTATTTGTGCCGCCAAAGATAAGCCGCGGGATCTCGGGCACGAGATGAGCCTTATCAGTCGACCGGACCACATGACGGTGGGTCGGCTTGCGCAAGGCCTTTGAAACCGATCAGCGCCGAATGAACCTGGAGCGAGCTGAGACGTGCTGAATGACCATGCCCCGTGATGTGGCAACGGGCGCACGACAGACGGCAGCTGAATTTGAAGGGCAGGCCCCACCATGTCGCCCGCTTCGCTATTTTTGCAGCCGCTTCCGAAAGGAACGGGCAATTAGCTCAGCTGGTTCAGAGCACTACCTCGACAAGGTAGGGGTCACTGGTTCGAATCCAGTATTGCCCACAAGCCCGCCTCGCACACGCCAGGCGGGCTTTTCTTTTGTGGAAGCCGGGTAGGGCGCCGGCGATGGCAGCCCGGACCGTCGGGCTCCTGAAAGGTCAGGACGAAGCACTGATCGCGCCGGTGCAAGATCTTTCGAGATAGGCCTGACCCAAGCGTTGGTCGCTGACCTGAACACGCTTCACAATGGACCGACAAGGGAGTTGCATTATTCTCTTTCATTTGCAGGTGCGTTCACCCAAACACCCGATGCCACATGAATGATGAGATCACTCAACTGCAACGCTGGAGCGACCACGCCATGGAACTGGCGATGGAGCTCGCCCCGAAGGTCCTGACAGCCCTGTTGGTCCTGTGGATCGGCTCGTTGTTGATCCGTGGCCTGGCCAAGGTGCTGAACAAAGTCCTCGATCGCCGCGGCGTGGAACCCACCCTGAAGCGCTTCCTGCACAGCCTGGTCACCATTTCTCTGCGCATCCTGCTGCTCATCACGGCCATCGGCATGGTGGGCATCCAGACCACCAGCTTTGTGGCCATCATCGGTGCGGCCGGTCTCGCCATCGGTCTGGCCCTGCAGGGCACGTTGTCCAATTTCGCGGGCGGCACGTTGATCCTGCTCTTCAAGCCCTACAAGGTGGGCGACCTGATCGACGCCCAGGGTGTGCTGGGGAACGTGAAGGAGATCCAGATCTTCACCACGGTGCTGACCACGCCCGAGAACAAGACCGCCATCATCCCCAATGGGGCCATGGCCAACGGCAACATCATCAACTACACCGGCGAGGGACGGATGCGGGTGGACCTGACCTTCGGCCTCGGCTATGGCAGTTCCATCGCCCAAGCAAGGGAGGTCCTCTTGAAGGTGATGACCGACCATCCCCAGGTCCTGAAAGATCCCGCACCTGCCGTCACGGTCTCCAAACTCAACCTGGAGGGCCTGGAACTCGCCGTGCGCCCGTGGTGCGACCCCAAGGACTATTGGGACGTCTACTTCGGCGTCTACGAAGCAGGTCTCATCGCCCTCCAACAAGCTGGTGTGCAAGGCCCACAGCCCTCCATGCGCATCCATTCCGACGTCCGTTCCTGAACAACCCACCAACCACTATGAAGTATCTCACCACGCTAATTCTGTCCACCGCGACGGTCGTCCCCGCCCTCGCGCAGAACGACATCGATGCAAAGGCCCGGGAGGCCGCCGCCGCACAGGTCCAAGCCCGCCACATCAGTGATTCCCTGGATGGGAAATGGGTCACGTCCGGCGTCTTCAACGTCAATATGACCCAGGTGAACCTGTCCAATTGGGCCGCCGGCGGTTTCAGTTCTGTGAGCGGCATGGGCATGTTCAACGGTACCGCGAACTGGAAGAAGGGTAAAAAGGCTTGGGATAACAGCTTGATCCTGGCCTTCGGTGGACAGCACATCCACGATGGTTCCGAACCGCGGAAGACGGATGACCGCATTGAATTGAACACGAAGTACGGCTACGAACTGAACAAGGCCTGGTACCTCGCGACCGTGGCCCAGTTCAAGACCCAGTTCACCGAGGGTTTCAACGAGAACGGCACCCGCATCTCCAACCTGATGGCCCCCGGATATGCCTTGGTGGGTCTGGGTTTCGACTACAAGCCGAACGAGAAGTTCAACGTCTTCTTCTCTCCGGCGACCGCACGTCTCGTCATCGTGACCGACGAGACCCTCTGGGGGGGAAGCCTCGACCCGGAACAGCGCGTGTTCGGTGTGAAGAACGGCAACACCACGGAGCTGGAGTTCGGAGGATACATCCGCTTACAATACCAGACGGAACTGGCACAGAACATCACCTTCATGACCCGGGGCGACGTGTTCAGCAACTACCTGCGCGATCCGGGCAACATGGATGTGACCTGGGAGACGCTTTGGACCTTCAAGGTGAACAACTGGTTCGCAGCCACCCTGAACACCGTTCTCCTGTATGATGACGATACCGACATTGCACGGATCGACGATGCCGGAACGGCCTACCTGGGGCCTGCCACCCAGTTCAAACAATCCCTGGGCATCGGTCTGACGTTCAAGCTCTGATCAACGGGACCATATGAATGAAGGGGTCGCTTCGGCGACCCTTTCTTCATTTCATGGGGAACTTCCCCAGCCCCTCAAAGGGCTCCACCACACCAAAGCGCACCGGATCGGGGTCGCGCAGGAACACCCGTACCCGGGCCACCCGCAAGGGCTGCTTGTCCCGGTTGTACACATAGGTCTTCAACACCACCGGGCCGTTGACCTTGCCGGCGTCACCCAAGCAGGTGCCCACCACCAAGGTGGCCGCCCTGCCACCGGGAAGCATGTTGCCCACCTCACCGCCCCGATAGAACACTGTGCTGTCACCCACCGTCAGGTGCGCCACGAAACTGGCGTTGGTCACTGCGCTGTCGGACCAGACCTCCACCTCGATCTCCACCGGCTGCTGCGGGTGTTCCACCAGGCTGTCCAGCACACATTCAAAGGCGATCCCGAACTCCCGACCGCTCAGGTCCCACGCAGGAAAAGAGTCGACGCCGCTGGGAAGTACGGGGAGGTCCGATGCGATATCCCAAGGCTTTGGAGTTTGGTCTTTGGGGTCGGCGGAGGCCACTTGCCAGCGATCGAACAGCACCGCGTGGCCTGGCGACCGCGAGAACAGGAACCATTGACCCTCGGACAGGTCGCGCCGCTCGAGCAGGTAGGGGAAGTGCCGCTGGATGCGGATCACGCGTTCTACCGGGGCACCGTTGCTCTGGCCAAAGAAGACCGTGCCTTGGGGCAGACCACGCAACAGCTCGTTCAGCGCATCATCCGTGAAGCGGTCCTGGAGTTGGACATACGGAAAGCTGTCGGGCGGAACAGCGAGGTGTTCCGTGTAGAAGCGGATCATATGGTCCGGCGCATCGATCAGCACCGCCACCTCATCCAAGCCGCGCTCCATCACGGTCTGCAGTCCCTCAGTCACGAAAGCCTCGTACTTCGAATGGTACAGCAAGGTGTAATGCGCGCGGTCATCCACCAAGGTCTTCACACCAGCGAAGGCCACCACCGCACTCAGCGCCAAAGCAGCGTTGCGCGAGAGATGCCGTAGCCCGGCCACGAGCGCCAGCACCAGGTAGGGGAAGGAGAACAGGAGCACGGAATGCTGGATCACCGGTGCACGCCAGATGGAATAGCCCAGCCCGATCGCCAGGGGCAGCAGTCCCCATAGCGGAAGGAACCACGCGGAGGGGTTGCCGGTGCCCCCCAAGCGCAGGCGTAGCACCAGGGCCCAGCCCACGGAGAGCAGCAGGAGGGAGGCCATTACCCACGAGCCATGGGCCACCCACCACAGGTGACGCGGCACCCAGTCGATGCCCGGCTTCGCCAGCCATTCCGCCAGCCCGCCCAGCCCCAGCTGCTTGAGGAAGATGGGCACGTTGGGCAGGTACAGCAGCGCCGCAGCGAGGCACATGATCAGAAAGGCCCTGCGTTGGTCCGCGCGCAGCAGGAAGAAGCTCGTCAGCACCATCAGTCCGGCGAGGAGCAGGGCGAAGTGGTGGGTGTAGGCGCTCAGCACCGCCGCAATACCCGCGCCCCACAGGGCACGGCGACCGTTGAAGGCGAGGTAGCGCGTGAGCTGATCGGCGAGCAGGGCGGTGGTGAAGAGCCCCGCGGCATAGGGCCGCGCCAGCTGGCTGTAGAGCACGCTGAACTGCAGGGTGGCCATCAATGCCGTCAGGAACAGGGCCGCACCGGCACCCGTCCACGCCAGCGCAAAACGATAGAGCAGGCCGATCGCCGCAAGCCCCATCAGGATGAAGGGCAGCTTCACGTCCGCCTCGTTGGTGCTGAACAGGGTGGTCCAGATCCACTCGAAGACCTGCACCCCGGGCGGATGGGTGTCCAAGGCCACCACGCCGGTGCGGATGGTCTCGCCCAGCGTCGGATAGATCCGCACCAGGGCGCTCAGTTCGTCGTGCGTGTAGGCCAGGTGGGGCAGGTCCCAGAAGCGGAGCACAGCGGCCAGCGCCCACAGCGTCAGGAAAACCGCGCGCATCCAGCGTTCACCCGGCACCAGGGCCGTTCCGTAGCGGCCGATGTACGAACGCCACTCCATGCTTTAGCGTTCGCGGTCCATATCGCGTTGAAGGTCTTTCTCCTTCAGGCTGTCGCGCTTGTCGAAGGTCTTCTTGCCCTTCGCCAGCGAGATCTCCATCTTGGCGAAACCGTTGGCGGCGAAGAAGAGGCGGACGGGCACGATGGTCATGCCCTGGTCCTTGAGCTTGCGTTTCAGCTTCTCCAGCTCCCGGTGATGCAGCAGCAGCTTGCGGTCGCGCTTGGGTTCGTGCACGTAATGCACGTTGGTGCCGTAGGGGTTGATCTGCATGTTGCGGATCACCAGTTCATCGCCCACGAAAGCGCAGAAAGCCTCGCCGATGCTGGCCCCACCGGCCCGGATGCTCTTGATCTCGGATCCCATGAGCACCATGCCGCACTCGTAGCTGTCGAGCAAATGATACTCGAAGCTGGCGCGCTTGTTCTTGACCTCTATGGGTGCCTTGGCCATGGGCCGCGAAGCTACGGCCAATGCGCTCGTGCAATGGGTAGGAAGGGTCACCCCAGCCCCACATCCGGCACCATCATCACGATGAAGCCACCGATGTTGCTGTAACACAAGTTGTTCAACGCACTCCTATCATCATGGGTGTTATGCCTATCTTCGCATGGGACTTCCGCTCAGGTTAACGACAAGACACATCGTGCCGTGCAACAGCGGGAATTTATTTCGAAAAAAATGATGTATGCGTTCGATACGCCGCTTTTTTAATTAACGATACCATGAAGATCAGGTATATCAAATCATCGACGGTTTTGGTTGAATCAAAGGGCGTAAAGATCCTCACCGATCCTTGGCTCATAGATGGAGAATACTATGGCGCATGGTACCATTATCCTGAGTTATATTTTGACAGATTACTTTTGGACGAAGTTGACTATATATACGTTAGCCATATACATCCAGATCATTTCAGCAAGAAGACCTTTGAAAAATTAAAGAAAAGTATTCCTGTTCTGATACATAGATATGAGAGTAAATTTCTTAAGACAAATATTGAAAGACTTGGATTCAGTGTCATTGAGTTAGGGCACAATGAAAGAAACATTTTAAAGAACGGGGTGAGTATAACTATTCTGGCAGCCGATAATTGCAATCCGGAATTATGCGGGAGATTTTTCGGATGCGGAATAGTTGAGGCTAAATATGGATCGACGCAAATTGATACTGTTAGTGTCATCACCGATGGTGAATTTGTCGTGGTTAACACGAACGACTGTCCCTTCGAACTAACACGAGGAACGCTGCAGGTCATAAAAAATGAGTATCCGAAAATCGACCTTCTTTTGGTCGGTTATGGTGGAGCAGGGCCATATCCGCAGTGTTTTAAATTAGACGATATGACCAAAAAAAATGCTTCAGATAAAAAGAGAGTTCAGTTCTTGGATTATGGAGTCAATTATATAAATGAGCTTCAACCTGAAAATGCTTTGCCATTTGCTGGAACATATGTTCTTGGTGGGAAGTTGGCAAAGTTGCAGGATGACCGCGGAGTGCCAGAAATTGAAGATGCGGCGGCGTACTTTAGAGAGCATACACAATCTAAGATTGTGTTGTTGAACAGTTATGAATACATCGATTTGAAGACGGGTAATTGTTCTAAACCTTACAAGGAAACAGACTTAGAGGCCAAAAGAGCATACATTGAAAATGTTCTATCAAAGAAGAAATTGGACTATTGTCAAGAGGGTGAGAATGAGGAGACATATTTTAAAGCACATAGTACAGAGATTTTGGCCTTGCTCGAAAGTGCTTACAATAGATTTGAAAGGAAAAGAAAAGAGATAAATTTCATATCAGACACATCAACTCTTCTCTATATTAATAATAACTTCTGGTGTAAGATTTCGAATAATGGGTTAGGGTTTGAATTCGTTGATGAATTAGAAAAATCAAAGCTCACTCGATTCGTTTCATACAAACTTGATATTCGTCTTTTGCACCAGATATTGCTTGGTCCGCGATATGCCCATTGGAACAATGCTGAAATCGGCAGCCACATCGAATTCGAACGCGTGCCCAATATCTTTGAACGCGGTTTGCATCACTCTATGAACTTTTTCCATAGTTGACTACCCGCTTCCCTGTAAGATGTTGAGGTGGTCTATGTAAGCCTCCCCTTTTAGGGCGCAGTGTTTTGTATACTGTAAGCTCCCCCTGTTCGGGTGCGCAAGTTCCTAAAAATCACCACTTCTGTGGATTTGTGGTGATCGTCCTGTTGGAATGTGGGGAAGTCCGCGCGTGATCCTGTGTAGTGGGCAGGGAGTTGTCCACATTTCAACAGGAACTCGCGCGGTGTGTTGTTCATGAGCGCATGGTGTGGCCGCTCATGGTTGTAGCTCCAGATTAACTCGATGGTCAACTCGCGCAGCTGGTCGAGGGTCTCGAATAGGTAAGCGTCCAGGACTTCCTCTCGCCAGGTGCGGTTGAAACGTTCGATCAGCGCGTTCTGCATGGGCTTTCCCTTCTCGATGTAGGTTAGTGCGATATCGTTGCGCTCGGCCCACAACTCCAACTCCTGGGCGATGAACTCCGGTCCGTTGTCCACGCGCAACCGCTCAGGCTTGCCACGCCACTCGATCAGCTTGTCCAGTTCTCGAGTCACGCAATGCGCGCGGATGGAGGTGTCGATGGTGATGTTCAGGGCCTCGCGGCCGAAGTCGTCGATCACATTGAAGGTGCGCAGCTTGTTGCCATTCAGAAGCCGGTCGACCATAAAATCCATGCTCCAGGTGATGTTCGGGCCGATGGGCAGTACGATAGGGTCTTTGACCCGCTCAGGCACACGGCGTTTGGTCCTCCTGCGCAGATGCAACTTGGCCTCCCGGTATAGCCGACGTACGCCCTTGTGATTGGCCGTGGTACCCTCTTCGACCTTCCGGTCGTAGGTCAGGTCAAAGCCCCTGGTCGGGTTCCTATCCACCACACGCATCATGTGGTCGATCACTTCCGCATCGTTCTTCGTTTTAGGCACATAGCGATGAACGCTTGCGCTTAAGTTCAACAGCTTGAAGGTCCGGCGTTCGCTGTACTGGCGCTGTTCGACCAGACGGCGCACGATCTGTCGCTTATCGTCCGGGCCTATAACTTTCCCTCAATGATCTCCTTGAGCACCTGGCGGTCCATCTGCGCCTCGGTGTACATCTTCTCAAGGCGGGCATACTTCGTCCTCAGCTCCTTGAACTCCTTGAGCTGGTTGGCGTCAAGGCCGCTGTACTTGGCCTTCCACTGGTAGAACGTGGGCTGGCTTACGCCATGCTCCCGGCACAGGTCGGTCACTTTTTTGCCCGCCTCATGCTCGCGCAGTATCGCTACGATCTGCGGCTCGGTGAATCTGCTCTTCTTCATCCTGATCAAGGTTAGGTGTTTCTTCGTTCACCTGCACCTGTTTCAGGGGGGGGGCTTACAGATGACGTAGGCGCTGTCGCCCATGTTGATGCCGCCGGCCGCTGGCGAGACGGCTGCTGCGAGCTCAGCCTCCAGGAATGAGTAGCCGAACTTTAGAGAAGCTTGCACATGGCATTACGGCATATCGTCAGTAATTCTTACTTTCGCACCGAGACCATCCCAGAATGAGCACCGGCGCTCAGTTCTGTCCCCCCGTCTGGGGTAAGATGGTCTCTAAGAAGATCTTGCCATGCTTAGGAAATGGTCATGTGACATATGCGGATTGAGCGCATTGCTCGGAACCGTGTCAAGGGTGACCCGAAGTGATGATACTGGAAAGAAATTTCCGAGGGAGGGGCAACGAAATATGGCCGGACGAGAGCAAGTGCAAATTGAAAGCACCACTGCCTCCATCTCCGCGGGAGCATGGTTCCTCGATGTACCCTCTAACCTGTATGCCATACGATTGAAAACTAATTAATGTTCAGCGTGAAAAGGATATCATCTTCCCAAAGCAACGTTTCAATTAGTGCTGCGGAGAATTGCGCAATAGACCAAGGCATTAGGGGGACTAATTTCGACCTTTTCCTGCTGAAGAACAGAAGCTGATTCATATATAGTTCGAGCTAATCATAGCTCGGAAAAAGAAATACAATCCAAATGAAGTTCAAACGAGTCCTTATATTGGCACCGCATACGGATGACGGCGAGTTTGGATGTGGTGGCACAATCAACAAGCTGATCGAGGAAGGGTCTGAAATCTATTATGCTGCATTTTCAGCCTGTGAACAATCAGTGCTGAAAGAATTTCCAGCGGACATCCTCATAACAGAAGTTAAAAAAGCGACAGAAATATTAGGGATAAAAAAGTCTAATCTTATTTTGTATAATTACAAAGTACGGACATTCAACTATCATCGTCAGCAAATTCTAGATGACATGATAAAATTAAGGGCATCCATAAATCCGGAATTGGTTTTAATGCCGTGCGAAAATGATGTTCATCAAGACCATGAAACAATTTACAGAGAAGGAATTCGCGCGTTTAAATTCGCTTCAATTATATGCTACGAATTACCTTGGAACAATTTTAGCATGAATACGAGTTTGTTCGTGAAACTAGGTACTAAGAATGTTAACGCAAAAATCGAAGCATTGAACGCATATCAATCTCAAGCCCATCGTCCCTACGCTAACAAAGAATTCATACGCTCTCTGGCAATCATCCGAGGCACGCAGATTCAAGCTGAATTTGCTGAAGCCTTTGAGATCAAAAGGATTGTATACTAAAATTTACGAGCATGGAAAGAAAATTATCGTTCCTTCATTTGAAGGAGATCCTTAGTGATGATTGTGTCTTTATTGGGAATGATAAATTGGAATTCACTGGTATCCAATCGGTATATGAGTCCCAACTTGGAGATGTCACATGGATCAAGCCAGGCGTTAGGGACGAAAAGACACTGATAAATCAAACGGATGCTTCGTGTATCCTATGCACTAAGGATTCATTCGAACACTTCCAAGGAAGTCTTGACCAAAAATTATTTGTTCTCCATGAAGACCCCAAAATACTTTACCTGTGTGTCACGAAATTCTTCTCGGGAGCCGAGTCCAGGTGGAGCGAACCAACATACATCCATGAAACCGCTATTATAGACGCGAAGTGTAAAATAGGAGAGAATGTCAAGATAGGTGCATACTCAGTAATAGGAGCGTGTGAGATAGGAAATGGAACCATCGTCGGCGAATCGGTTCGTATATTTTCCAACGTTAAAATAGGTAATTATTGCGAGATACGTGAGTTTTCATCAATTGGAGGTAAAGGATTAGGATATTACAAAAAGGCAGATGGAACATTGGAGCATATTCCTCATCTTGGAAGCGTTGTAATCGAGGACAACGTGCACATTTATCCTTTTGTGAACATTGATCAGGGTACTCTAGGGACTACACGCATTGGTAAAGGATCGGCGATTGACCATCATGTTCACATTGGGCATAATGCCAGCGTAGGCATGAATTCCATATTGGTCTGCGGAACGGTTATGGCTGGCGGATCAAAGGTATTGAATGATTGCTTTATCGGAGGAAACACGCAGATAAGACAAAAATGCATTATTGGAAATAGAGTAATTACAGGAATGGGGTCTGTGGTGGTTAAGGATATACCTGACAACGAGGTGTGGGCTGGAAATCCTGCCAGTTTTATGAAAAAAACGCCAAATCAAATGTTCTGATATGAAAATTCTTTACATATATCCCTATGCCGCCTCTCAAGATTCATCTGTCCGTAAGAAAATTGAGTGTCAAATTAAAAGCCTGAATAAGACTGGAGCCCAATGTCATGGGGCTTTTTTAAGCGTACAATTTAATCGAACTGAATCGAAAGATTTGTACATAACCCATTATCCTGTAAAATATAAAAAAATAAATTTTCTCTCACAGCTATTCCGGCGAAGTAATATGGATGATGCTATTCGCGATCTCGTGAGCAAGGAATTCGGAAATTATGATTATTTCTATATTAGGAGGCAGAGTGCTTCCCGAGGGCTTTACCGATTGGTGAAAAAGTTCGGTAATAAGATTGTCATGGAGCATCAATCGAAGGAGCTCGATGAAATCAAATCGTATTTCGAAAAACATAGATTTGGGCTACGGCCTACCCTTGCTATTGACTGGTGGCTGAATGCATTTTCCCCACTTCTTCGCGAGAAAATCTATGGACCGAGAATCAATCGATACCTCAGGGCAAGTATTTCGGTCACAAATGAGATATCAATTTATCAAAATAATCTGGGGAGTCGGAATTCATTTGTAGTGTCCAACGGAGTTGCGACTGATAGCTTTGCACTGAAGAAAAAGAATCCTTTTAATAATGAGCTTAATCTGCTTTTTCTGAAAGGTTCTTCGGGGTATTCTCCATGGAATGGTTTTGATCGACTAATTAGTTCCATTGATGATTATTACAATAGAAATCCTAATGGAATAAAAATAAATTTACATGTATATGGGCACTTCGTGGATGGGGAAATTGCTTCGCGTCCCTATATTTTTGAAGGAGGATTTATTCGCGGTGAGGAACTCGATAGAGTCGTTGATATGATGCATGTAGGTGTCTCGGGGCTTTCGGTATACAAGAAGAATTTCAACGAGGGTGCGAGCTTGAAAGTACGGGAATACGTGGCTCGGGGTTTGCCTTTCTTTTACGCTTACACAGACCCTGATATCAATGCAGATGCTGATTTTTTCGCTCTTAAATTCCCGAACGATGATTCCTTAATTGATATGCATAAAGTAATCGCATTTGCCAGGGACGTTCTTTCGGACGATTTATTGCCACAAAAAATGCGTGAATTTGCACGGCTAAATTTGGATTACGATGCAAAAATGATAGCATTAGTGAAAATTATAAGTAATTTTTGATGTATTTCGATAAATATCTACTAAGTTACCAATGCGAGACTAGACCTTGTGTAATCTCCTTATTCCACCCCTTGTAGGTAAGGGAGACTAGGGTCACCCCAGCCCCACATCCAGCACCATCATCACGATGAAGCCGCCGATGAAGCCCAGGATGGGGATGTCCGAGTGTCCGTCCACCTGGGTTTCGGGGATCACCTCCTCGATGACCACGTAGATCATTGCCCCGGCGGCAAAGGCCAGGGCGTAGGGTAGGACAGGTTGCATCCACAGCACCGCGACGGCGCCGATCACACCGGCGATGGGTTCCACGATGGCGCTGAGCTGGCCGTAGAAGAAGCTGCGCCGGCGGGAGAGCCCGAGGCGACGCAGCGGCATGCTCACCGCGATGCCTTCGGGGAAATTCTGCAGACCGATGCCCAGGGCGAGTGCAACGGCACCGCCGATAGTGGCCTCGGGAATGCCGGCCGCCACACCACCGAAGAGCACACCCACGGCCAGCCCTTCCGGGATGTTGTGCAGGGTGATCGCCAGGATCAGCAGGGTGGTGCGTCGCCACTGGGTCTTGGGTCCTTCACTGGCCGAGGGATCGAAGTTGATGTGCAGGTGGGGCACGTACTTGTCCAGCACGAAGAGGAAGAGCGCGCCCAGCGCGAAGCCCACAGCCGGAGGCAGCCAGGGGATCATGCCCATGCGCTCGCTCATCTCGATGCTCGGTGCCAGCAGGCTCCAGTAGCTGGCGGCGATCATCACGCCACCGGTGAAGCCCAGCATACCGTCCAGCCAGCGACGGCTGAGGGTCTTGAAGAAGAACACGACCGAGGCCCCGGCAGCCGTCACGCCCCAGGTGAACATCGTGGCCAGGAATGCGGCCAGGATAGGGTCGATGCTCTCGAAGTACTGGATGATGGTCTCCATGCTCACAGCGCTTTCACGGTCAGGTTCAGGCTCACTTGCTCATTCAGCAGCAATCCGCTCCGGAAGCGGCTGCTCACCTCCACCGAGTTGTCGTACTCGAAACGCCGGTTCACCGTAAGCTGCGTGCCCAACTTCAGGCCGAGCCCGTCCAGCAGCTTCAGGAAGGCGGGCGAGGAGTCCTTCACACCCACGATATGCACCAACGTATCCTTCGGGACTTCGGAAAGGGGCTGCGCTCCGGCCATGTCCACCATGCGTCCGTCGCGATCGGGAATGGGGTCACCGTGCGGATCGAACTTGGGGTGGTCCATGAACTTGTCCAGCCGGTCGTGGAGGTCGACCGAATCGATGTGCTCCAGCTGTTCGGCCAGGTCGTGCACCTCGTCCCACCGGTAGTTCAGGTGGTTCACCAGGAAGGTCTCCCACAGGCGGTGCTTCCGCACGATCAGCGTCGCGACCTGGGTGCCGGTGTCCGTCAGCGACACGCCGTAATAGGGGCGATGGTCCACCAGACCTTTCTCGTTCAGTCGCTTTACCATGTCCGTGACGGAGGAGGCCTTGGTCCTCAAATGCGCCGAAATGGCAGTTGTACTGGCCCCTTTGCCGCTCTGTTCAGCCAGACTGAAGATGGCCTTGAGGTAATTCTCCTCCGCGCTGGTTCTCATGGGCGTTCGCTGCGTTGATGCGGCGAAGGTAAGATTAAATTTAGACCAGTCTAATCTATGATCTACATTTGTCGCCCGTTCGAAACCATGAAGCCCATCAAGCTAACCCTCAGTATACTATGCATCCTGTTGGGCGGTGATGCCTTGGCGGGCCCGGGTTCCATCCGCGGGACGGTGACCGGAGCCGGGGGAGCGCTGATCAGTGCCAATGTGGCATTGGAAGGGACCACGCTCGGGAGCAGCACGGACCTTCAGGGGCGCTTCCTGATCAGCGCCGTGGAGCCTGGGAACTACACCCTCGGCGTCAGCTATCTCGGTCACCTTCCGCTGCGCCGATCGGTTCGGGTCGTGGCCGACGAATTGCTCGATCTGGGCACCCTGATCATGGAGCCTACGGCCAATGATCTGGGCGAGGTGGTGGTCACGGGCACCATGAAGGAGATGTCGCGGGCGGACAGTCCGATACCCGTGGAAGTGATCACGCCTGCGCTCTTCCGCCGCAACCCGGAGCCCACCCTGATCGGCTCGGTGGGCATGGTGAACGGCGTGCGCCCCCAGATCAATTGCAGCGTGTGCAACACCGGCGACATCCACATCAACGGGATGGAAGGCCCTTACACGATGGTACTGATCGACGGCATGCCGATCGTGAGCGGGCTGAGCACCGTGTACGGCCTGAGCGGCATCCCCACCAGCCTCGTGGAACGGGTGGAGGTGGTGAAAGGGCCGGGCTCAGCGCTGTACGGGAGCGAGGCCATGGGCGGCATCATCAACGTCATCACCAAGGACCCCGCACTGGCGCCGCGCGTGTCGGTGGATGTGATGGGCTCCACCTGGGAGGAGTACAATGCCGACCTGGGGGCCACGGTCCGCCGCGGCAAGGTGAGCAACCTCACGGGGATCAACGTCTTCGCCTATGATGCCCCGCGTGACAACAACGGCGATGGCTTCACCGACATGACCCTGCAGAAGCGGGTCTCCATCTTCAACAAGATCAGCTACCGTAGACCCGACCGCAAGGCCGCCAGTCTTGCTGCGCGTTATGTCCAGGAGGACCGTTGGGGTGGGGAGGTGGATTGGACACCGGCCTTCGCGGGCAGCGATCTCCGCTATGGCGAGACGATCGCCACGCGGCGTTGGGAGCTCATCGGGCAGTACCAGCTCCCCGTCCCGGGCACCGTGATGGCGCAGGTCTCCATGAACGGCCACCACCAGGAAAGCTGGTACGGCACCACGCCCTTTGATGCGGTGCAGCAGGTCTTCTTCGGCCAGCTGTTCTGGAACCGGCGTTGGGGTGCTCGGCACGATGTGCTGGCCGGGTTGGCGTATCGCTTCACGGCCTACAACGACAACACGCCCGCCACTTCCAGCGGCAATGAGCCCTACACCACCGACCGTCCGCAGCGCAAGCCGATGCCCGGGCTCTTCGTGCAGGATGAATGGTCGTTGACCGAGGTGCACAAGCTCCTGCTCGGTTATCGCCTGGACCACGATGTGGACCACGGCCTGGTGCATGCTCCGCGCGTGGCCTACAAGTACGCGGCCAGTGGTCGCTGGACGGTCCGCGCCAGCTTCGGCACCGGCTACAGGGTGGTGAACCTCTTTACCGAGGACCACGCCGCGCTCACCGGCTCCAGAACGGTGGTGATCACCGAGGAACTGCGCCCCGAACGTTCCTGGAACGGCACCTTGAACGTGGTGCGCAAATGGGTGGGAGAGAAGCGCTTCTTCGCACTGGACGGCTCGCTGTTCCACACCCGCTTCAGCAACCGGATCCTTCCGGATTATGACACCGACCCGGACCTCATCCTCTACGCGAACCTGGACGGTGAGGGCATCGCACAAGGCGTGAGCCTGAACGCCGAGGCGCGTGTGGGCAAGCCCCTGCGCATCATGGCGGGCGCGACGTACATGGATGTCGCCACCGTGAGCAATGGGGTGCGGGAACAACAGCTTTTCGCACCGGCCTGGTCCGGCACGTTCACGGCGGGGATCGACCTCACGCCCGGAACCAGCATGGACCTTACCGGCCAGTGGTATGGCCCGATGCGCCTGCCCGTCCAGCCCAATGACTTCCGTCCCGCCTACTCCCCGTGGTATGCATTGCTGAACGTGCAGCTCAAGCACCGCATCAGCGAGCGGGTGGAATGTTACGGGGGCGTCAAGAACCTGCTGGACTTCGTGCCGGACGACCCGCTCATGCGCCCCTTCGACCCCTTCGACCGCGAAGTGAACGAGCCTATTTCGAACCCCAACGGATACAGCTTCGACACGAGCTACATGTATGCGCCCATGCAAGGTGCGCGCGGCTTTCTGGGGATCCGATTCACGCTGATGTGAGGCCAGGAACAGCGCGCACGACACGGTGACACATGGGCAGGATGGGACCATGGAGGTGCTCCGCCTGTGCTGTCTAGCTTTGCCGCGCATGTACACCCTCATCCGCCCCCTGTTGTTCCGACTGTCCCCGGAGCGGGCGCATCACCTCACCTTCAGCTTGCTGGAACTGGCGTCCAAGGTCCCCGGTCTGCTGGCCTTGGTAGGCGGGGAACGCCCACCGGCCAAGGCATGGGTCACGGTCATGGGATTGCGCTTCCCGTCGCCCGTGGGCCTCGCCGCCGGCATGGACAAGGATGCGAAACATGTCAACGCCCTGTCGGCCCTGGGCTTCGGCTTCATCGAGGTCGGCACGCTCACGCCCTTGCCCCAGCCGGGCAATGAAGCACCCCGACTGTTCCGACTGCCTGCCGATCATGCGCTCATCAACCGCATGGGTTTCAACAACGGCGGGGTATTGGAGGCCGTGGAACGCCTGCGCAAGCGGACCCCGGGCATCATCGTCGGAGGCAACATCGGCAAGAACAAGGTGACGCCCAACGAAGCTGCGGTAGACGATTACGTGAAGTGCTTCGAGGCCCTGTACCCCGTGGTGGACTATTTCGTGGTGAACGTGAGCAGTCCGAACACCCCCGGTCTGCGAGCGCTACAGGAGAAGGGACCACTTCTTGAAATTCTGGGAAGGTTGAAGGAACTGGGGGATCAGAAGATCAGAGGATCAGAGGATCAGAAAATGATATCCAAACCCCTCCTCCTCAAGATCGCTCCCGACCTGACGGATGCCCAGCTTGACGATGTCTGTTCGGTGGTGAAGGAGAGCGGAATTGCCGGGGTCATCGCCACCAACACCACCATCTCGCGCGAAGCATTGAAAACGCCCAAAGCCGAAGTGGAGGCCATGGGCATGGGCGGCGTGAGCGGTGCACCGGTGCGTGCGCGGAGCACCGAGGTGGTCCGTTACCTGCGCCTACGCCTTCCACGTCCGTTCGTGATCATCGGCGTAGGCGGCATCGACAGTGCCGAAGCTGCCCTGGAGAAACTGGATGCCGGCGCCGACCTGGTGCAGGTTTACACCGGGTTGATCTATGAAGGACCCGCGCTCGTGAAGCGGATCAATCGGGCATTCGCCGGGCGAGGCATTAAGAGTGTATAACCACGGATGCACACGGGTGGACACGGATGTCTGAACCAAGCATGGATGGGCATGGAGACAAGCAAACTTCTATTCGCCGCAGAGACCGAGGAGATCATCGGCGCTTCGATGGAAGTGATCAATGTGCTGGGACATGGGCTCTTGGAGAAGCCCTATGAGAATGCGCTT
>CAMCAZ010000018.1 GCA_945872795.1 Chryseobacterium gleum
CATGCCGCTGCCGACGCGCGCCACGCGCACCTTCTACACCAGCAGCGCCACGCAGACCAAGATCCGCCTGCAGGTGGTGCAATACCACGACCCCAAGGGGGAACTGACGCCAGTGGGCGAACTGGTGATCGGACCCATTGCCAACCCCACGCTGAACTACCCGGTGGAGGTGACCGTGGAGAACACCGCCGACGGCACCATCCGTGTGGAAGCCTACGACCCCAATACCGGTGTGGAGCTGGAGCAGGAGTTCGGTGCCTCAGGCAATGGTGGTTCCAGCCTGGTGCTCCAGCGGAACCTGGTGAGGAGCACGTTCATCAATCATTTGTGAATGTCAAGAACAATACCCCCTCCTTGAAACGGATCAACATAAGGTCTCGAACGAAATATAAACAGTAGTTTTTTTAGCCATTTAATTGAGAACGAAATGTATTTTATAATATATTTCATCTAAATTTTCATCAGATTCAGAAAGTATTAAGATAAAATTATCGGTTCTATAATCTTCATTTGAAACAATCCTCTTTCCTTGTTTCAAATCACAATAAGGAGAGCATTCATTTGTTCTT
This sequence comes from Chryseobacterium gleum, assembly GCA_945872795.1. Classification (GTDB taxonomy): domain Bacteria; phylum Bacteroidota; class Bacteroidia; order Flavobacteriales_F; family PHOS-HE28; genus PHOS-HE28. Next base: position 570 of record CAMCAZ010000018.1, read on the forward strand.
AATGTTGAAAATAATTTGTTCCATTTTTGGACAGATTCAGTATCACATTTCTTGCAACACATCACTCTATAATAATAACGATTAGATTCATCATTATTGCTAAGGTTAATAGTGGATGGAAAGAAAGGAGCATAAGCATATACGCTCAGTCGCAATACCACATCAGGGCTTAGTATGGTTTTATCGTTATAATCATATCTTTTCCAATTCGAAAAGTCAGTCTGTCTGTTGTTTGCCACTGTTAGAACCCCATCGGCATCCACTACCACCATGATGGAGCTGTTGTACGTGAACTGCTTGGGGCCCGAGGCCACCGGTACTGCCGAAGGCTTAAACTTATGCGCCGGTTTCGGCGCGTTGGGATTAATCTGGGCGATGGCGTTGGACGTAATAAAAGCTTTGAGGACCAATGAGTTAAGCATGCAGCGAAAGTAGTGGGTCGGGATCTTCAAAAAGTTTCACGGCGCTCCTATCAGCGGACCTATCTGATGGTGAGCTCGTCAATGTCAATGGACAGGTACTCCGTACCTGACCAAACACACAAGCCGAAATACGGCCCAGCTAGACTCTCGCCACTTGTCGTACCGATCAATTGGTCGTTGATGTAGAGCTTGAACAGGGGACCCGTTTTGATGACCGATATCTTGTTCTCCGCATTACCCGTGCGCACCTCCCTGTATATCTCACCACCGATCAGATCCGCTGAAGTATCCCCGGATTTCCTTGCGAAAACGGCATTTCCTTGCCCGGTTATACCTGCAAAGAGCCACCTCTTGGATGAATCAGGATCGAATCCCATCATCATACCGAAATAGTACCTGTCCGTGCCTGCCACTTTACGGATCGTGGCACTTATCTCACAGTCCATGCTCCGATCGAACAAAACCGGTATGGTAGAATACCACATACCTCCCTTTTTAGAAGTAATGGAATACTTGCCTCCTTCAATCTTCATGCTAAAGCCATCTGTTTCCTTCGCCAACCAATTATTGGCGTTACGATCAAAATCTTCCTTGAATATCATTTGTTCCACTTCTGCTCTGCGGTCCTCTTCCGCTCGGCGCTGCTTCTCCGCCTCCACCTCCGCTCGCTGTCTAGCCTCTTCCTCCGGCTGCCGTTGGATACGCGCCTGCCGCACACCGGCAAGCGCGGTCTTCACTATCAACTGCTGACCGCTCTTGCATTCCACCGTCTGTTCCCATCGGTCCTCGCCCATGCGCAGCTCCACGGCATGGCTCCCGGCCATGATGGGGCTCTTCCAGGTCTCACCCTCGCGGAATTTACCGATCTTCTCGTAGTCCACCGAAAGCACCCCATCGGCATCCACCACCACCAGAATGGAGCTGTTGCCCGTGAACTGCATGGGAGCCGAGGCCACAGGTGCTGCCGCAGGCTTGGGCTTGGGCTGCGGTTTGGGCACGTTAGGGTTGACCTGGGCTGCGGCGCTGGCACAGACCAACATCACCCACGCGAGAAGGAAATGACGCATGCGGCAAAGATAGCGGGCAGGGCCTAGCGCGCGCGGAACGAAGCCGGCCGCATGAGCGGCGGTTGACCGCGCAGCCTGGCCAAGAAAGTTGCAGGAGGGAGCACCTTAGGCCCCTTTCGAAAAAGACCAAGAGCATGTGGAGTAGAAATCAACTCCTCGAATGCTTCGCTCTCTGCGGAGCGCCGCTGCGCTTATGCTCGGGCCTGCCAAGGATCACTCGGTCCTGGCAAGCCGGAAGCCCGTATTGCAGAATCTTGAATAGGGCGCGAACCAAAAGATGCGGAGGGCCACCCAGCAAGGAATCTCGCCCCAAGAGCCGCCACGTACAACACGGCTTTCCCCGCTGGATGGACCTTGCGGATCGCGCTGCGGACTACTGCTGTAATAGCTCTTCCCGTACCAGTCCTGGCACAATTCCGACACGTTGCCACTCATGTCGTACAAGCCCAGTTCATTGGCCCGAAAACTACCCACCGGCGCGCTGTACACAAAGCCGTCGTCATACCCCTCGAGGATGGGCAAACCTGTAAGGCGCCGCTTCGCCGAAAGGTCCGCCACGTTGCCCGATGGGCTCCCGAGGCCCCATCCATACCTGCCTCCCTGGCTCTGCTGGCCGCCCCGCGCCGCATACTCCCACTCCGCCTCCGTGGGCAGGCGGTAAGCCTGGCCGCTCATCTGGCCTGCCCACCGGGCAAAGGCCACCGCATCATCCCAACTTACATGCACCACCGGGTGACGGTCCCCTTCCGTGCCCCAGCGACGCCCCTCAGCATCACAGCGCCAATCCACCCCGGTGCGCACTTCATATTTCTCTCCTGTCCAGACGAAGCTGCCGCCATCCCGCTCCGCAGTGGTCACATGCCCGGAGGCCGCCACGAACTGTCGGAATTCCCCAACTGTCACCTCGTACTTGCTGACCCAGAACGTGCTCACCTCCACCCAGTGAGCGGGCTTCCCATCTTCACCGCATTCGCTCCCCTGTTCGCTGGTGCAGCCCATCATGTAGCCGCCGCCTTCGATGCGCACCATGTACGCATCGAAGGGGTCGCGCCTGCGGCGCTCGACCGCCTCTTCCGCCGCTTGGAGCTCCGTACCGGTAAGGGTATTCGGCTCCGCCACTGTATCGCCCAGTGCGCTGCTCTGGCGGGCGGCCCGCACCTTGGCCAACTCCGTCTTCTCGATCAGCTGCTGCCCGCTCATGCACTCCACCGTATGCTCCCACCGATCCGCCCCCATGCGCAACTCCACCACGTGGCTCCCGGCCATGATGGGGCTCTTCCAGGTCTCACCAGCACGGAAGTTCCCGATCTTCTCGTAGTCCACCGAAAGCACCCCATCGGCATCCACCACCACCAAGATGGAGCTGTTGCCCGTGAACTGCTTGGGGCCCGAGGCCGCCGGTGCTGCCGCAGGCCGGGGCTTGGGCGCCGGCTTGGGCACGTTGGGGTTGATCTGGGCGGTAGCCGGGATAGCCAAGCTGAAGAAAAGAACGATGCCGATGGAACTTGCCATTCCCCATGCAGGGGCGAACATCCTCAACGGCCGCCACATGCCCGGACATCGACCTCGCGCCATCGCCATATCGAATCGGTCTGTGTCTTGAACGATGGTCGTTCCTATGTGCAAGTTCATGATCCACCCTTTCTCCATCCTGTGATCCCGATGAGGCTCCAATGTTCCTTCAACCCGCATGATGTGGATCAGAATGCCAGGGCAATGCACCACCGGAATAACTCAGATCCACCTCATTCGTAACGATATTGCTCGTGGTGCTCCCCGATGAGAAGAAGTTGACAAAAATGCTATACTTTTCCTCGAATTCCGAGGAATCTTGTATCATCCTGCAAGGCATTTCATAGCCTACGGCAAGCGCTCTGATCCGCATGTGGATGCCCCAAGCACTTCCCCACCTGAACTCATCCTCGCTTCGCATCCCATTCCAACGAAGATCATAGTCCTGACCAACATGGCTGCTTTCCGCAATGGAGCAGTCACCACCCTTGATCAAGTAGCCATCGAAGCGCAACGAGGTGGAGATGAAATGCCTGAACCGATCACTGAGCCGATATGTCAAAGCTGAACGGATCCCAATTGAAACTATCCCTATATTGTTGTGCTCGCATGTATCGAGCGCAAAATACGGGAGGCCATATTTGTCAGTTATACTCGAAACAAGTCCCCCCCAATCATATTTGGCAAAGGCTACCCGTGTGCTCCAATTAAGATCGAACCTGAGGAACGCCCCCCCCGCGATCGGGGCGATGTAATCCAGGCCGAAAGACCGCATTTCTCCAAGCCCTATCCTGCCATTCGTGTATGGTATTCCGAAAGAGAGTGAACTTATCCGTTGGGAAGAACTCATCAGCCTCCCTGTCAAATCACTCGAAGAGATTCCCTGCCCGTGCCGCAGCATGCCATAGTCATCGCCGGCCAATGTGCGCATGCGGTCCAACTCCTGTTCACGCTCACGTTGCCCTGCCTCCTCCTTTGCCCTTTTTTCAGCTTCAGCCTGTTGCCTTGCCCGCTCCGCATCAGCCCGCTTCTGCCTTTCCGCGTCCTCGATCCGTTTTTGCTCCGCCATACGTTGCTCCTCGATCGCCTGCGCCGCCGACAGGGAGTCAGCCCTTGTTTGTGCCTCTGCACGACTTCGTCCTTTTTGAAACTTGCGGGCTCTATATGCGTTCAGCTCAGCGCGCGGTATCAGCTCGAACTGCAAGCCCGCAACCAGGACCCATAGAAAGATGTGCAATTCCTCCCGCTCCTCCACCTCTAGAAAGGCAGATGCCTAATATGCAGACTGGCCGGTGACCAGCTCCAATGGATGGATGCCGGATTCCACCATCAACTGGCCGGGTTCCAGATCAAACTGGTCGTCATCCACCTTGACCTTAGCGAGTCCCTGACCCTCCCACTCGAACCCAACCGCCGTCCTGGTCTTGGGCGCGGGGGCAGGCTTCGGCGTTGCCTTTTTCGGGAGCGGGGCCGCTTGCTGCTTGGGATTCACCTGGGCGAAGGAGACCAACAAGGATGCGAGCATAGCTACCAACAGGAGCAGGCGCATGGATTCATTTGTTTCCGGTAAAGAAATGAAGTTGGGCGATCCAAACCAACATCAACAAGAGCCGCCCGAGCATCATGGTGCCTGGCCGAAGGGGAACGCCTTGCCACCCTCTAAGCTGCACGGAGCGCCAAGCGCTGAACGAGCTTATCAACAGGTGCCGGGAGACCCCTGTGCCCCGGCTTCCTCTGCAGGCTGCATGAACTATCTTGACGGCTTCAATCCCGCCCAGCGCGCAGCGGCCGAGCACACCGACGGGCCTACGATGGTCATTGCCGGCGCTGGCAGTGGCAAGACCAAGGTGCTCACCGTACGCATCGCGCACCTCATGGCCGCCAAGGGGGTGGCCCCCTAACGCATCCTGGCCCTCACCTTCACCAACAAGGCGGCCAAGGAAATGAAGGAGCGCATCGCGGGCATCGCGCGGCGACTGCGGCGGCTTCATCGTCTACCTCCTGGAACGGCTGGATGAGGCCCTGGCCGAAGTGCTGGACGCGCCCGACCCCGTGCGCAAGCCGCAGGACCGCCTCCACCTCTTCCTGCAGCAATGGGGCGAGCGTCCCTTCCGCCGCAAGGACTACCTCACCTTCTTCACCGAACTGAGCACCGCCACCCGCGACCTGATGGAGGCCAGCGCTGATGGACGGGTGATAAAAAGCGGGGAGGTACGGACGGCGGTGTATAGGGCGGGTGAACGGTAATGGCCCCGGTGCCCTACTGTTCAAATTGCCAAGGCCAAGGCTGTAGAAGGACCCTGGTCCATGGGAAAGGAAGGACGCCGGTGCATCACCAGATCTGATGTGGGTCGGGTCTTCCGCCGCCCTATCCTCCCGCAGACCAGTGTCCGAAGAACACATCGGTGATCCGGTATCCCTCCGGACCGTGATGCACCACTTCCTTTTCCAACAGCACGCCGAGACTTTGGCGAACGGTGCTCAGCGCTGACAGTTCGTGGCGGATAACGAACTCCATGGACGTGGGGGTTTCCACCACACCCTCTTTCGCGATGGCCGTGAGCAAGGCCGCTTGATTGGGGCTGAGCAGGCGCTGCAGGGTCATGTACTCAGGTGCGCGCTCCTTCAGGATGCTGGCCTGAGTGCGGAGCAGGTCGGCATGCTCCACCACCTTGCCCAGGGAGAACAAGCGGTTGAAGAGGTACTGTACATAGTAGGTATGCGTGCGGCACCAAGCCAGGCCCTCGGCGATGACGGCTGGATCGATGCGTTTGCGTGCAGCCTTGAAGTGTTGCTGGATGAAGGTGGCGTAGGCTTCATCAGGAATGGGCCCCAAGTACAGCGGCTCGGTGGCTTGAAAGAAGGGGCGCTTGCCGTCGGCGAAAATGGCCTGCATCATTCGGCGGTCACTACCGGAGAAGATGAATTGCACGTTGCGCAACTTCTGTACCTGTTCACGCAACAAGGCCTCGATATTGCGCTCGGGATATTGCACGATCTGCTGGAACTCGTCCAAGGCGATGACCACTGGCTTCCGCTGCTTCTCCAGGTAAGTGAAGAGTTCATCCAGGGCCATGGCCTCCTTAAGACCGGCCCGCGCGGAAACACCCAGCTCCGGGAGCCCGGTGAGCGGGTCGAAGTTGAGGCTGAACTCCAGCGAACGCATGACCTGGGCCACCTCCTTCAGCATGGCACTGGTGGGCTTTCCCACCTGTTTCAGGGCCTCCTGCACGATGCGCAGCACCATGCCAGCCTGGTCCGTGGTGCGGTAGAGGTCCACGAATACCGGGATGAACTTGCGCTGGCTCGCAAAGAAGTGCCGGATAAGGGCCGTCTTGCCCAAGCGCCGGAGTGAGATGATGGTGACATTGCGCTGGTTGGCCATGGCCTCGCGCAGGAAGGCCAGCTCCTCCACCCGGTCGCAGAAGGTGTCCGCCCCGGCATAGCCTTGCAATAGAAAGGGGTTGAACTCCTCGGACATGAGGCAAACGTACATAATTTATGACACATAATTTATGACACATAATTTATGTACGCTACTGCCACCTCCGTGTAGAAGCGGTCTGAACGGCCGTGCTCACCCCCTACCTTCACCGTCGGTCCCCGTCCTGGAACAGAAGCGTCTCTTTCGTTGTCTTACGCACATGGCCCGCCTTTCCCTGCTCATCAGCCTATTGTTCAGCGTGCTGGGCATGCAGGCCCAACGGGAAGCGCATCAGTGGTACTTCGGGGCGGAGGGCGTGGGGCTGGACTTCAATACCTGCCCACCCACCGTGTTGGAGGACGGGTTGGGGGCGGGAACCTTCGAAGGGGCCAGTGCCATCAGCGACCCCAACACCGGGGAGCTGCTGTTCTACACAACTGGCAATGTGATCATCAACGCGGATCACGAGGTGATGGTGAACGGCGAACCGTCCGGGTTGACCAACACCATGTCACAGAACATGATCATCCCCAAGCCGGGGTCCAGCACCATCTACTACGTGTTCACCCCGGATGTGCAGGGCGGGCTGGTGCTCAACACCCTCTACCCGGACGCCTACGGGTTGAACATGGCCATCGTGGATATGTCGCTCGACTTCGGCCTGGGTGCGGTGGTGAACAAGTTCATCCCGGTGCGGCCGCCGCCCAACTGCGAACTGCTCACAGCGGTGCGCCACAGCAACGGCACGGACTTCTGGCTGATCGGCCATGTGTACGGCACGGACGAGTTCTTCGTGTACGCCATCACCGAGGACGGTCTGGCGGATGAACCCCTGCTGCAGGCCATCGGCCCCGTGATCGACACCCCGCAGCCGGGAACGCCGGACGGATCGAACTTCGACGCGATCGGTAACCTGAAGGCCTCCCCACAGGGTGATCGGCTGGCCTTCACCACCTTCTACAACGGAAGGACCGCCCTGTTCGACTTCGACGCGAACACCGGGCTGATCAGCAACCCCATCCCGCTCCTGATCGGCAAGGGCGGCTACGGCGTGTGCTTCTCTCCAGGCGGGAGCAAGCTGTATGTCTCGGCGCGCGACACGGCATTCTACAGCGGTTTCATCGATGCCGACCTGTTCCAATTCGACCTGAGCGCCGGTGATGCGGCCGCCATCCAGGCCTCCCGCTTCCCGGTCTTCTCCCCTGCCGTGGGCGGCTTCGCCACCATGCGTCTGGGCCCCGATCAACGGATCTATGTGGCGCGGGCCAGCCAGGACCTTAGTCCGCTGGGCGACAGTTATCTGGGCGTCATCATCCGACCGGAGCTGCCCGGCGCAGCCTGCAACTATGTGCATGACGGGGTGTTCCTCAACGGACAGCGCGGCAGCTGGAGCCTGAACAGCCTGTACGAGACCGGAGGCACCTGCGGTGCCGGTATTCTCTCAGGCCTCAGCGAACGCACGGCGCCCGATGCGCTCACCCTGCGCCCAAGCGTTACCGGGTTCGATGTTTCCTGGCCCCAGGACCTCCGCGTGGAATTCCTGGAACTGCTCACGACGGATGGCCGGGTCCTGCGCTCGGTGGGTGTGGCCTCAGATAGCGGTACGTACAGCCTTGCTACGCAGGGCATTCCCTCGGGCTGCTACATCCTGCGCCTGCGCGGAGCGAATACCCAGCTTGCGGAGCGCTTCGTCCTGACGGGGCAATAGGTGGCGCGGTCCTGCGGCCTGAGCTGTGCGACGTTCATCACGGCCATCCTCTCCTACGATGGACCCGACGTTAACAAACGGGTCAATACCATAGCCACGTCCTGCGCTGTTGATATCACGCGGATAAGCTCCTCCCCGCGCCCGGTTACCTTTGTACCCTTCCCATGAATTATCTGCAAGGCCTGAACCCCGCACAACGTGCGGCAGTGGAGCATACCGATGGCCCCACGATGGTGATCGCCGGGGCGGGTAGCGGCAAGACCAAGGTGCTTACCGTGCGCATTGCGCACCTGATGGCCAGCAAGCAGGTGGACCCCTTCCGGATCCTGGCCCTGACCTTCACCAACAAGGCGGCCAAGGAGATGAAGGCGCGCATCGCCACGATGGTGGGCCGCAGCGAGGCCGCCAACCTGTGGATGGGCACCTTCCACAGCGTGTTCAGCCGCATCCTGCGCTCGGAGGCCGACAAGCTGGGCTACCCCAAGGACTTCACGATCTACGATTCCGACGACAGCCGCAGCGTGATCAAGGGCATCGTGAAGGAGTGGCAGCTGGACGACAAGCTGTACAAGCCCAACCAGGTGCACGGCCGCATCAGCATCGCGAAGAACAACCTCATCGGTCCGCTGGAATACCTGGCCAATGTGGAACTGATGGCGGGCGACGCCAGCGTGGGCCGTGAGCGCATCGGCGATCTGTACAAGGCCTATGCGGAGAAGTGTTTCCGCGCGGGAGCCATGGACTTCGATGACCTGCTGTACAATACCGCCCTGCTCTTCCGAGACCACCCGGAGGCCATGCTGAAATACCAACAGCGCTTCCAGTACCTGCTGGTGGACGAGTACCAGGACACGAACGCCGTGCAGTACAGCATCGTGAAGACCCTGGCGGCGCGGCATGAGAACATCACCGTGGTGGGCGATGACAGCCAGAGCATCTACGCCTTCCGCGGGGCCAACATCCAGAACATCCTCAACTTCCGCAGCGACTACCCGGACCACAAGCTCTTCAAACTGGAGCAGAACTACCGCAGCACCAAGGTGATCGTGGGGGCCGCCAATTCGCTGATCGAGAAGAACAAGGACCAGATCAAGAAGACCATCTGGACGGACAACGTGGAGGGCGAGCGCATCCGCGTGCACCGCGCCCTGAGCGACAACGAGGAAGGCGCCTTCGTGGCCCACAGCATCTTCGAGACCAAGATGCAGGAGCAGGTGCCCAACAAGGGTTTCGCCATCCTGTACCGCACCAACGCGCAAAGCCGCAGCATGGAGGAGGCCCTGCGCAAATTGAACGTGCCCTACCGCATCTACGGCGGCATGAGCTTCTACCAGCGCAAGGAGATCAAGGACCTGATCAGCTACTTCCGCCTGGTGTGCAACCCGCGCGATGAGGAGGCCTTCAAGCGCGTGATCAACTACCCCACCCGCGGCATCGGGCAGACCACCGTGGACAAGCTGATGGTGGCCGCAGCGGAAAAGCAGATGTCCATCTGGGACATGCTGCTGGAGCACCTCGGCGACCTGGGCTTCCACAGCGGCACCCGCAAGGCCATCGCCGACTTCGTGCTGATGATCCAAGGCTTCCAGACCATGCTGCCCACGCACGCCGCCGCCATCCTGGGCGAGGAGGTGGCACGCCGCACGGGGATCCTGAAGGACCTGTTCTCCGACAAGACGCCCGAGGGCGTGAGCCGCTACGAGAACATCCAGGAACTGCTGGCGGGCATGAAGGAGTTCAGCGAGCGTGATGCCGAGGGCAGCGACGTGCCGAAGACGCTGAGCGACTTCCTGATCGATGTGGCCCTGCTGACCGATGCCGACAACGACGACCCGAACGACAACGACCGGGTGAGCCTGATGACCATCCACAGCGCCAAGGGGCTGGAGTTCCCACACGTGCACGTGGTGGGCCTGGAGGAGGACCTCTTCCCCAACCTGATGGCCGTGCAGAGCCGTGCCGACCTAGAGGAGGAGCGCCGCCTGTTCTATGTGGCGCTGACGCGCGCCGAGAAGCGCTGCACACTGAGCTACGCCATGAGCCGCTACAAGTGGGGCAACCTCACCAGCAGTGAACCGAGCCGCTTCATCGAGGAGATCGATGCGAAATACCTGGAGCTGCCCCGCCAGAGCGAACGTGCGGCCTTCGGAGGTTTTACGCCCGACCGTGGTACGCCCCCCTGGGCGCGTCAACCCCGCGTGGTGGACCGGCCGGCCGATGAACGCAGCAGCTCGAAACCGGTGTACGGTCGCGAGAAACGCGCACCAGCACCTGAAGGGCGACGACCCGCCGGAGCCCCGGCACCACCGCCCGCCCCGGCACCGGACCAGCGCAACCTGAAGCGCATCACCAGCACCGGAACGCCCGTTCAGGCCACCGCGTCGCTGGGCGGCCCCGTGCCCGACCTGTCCGAAGGCATCACCGTGGAGCACGAACGCTTCGGCAAGGGCAAGGTGCTGAAGATCGAAGGCCTGCCACCCGACCTGAAGGCCACCATATTCTTCCCCAGCGCCGGCCAGAAACAGCTGCTGCTGAGGTTCGCGAAGCTGACGGTGGTGGAGGGATGATCCGCGCACATCGCTACATTTGACCACCACGATCGCGGAGCACTGCCCCTTGGGCACCCGGCGCACCGCTCGATCCCTCATCCTGAAGTCCTTTGCCCATGAGCCTTCCCGGCCTCGAATACAACACGCAGCGCAGCCAGTTACCGATCCCCGAATACGGTCGCAACGTGCAGCGCATGGTGGACCATTGCATGGAGATGGAGGACCGCGAGCAGCGCACCCGCGCCGCCAAGGCCATCATCCAGGTGATCGGGCGCCTGAACCCACAATTGCGCAATAGCGACAATTTCGAGCGCACCCTTTGGGACCACCTCTGGATCATGAGCGCCATGAAGCTGGATGTGGACGCCCCCTTCCCCATGCCCAGCGCCGATGAGCTGGAGAGCAAGCCCGAGCGCGTGCCCTACCCGCAATCGTCGATCAAGTATGGCCACTACGGGAAGATGGTGCAGCGCATGATCGACCAGTGCGTGGCGCTGGAGGACGGCGAGAAGAAGGAGGCCTACACCACCCTGATCGGCAACCTGATGAAGAAGCAGTTCCTGACCTGGAACCGCGACACGGTGCCCGACCCGGTGATCCTGAAGGACCTGGCCGAACTGAGCAAGGGCAAGCTGCGCATGAAGCCTGAGGTGCAGCTGGCAGCCACGGCCGACCTGCTGCGCGCCCAGCAGAACGGCCCCCGCAACGAAGTGGACCTGCGCCGCAGGCCCAGCAGCGGCGGTGGTGGTGGTGGTGGCGGCAACAAGAAGCGCAATCGCAACCGCAAGAAACGGTATTAATGCCCGTAGCGTCGAGCCACTGGGTCGACCTGAACGGCCAAGCAGAACGGTGACGATGGGACAACGTTCCATAGTCGTATGCCGCATTCGTCCACAGCACACCGTGCAAAGTCCGACCCTGCGTGGCACCGGGCACGTGCCGAAGCACCGTTGCTTTGAAGGGCCCGGCCAACCGTTCCGGGCATCCGACCGAACATGGGAAGTTTCCGCATTGAAGGAGGGCGCCGCCTGAAGGGCACCCTCACCCCACAGGGCGCGAAGAACGAAGCGCTGCAGATCCTCTGTGCCGTGCTGCTCACCAGCGAGCCGATGGTGATCCGCAACGTGCCGGACATCGTGGACGTGAACAAACTGATCGACCTGCTGCGCCACATGGGCGTGGAGGTGGAAAAGCTCAACGACAGCGACTACCGCTTCACGGCCAAGAACATCGACATCGAGTTCTTCCTGAACCCCCAGTTCAAGCAAATGGGCGGCGGCCTGCGCGGCAGCGTGATGATCGTGGGTCCCCTGTTGGCCCGCTATGGACGTGGCTACATCCCCACGCCCGGAGGTGACAAGATCGGCCGGCGACGGCTGGACACCCACTTCATCGGCTTCCAGAACCTGGGGGCGGAGTTCAACTACGACAACAAGGAGGGTTTCTACCGGGTTGAAGCCAGGCAGCTCAAGGGTGCGAACATGTTGCTGGATGAGCCTTCGGTGACGGGCACGGCGAACATCGTGATGGCCGCTGTGATGGCCGAGGGGCGCACCACCATTTATAACGCCGCCTGCGAGCCCTATCTCCAGCAGCTCTGCCACATGCTGAACCGGATGGGTGCCAAGATCACCGGCATCGGCAGCAACCTGCTGGTGATCGACGGGGTGAAGGAACTGGGCGGCACCGAGCACCGCATGCTGCCGGACATGATCGAGATCGGCAGCTTCATCGGCCTGGCCGCCATGACGCGCAGCGAGATCCTGATCAAGGACACCGGCTATGATCACCTGGGCTGCATCCCCGACGTGTTCCGCCGCCTGGGCATCACCGTGATCCGCCAAGGAGATGACATCCTGATCCCGGCCCACGACCACTACAAGATCAAGACCTTCATCGATGGCAGCATCATGACCATCAGCGACCATCCATGGCCCGGGTTCACCCCCGACCTGCTGAGCATCGTGCTGGTGGTGGCCACCCAGGCCAAGGGCAGCGTGCTGATCCACCAGAAGATGTTCGAGAGCCGCCTGTTCTTCACGGACAAGCTCATCGACATGGGCGCGCAGATCATCCTGTGCGATCCGCACCGTGTGGTGGTGAACGGGCATGACTTCCAGCAGTCGCTGCGCGCCATCCGCATGACCAGCCCCGACATCCGTGCCGGCGTGGCCCTGCTCATCGCGGCCCTCAGTGCCGAGGGCACGAGCACCATCGAGAACATCGAGCAGATCCAACGCGGCTACCAGCACATCGACACCCGCCTGAACGCCCTCGGCGCGCGCATCGAACTGATCAGCTGAGGTCCGGTCACTGACCGCTGTTCCAGTCGACCTGTGCACGGGCCGGAATGGGCAAATGAGCACATGGTCTCATGAGCACATGCCTTTCCCGTGTCCGGGATCCCCATCGCGGCACGTTATTGGCTATCCGCCGCCCGCACAGCAACCTATCTTTGCCGCATGAATCCTCGTACCATCATGTCCAAGATGCGCATCATCACCGTGGCTGCAGTAGCGTTGCTGGCCATCTACGGTTTCACCGCCCGCATGGAACGCGCCGATGCCCCGGGGTCCGGCCCCAAGGTGGGCACCGCCATCGGCGACCAGGCACCCGAGCTGGCCTTCATGAACCCCGACAGCACCAAGGTGCTGAAGCTCTCCGAACTGAAGGGCAAGTACGTGCTCATCGATTTCTGGGCCAGCTGGTGCGGTCCCTGCCGCAAGGAGAATCCCAACGTGGTGGCGGCCTACACCAAATACAGCCAGGCGAAGTTCAAGACCGGCAAAGGCTTTGAGGTGTACAGCCTCAGCCTGGACCGCAGCCGCCAGGCATGGAAGCAGGCCATCGCACAGGACGGTCTGAAATGGAAGTGGCACGTGAGCGACCTCGGCTTCTGGAACTCCAAAGGCGCCCAACTGTATGGGGTGAACTCCATCCCGATGAGCTTCCTGATCGACCCCAACGGCGTGATCATCGCCAAGAACCTGCGCGGCATTGCGCTGCACCAGGAGCTGGACAAGCACGTGAAGAGCCTCTGAGCGCAGCGACCCTGTTGATGAACGCCTCCGGTATCCCGGGGGCGTTCGTCGTTGGGGAGGGATACCAACATTCCCTCATTTCGGTACAGCGCATGGTTGGAAATGAACCCGTGATCCTGTAACATTGATAACCCTATCGTTCAACCCAAGACCATGACCATGCAAAAAGCCATACGTACGATGCGATCCATACTGGCCCTGTTGGCCATTGGCCTGACCCTGCAAGTGAGTGCGCAGCGCAACTGCGGCACGATGGAATACCTGGAGCAACAGATCCAGCAGGATCCGGGACGGGGTGCCCGGCTGGAGCAGATCGACTCGCACACCGTGCAGTTCGAGCTTGACCATGGCCACGAGGACCGTGCGGTCGTTACCGTGCCCGTGGTATTTCACGTGGTGTACAACACCACCGCCCAGAACGTGAGCGATGCGAAACTGCTGGCCCAGCTGCAGCAGTTGAACGATGATTTCGCCCGCCTGAACAGCGACGCGAACCAGACACCGAGCATCTTCACCGGTGTGGCCGCCAACACGGAGCTCCAGTTCTGCCTGGCCCAGCGCGACCCGAGCGGCAACGCCACCAATGGCATCGTTCGCCGCCAGACCACCGTATCCTCGTTCTCCTCCAACGATGCGGTGAAGTTCACGGCCAACGGAGGCAGTGATGCGTGGCCGCGCGACAGCTACCTGAACATCTGGGTGGCCAACCTGAGCGGCGGCCTGTTGGGTTATGCGCAGTTCCCTGGCGGTGCGGCAGCGACCGACGGGGTCGTGGTGCTCTTCAGTTCGGTGGGCAGCATCGCTTCGCCCGGCACCGGTTCGCCCTTCAACCTTGGCCGCACGCTCACCCATGAGGTGGGCCACTGGGCCAACCTGCGTCACATCTGGGGCGATGCCACGTGCGGCAGCGACCAGGTGAGCGACACCCCCGTCCACAACACATCCAACGGTGGCTGCCCCACCTACCCCCACCTCAGCACGTGCAGCGGCACGCCCGTGGAGATGACCATGAACTACATGGACTACTCCAACGACGTGTGCATGAACATCTTCACCCTTGGCCAGAAAACACGCATGCAGGCGCTTTTCGGAACCGGTGGTTCGCGCGTGGCCCTGCTGAGCAGCCAGGGTTGCGTGCCTCCGGGCGGCGGCAGCACCTGCTCCGTGCCTGTGGGCCTGGGTGCCGGCAACGTCACCACCTCCTCCGCCACAGCCTCCTGGGGTGCGGTTTCGGGGGCAGCCAGCTACGACCTGGACTACAAGGCCACCTCCGCCACGGCGTGGAACACGGTGAACACCACCACCACCTCGGCCAGCCTTACCGGCCTGACGGCAGGCACGTCCTACGATCTGCGCGTGCGGGCCAACTGCAGTGGATCCAGCAGCGCCTACAGCACCGTGGTATCCTTCAACACCCAACAGGAAGGTGGATGCCCCGATGTCCTTGAACCCAACAACAGTTCAACGGCTGCTGCCACGGTGACCCTGCCGTTGAACCTCAACGCGCTCATCGCGAACAGCTCCGACGCCGACTACTATGCGTTCGCCACCACGGGCACCAACAACCTGAGCCTCTCGCTGGGCAATCTGGCGGGTGATTACGACCTGCGCCTGCTCAACAGCGCCGGTGCCCAGCTGGCGATCTCCCAAAATACCGGCACCACCGCCGAGAGCATCACCTACAACAACGCACCGGCGGGCACTTACTACATCCACGTATTCGGTTACAACGGGGCCTTCAGCACCAACCAGTGCTATGCGCTGAGCGCCTCTGCAACGGCCGTGGCCAGCTGCGGAACCCCGACCAACACGGCCGCCTCGTCCATCACCGCAAGTTCCGTGGTGATCTCCTGGACCGCCGTATCGGGTGCCACCAGCTACACTGTGCAGTGGAAGACCGCAGCGGCCACCACATGGTCTCAGGGCACCGTCACGGGCACCTCGACATCCATCACAGGCCTCACCGCGTCCACCTCCTACAACGCACGTGTGCAGGCCGTTTGTGGAACCGCCACTTCGGCCTTCGGCACCACGATCACCTTCAGCACCAGCGCGTCCACGAGCTGTTCCTCCGTGAATTCCTTCGAGAGCAACAATACCACTGGCACCGCTCCCACCATTTCCGTGAACACCAACATCCAGGCCGGCATCACCAGCACCACGGACCTGGACTGGTTCAAGTTCAGCAACACCAATTCCGCCCGCAACATCCGGATCGACCTCACCAACCTGCCCGCCGACTACGATGTGCGCCTCTATCGCGGCACCTCCACCCAAGTGGGCATCAGTGAGCTCGACGGCACGGCGAACGAGACGATCGTGTTCAACACCACCACCCGCACCACCTACTATGTGCGTGTGAACGGATTCAATGGTGCGTTCAGCACCTCCCAATGCTATACGCTCCGCGCCAACATCAGCGGTTCCGCGTTCCGTCTGGATGGTTCCGGCGAGGGCGATGGAGAGAGTGAGGAGCTTCTTCTGGAACCTGCCGTGGGACTGATGAACCTCTATCCCAATCCCTCCAACGACCTCGTGAACCTGGAGTACGTGTCCACTGCGGACGGCGCACTGACCATGGTTGTCATGGACGGCATGGGCCGTTTGGTGCACATGGACAACAGGGCTGTTGCGGGTGGCACGAATGTGCTCGCGCTTCCTGTGGACCGCATGCTGCCCGGCATCTACTTCCTGCAGCTGACCAATGGTGACCAGCGGGAGACCGTACGCTTCGTGGTGGAGCGTTGATCCATCCTGATATTCCTGTTGAACGGGGCCCCTGCCATGGCAGGGGCCCCGTTGCTTTTGCACCGGTTCCGTTCCTGCCAAAAAGTCCCCGACCTTCGCGCCGCCAAACCGGGGAACGGCTTGGCACCGTACTTGACAAGTAGCCCATGTTCTTCAAAAAGCGCCCCAAGACCATGTCCGAGCGACCCAACGTCAGTCCGGCGTCCGTGACTGCTGACAATGCGACCGAAAAAGCCCTGCCCGTTGATGGTATGGATGAACAAGGCCGGGACCCCCTGTCTGCGGCCAGTGAGGCTGCGGCCGAGCATGTGATGCGCGATGCCGAAGGCGATGGCCGTTCGGATGTCACCGAGCTCAACGACGAGCTGAGCGCCGCACGGGCCGAAAGTGCCGACATGCGCGACAAGTGGCTGCGCCTGAACGCCGACTTCGACAACTTCCGCAAACGCACCGCCAAGGAGAAACTGGACATGCTGCAGTTCGCCGGGGAGAACACCCTGAAGAACATGATCCCCGTGCTGGACGACATGGAGCGGGCCATCGCCAACAACGACAGGACGGAGGATATCGCCGTGGTGAAGGAGGGCTTCCACCTGATCCACACCAAGCTGCTGCACATCCTGGGAAGCCAGGGCGTGAAGCCCATGGAGAACGCCATCGGCGGCCCCTTCGATACGGACCGGCACGAGGCCATCACCAAGGCCCCCGCACCCAGCAAGGACCTGAAGGGCAAAGTGATCGATGTGGTGGAGAACGGCTACACCCTGCATGACAAGGTGATCCGTTACGCCAAGGTGGTCGTCGGCGAATGACCCACGCAGGCAACATCGATCCGCAGTTGACCCCTGTTCCCCAGAACCGTTCCCGTAGCGTCTAGCCACCCCGTCGATCGGCCCCATGAGCAAGAGAGATCCATACGAAGTCCTTGGCGTGGGCCGCAATGCCAACGCGGACGAGATCAAGAAGGCGTACCGAAAGCTGGCCATCAAGCACCACCCGGACAAGAACCCCGGCGACCAGGCTGCGGAGGAGAAGTTCAAGGAGGCCGCCAGCGCGTATGAGATCCTGAGCGACGCCGAGAAGAAGGCTCGTTTCGACCGCTTTGGGCACGCCGGTCCGGGCATGGGTGGTGGTGGCGGATTCCAAGGTGGCGGCATGAACATGGAGGACATCTTCTCCCAGTTCGGCGACATCTTCGGCGGAGGTGGATTCGGGGGTGCCTTTGGCGGCGGTTTCGGCGGCCAACGCGGAGGTCGTACCGTGAAGGGCAGCAACCTGCGCGTGCGCTTGAAATTGACCCTGGAGGAGATCGCCCTGGGCGTCGAGCGCAAGATCAAGGTGACCAAGCTGGTGCGCGGCAAAGGCAGCGAGTACGGCACCTGTTCCACCTGCGGCGGTTCGGGCCAGGTGCGTCGCGTGCAGAGCACTTTTCTGGGCCAGATGCAGACCGTGGCCACCTGTCCGGCCTGCAGCGGTGTCGGACAGACCGTAAGCAAACGTGCGCCCGGCAGCGATGAACATGGCCTGGTGCGCGAGGAGGTGGTGGTGCCCATCCGCATCCCCGCCGGTGTGGAGGAGGGCATGCAGTTGAACATCAGCGGTATGGGCAACGAAGCCCCGGCCGGCGGAATACCCGGAGACCTGTTGGTGGTGATCGAGGAGGAGTCCCATCCGGAACTGCGCCGGGACAGCCAGCACCTGCATCACGAAGTGTTCATCAGCATGGTGGATGCTGCGCTCGGCGCGCAGATCGAGGTGCCCATCGTAGCCGGCAAGGCCAAGGTGAAGATCGAGCCCGGCACCCAGAGCAATCACGTGCTGCGCCTGAAGGGCAAGGGGCTTCCCAGCCTCAACGGCCATGTCCATGGTGACCTGTTCGTGCACGTGGCGGTTTGGACCCCTTCACACCTGAGCAAGGAAGAGAAGAGCGCGCTGGAAAAGCTCCGGGATAGCCCCGGCATGCAGCCGCGTCCCACCGCCAAGGACAAAGGGTTCTTTGAGCGCGTGAAGGACATGTTCGGCCACTAGGCCCTGCGCTTCGTCATTCGTTCAGGACCCCTGCATCAGCGGCGTTCATCCGCACCGA
Source organism: Chryseobacterium gleum (assembly GCA_945872795.1). Taxonomy (GTDB): domain Bacteria; phylum Bacteroidota; class Bacteroidia; order Flavobacteriales_F; family PHOS-HE28; genus PHOS-HE28. The sequence continues at coordinate 19,127 of CAMCAZ010000018.1, forward strand.
CAGGATGCCGTTCTCCATCGCCTGGGCACCTGAGTACATCTGGCTGGTGCCGATCACCTCTCCGTTCGCGGCCTTCAGGTTGAAATGATAACGACCATCCGCAGCGATGGTGCGTTCAAAGAAGCGGTCCTCGGTGCTGTGCCTTCGCACGCTGTCGATGCCCTTGAGGCAAGAATCCCGGCGCACATAGCCCTCACTGCTCAGGATCACCTGCCCGTTGGAGGCCACCAGATTGAACCGGAATTCATGGGCCTTGTCGGTCTTGATATGGAAGTTCGCTGCAGCCATGGTCCACGGGTTGAAACTCCCGAAAGGTGGTGAGGGAGAGCGCGCCATGACCTGACCACGGTCATCCCATCGGTCCGTCCATCACGTCACACGGCTACCTTCGGCCACATGTCCGAACAACGCATCACCGGGAACCTGGTCGACATCGAGGCGCGCCGCATCCTGCCCATGGAGGTGACCATCGCAGAAGGGCGCATCACCGCCATCCGTGAGCTGGACCATGCGGTGGACGGATTCCTGATGCCCGGCTTCATCGATGCCCACGTCCATGTGGAGAGCTCGATGCTGATCCCCAGTGAATTCGCGCGGCTGGCGGTGACACACGGCACGGTGGCCACCATCAGCGATCCGCATGAGATCGCCAATGTGCTGGGCGTGGACGGCGTGGACTACATGATCGCCAACGGCAGCCAGGTGCCCTTCCACTTCTTTTTCGGAGCCCCGAGCTGTGTGCCGGCCACGGCGCATGAAACGGCCGGTGCGCGGATCGATGCGGAAGCCGTGGGCCGGCTGCTGGAGCGCCCGGAGGTGTTGTACCTGAGCGAGGTGATGGATTTCCCCGGGGTGATCAATGGTGACCCGGAACTGCAGGCGAAGATCGCCCATGCCCGGCGGCTGGGCAAGGTCGTGGATGGGCATGCACCCGGTCTGCGCGGGGAAGCTGCCGCACGCTACATCCGAGGAGGAAATGCCACGGGTCCGGTGGTGATCTCCACGGACCATGAGTGCTTCACCCTCGCCGAAGCCTTGGATAAGCTGGATGCCGGCATGATGATCAGCATCCGGGAGGGCAGCGCCGCGCGCAATCTCGAGGCGCTCATGCCCCTGCTGGTGAGCCACCCGAAGCGCGTGATGCTCTGCTGCGACGACACCCACCCCGACAGCTTGGTGGAGGGTCACATCAACCGGCTGTGCGCCAGGGCGGTGGCATCGGGAGCGGACATTTTCGATGTCCTGCAGGCGGCCTGCCTCAACCCCATCCGCCATTACCGGCTTCCCGTGGGACGGCTCCATGTGGGCGACCCGGCGGACCTGATCCAGGTGGGCGATCTGCGTGAGTTCGTCGTGCAACGGACGTGGATCAAGGGACAGCTCGTGGCCGAAGCCGGCCGTACACTGATCCCGAGCGTTCCGGCGGAACGGCCGAACCGCTTCCAGTGCAGGCCCAAACTGCCCGGAGAGTTCCGCGTACCCGCCCATGACGACCAATTGCTGGCCATGGAGGCCGTGGACGGGCAGCTCATCACCCACAAGCGCCACCTGCACGGCACCGTGGTGGACGGCGAGCTTGTGGCCGATGTGTCCCGTGATCTCTTGAAGATCGCCGTGGTTAACCGCTATGCCGATGCCCCCATCGCCATCGGCTGGATCCGGAACATCGGGCTGCAACGGGGTGCCCTGGCCAGTTGTGTGGCCCACGACAGTCATAACATCGTGGCGGTGGGGACCAATGATGAGGACCTTTGCGCCGCCATCAACCTGGTGATCGCCAACCGCGGCGGCATCAGCCTTGCCGATGGGGATGAGCAGCTTGAACTGGCACTTCCCGTGGCCGGGATCATGTCCGACGGGGATGCCTATGAAGTGGCCGCCCGATACGCGGAACTGGACCGGGCCGCGAAAGCCCTCGGCAGTCCCCTGCGTGCTCCCTTCATGACGCTGAGCTTCATGGCCCTGCTGGTGATCCCCCACGTGAAAATGAGCGACCTTGGCCTGTACGATGGCGACGAAGGGCGCCTGGTCGTGGACCTCCGGGGATGAGGACAGATCACCGGGTCGCCTCTCCGGAGGCTACCTTGTGCGACCTGGCAACCTCCGTGACCCGCACCCTTTTCCGGCTTTTCCTTGTGCTGCTGCTGACGGCTTGTGCCAACGACAAGTCGGTGGTGCGCAACAGCCCCTTCCAGAAGCGGACCCTTCGACCCGGCTGGCATGTGGATCTTTCCTTGGGCCGTGAACGGAAAGTCGTGCAAGTGCCACAGGACGGGTCGCCGACCCTGGCGACCACCCTCTTGGACGCCCGAATTGAAGTGCCCTCCGGATCGACGCTGCTGCCCCTGAGCGCTGAAGCGACCCTTCCCCCGCGCCAAGAGACCGGACCGATCACACCAGTGAGCGCAGAACTGGCCAGCATCTCCTTCCCAGCCAATGCCACGAAAGCCCCGGAAGTTGCAGTTCCCGACCAGCTGTTCCAAGAGCAGGTGGACACCATGCCGAAGAAGCGCTGGAACCGCCTGGCCATCCCTGCCTTTGTCCTGGCCCTTCTGACGGTCTTCCTCGCCCTGTTCACTGTGAGCACCACTGCCGTCATCCTGGTCGCTGCAGCGACCATCGTCCTGGCCGGCGTCTCCCTGAAGCAGATCCGCAGGGAGGAACAAGCGGGCAAAGGATTCGCCCTGGCAGCACTGATCATCGGCCTCATCGCTGCCTTGATCACCGCCATCTCCATCATCGTGGTCGGCTTCGTCTGAGTCTCGATCAGCCCCTTTTTCTTCATGGACAGATCGATGGACATTCCTCTGGACGATCCGAGGGACAACAAGCCGGACATTTATTTGGACATCGATCTGTTCATCATAAACCAACTTTCAGCATCCACAGGGGTTCTGGAAGGACGGACCTTTGGACATCGATGCGGGCATACGACGAGACCTTTACTTGGCTACGATTCAGGGCCGAACTACGGCTGGCGCCACCCTCCTTCTGGATCTTGCTGGGGGAGGTGATCGCCCTGCAACGGCAGCTTCGGACAGCCCCGATGCCGCGTACCGAAGCGCGTTCACTGGAACGGTCGGTGGTGACCGAAGGCCTCGCGGCCCGGCTGGCGCTGGATGGTCACGCCCTGACCACCGACCAGGTGCGGGCGCACTTGGAGGGGCGGGATCCGGCCGTGCCGGACGAGCCCCTGCTCCGCGATGTGGATGACCTGTTCCTGGCGGACCAGCAACTACAGGCCGCCTCCTTGGAAGCTCTTCCCGCCATCGACCCGGAGGCCTTGTTGGCCCTGCACCGCTCCGTGACCAGGACCACCGGTGGACCGGGGGGCGCCGGACGCTGGCGGACCACGGAGGGTCATTTCCGGCATGGCGGGGTACCTCCGGACCTGATCGCCTCGTTCATGGAGGAGTTGTGCGACTGGCTTGCCGGACCGGAGCTGGCCGGTCCCGCGCCGGACGAGGCCTTGCACCGCGCCCTGCTGAAAGGCCTTCTGCTCGAACTCCACATCGCCTGGATCGCGCCCTTCGACCAGGGCAATTCACGCGTAGCCGGCCTCGCCATGCAGCACCTGTTGCTGGCCGCTGGAGGGGACAACCTCCTGAGCCACCTCACCGCCTGGCACTTCCACCGCAGCCGTCAGGAGTATATCCGCCAAGTGGACCAAGCCGCCCAGGGTCAGGGGGATCCCATTCCGTTCATCGCCTATGCACTGCGTGGCATCCGTGCCGGGCTGGAGGACCTGATCGCCCGCATGCGTGCAGCACAGAACACCGGACTGTGGCGCGACCATGTGCGCAGCGCCCTGGATGGTGTTCCGGGCGCCCGTTCTGACCGCCAGGCCCACCTGCTGATGGAACTGGGGGAGCGCAGGTCACCCGTCGCCCCCTCGGCGATCCTCACCCTCACACCCGAACTCGCCCGGGCTTATGCCGGGCTGTCCTCCAAAACCCTACAGCGCGATCTGGAGGATCTTGCGGCCACCGGTATCCTGATCCGCTCGCCCCAAGGGGTGCTGGTCAGGAAGGCCCCGATCTTGGCCTTCAAAGGACGCGAGCAATGAGGGCCGCAGCCTGCGCGTGAAGCGTTTCGGGACCTTCGCCCGCGGCGCGCATGGCTTGGAGGGAGCTGCTGCCTGCCGATTTGGACAGCTTGTGGCCATCCGCACCGACCACCAGCTCATGGTGAACGAAACGCGCCGCCAGGAAGCGGTCCAGGCCGAGCAGTTCAGCGATGTAGCGCTGGCAGGCCGAGGATGGCAAAAGATCCACGCCACGGACGATCAGTGTGCTGCCGTGGTCAAGGTCATCGGCCAACGAAGCGATCTGGTAGGCTGCCCGGCCGGGCACATTGCCCACTGAACGCTGCCGGATCACCGGATCATCCATGACCATGGCCAGGTCCACCATCTCGTCCAACCCTTTCCACGCGGGTATGCGGACCTGCCGCCCCATGGGCAGGCGAAGGCGAAGGGTGGCTCCCGGCGTCTCCGGTGGCAGGTCCATTTCCCGGCACGCACACGAGCGGAGCCCTTCAGCACGCAGCTGCTCCAGTTGGGCCCGTGTGCAGGTGCAGGCGTAAAGCTCACCGGCGGTCCAAAGACGGTCGACCAGCTCCTGGTATCGGTGTAAGCGCAGACCTTGAGAATGACGGGCGATGTGATCGGCAGCATCCGTTGGTCCCAGGTCCCAGCAGATACCCAGCCAGTGCAGGCTGTCGAAGATGTCCTGCACATAGACTGCGCGCACCCGTTCGGCGTCCAGGTCGTCGATCCGCAGGCGCAGTGTGGCGTTCGTTCGGCTCGCCAGTTCACAGGTGAGCAGGAAGGCGATGGCATTCCCGGCGTGCAGAAAACCGCTCGGCGTTGGGGCGAGCCGTGCGGCGTGCGGTCCGGGAGATGTGGAAAGCGCGTTCACGCGGTGCTGCGTTCTGGCCCGACCAACAGGGGGACCAGCGTGCCCGGGGCGGGACTCGAACCCGCACAGCCCTTACGGACCAAGGGATTTTAAGTCCCTCGTGTCTACCATTTCACCACCCGGGCAAGGGGCTCGGACCATCTTCGGCGGCCGCCCGCGGACCGGTTCCGGTGTGGCCGAAAATAAGGATGCCTCCCGGTGTGGGAGGCATCTGGAGCGAGAAACGGGACTCGAACCCGCGACCCCGACCTTGGCAAGGTCGTGCTCTACCAACTGAGCTACTCTCGCGTAGGGGCTGCAAATATAGAAAGCTCCAGCGATCCACAAACACCTTGACCACCTTCATTCCATCACTTTCCCGATCCGCACGCGGATGTCCTTGACCCACAGCGTATCCGAGGATGCGTTCCAGAGGTAGAACCCCAATTCCTCCTCCGATACGGGGAAAAGATCCAATGGTCGAACGATGTAGGCGGCATGGAAAACACCGTCGTCGGGTGGGCTCTGGAGTGAAACCGCCTCGTAGTCGACCGTCCGATCCCCCAGTTTGCGTTCCAGCACCAGCCGTGGTTCGGCACCGCCGTTGCAACGGTAGCGCAGGTCAATGACGAGATGCTCGTGTCCTGCTCCCATCAGCTCACCCACGCGAGTTCGAAAAGCCGCGGTGTAGGATCGTTCAGGAGATACCAGCACCTGCTCCTCGGAGACTTGGTGGACCGCGACGAGCGGCTTCGGGTCCGAGCCGCGGACCAACAACCAGGCGCCCGCATCCGCACCACCGGCGCGCAACTGGGGCACTGCGTAGTTGTCCTGAAGGAAGGCCCGCATGGACAGGCTCAAGGGCAGCCCGTGCCAGGCACAGGCCAGCTTATCGGGCACGGGCAGGCCGATCTGTTGCTCCAAGGCCAGCACCTCATCCGGTGCATCCATGCGCAGGAGGCGACGGGCCGGACCATCCGGCAACGGCCGGTCCGTGTTGACCACCACTGGCTCTGTGGACCATGCAGCCAATGCAGCTTCCACCTCGGCCCACTGTCCGGCGATCCGTGATGCCTTGGGGACATGTGCGAAGACCGACCAGCTCCACAGACCGATGAGGACGACCGTGGCCATGATCCATGGCCAACGAAGGGCGGAGGACCAGGACAGGGCCAGGAGAAGGACGAACAGGATCCCGTGACCAGCGATCAGGACCCAGCGCAGGGTAGGTCGCTCGTAGCGCACGTCCACGACGTGGTCACCCGCGGGAACGAATGCACCGAAGGCCGCCACGTTAGCCGGGACCAGCGGAACAGCAGCGCCATCCACCTTCACCACCCAGCCGGGGTACAGATTCTGCTGCACCAACAGGAACGACGGGCCTTGTGTCCTGGTCCGCACACTGAAACCCTGGTGGTCGTAGGCAGCTAGTTCCGTCACTGGTCCGGAACCCAACGCCAATTGTGGGATGCTGGCCTGCTGGTCGGGGATCCACACCACCTGCCTGTCCGCGATCGTGTCGTGTGGCGGTGGCCCATCGACCGGCATCACACGCACATCATCACTGAGCGAGACCCACGGTCGCTGCAGCATCGATGCGTGCAGCAGCGGATGATCGCGCGTCAGCGTCTGGTGCCCCTTCAGCCAGAATGAATTGAAGCCATCGTGCGAGGGTCCGTTCTGGAAATTGCGGGTGTTCAACCAAAAGGGATGGATAGCCGCCGCCCCATCGCGGTCCTGACCCATGGGATGCAGCACTGGGAAGACCGGCCCGTGAGGCTGGAGGTCCAGGCGGGCCTGCAAGGCGGACGGAGGTGCTTCATGCAGGCTGGTGGACCAACTGGTGAAATGCACGGCCGCCAGACCTTCCACCGCGATGATCAACAACAGCCACCTACGGTCCCACCGGCGTGCCAGCACCAGGGCCGTCATCACCAGCAGCAGGACGACCACCACGGCGTTCTGCAGCACCCGCGCCGGCCAGGTGGCCGATCGGGGAGTGAGCACATGACCGAAGAGATCATCCGACGGATGCTGAAGGAACAGGTGGATGCAGGCCGTGATCAGAAGGATGGACAGGCCTGCAACTCCGTACAGCATCCAGCGACGGTACCGGGGATCATGGAGCCTATGAAGCCCTTCCGCCGCCCAGGGCAGGAGACCGAGGGACACGAAATACCAGTAGTAGCTGGGGAAACGGAATAGATCGAGACCCGGCAGGAAGCGCCACAACAGGCCATGCAGCGGCGTTGCTGCCCCCAATGCCGCCAGGCCGCTCAGCAAGGCCGTTGCAAGGAAAATGACCGGTCGACCGCCCCGGACGAAAGACAGGGCCAGCAATGCCAGGACCAAGGGTAACAGTCCGAAGAAAGCGTTCGCCATGGTGGGGTCGGTGCCCAACAAGTCCACGTGCGCAGTGGCCATGGCCGGCAGCAGCGCCGAGGCCAGGCCGGACCAGGTCATCGGGTTCTGTTCGGCCTGTGCGAGCGAAAGTCCTCCGAGGCGTTCCACATGGTCACCCACCTCGACCACCGCATGGAGCGTCCCTGCACTGGTGAGTGCGATGAGCAGGATGGCCGCAGCACCGTGCACCACGATGGGCCGCAGCAGCGTGAGACCTCCCCCGCGCCAAGACTGCCAGAGTCCATGGACCACCAAGGCCATCAATGGATAGGCAGCAATGAGCAGGAAGGTGTGGTTGCCTCCCGTGATCAGCAGGTGAAAGAACACCGCCATCAACGCCGAATTACGCCAGCCGGGAGCATCCAGCCCACGCAGAACGGACCAGAAGGCCCAGGGGAGCCATGCCGCGCTGATGATGGCGTAGAAGTGCATCGTATGCGCCGTGAAAAAGCCCGAGAGCGCATAGGCCAAGCCGGCCAGCAGGGCCCCATCTTCATGGCCCGTGAGATGCAGAGCCAAGCGTCGCATGCCCCAGCCGCCGATGATGACGTAGCCCAGAAAAAGCACCTGCAATACGGCGGGCCCCATGCCGATGGTCCCGGCCAGAGCGATGGCCTCCACGTACCAGGCCGGACCCTGCAGGTCGGCGTGCATGGGATAACCCATCTGCTGCAGGGGGTTCCACCAAGGCAGCGCGGCATCGTGGAGGCTGGTGGCGATGGACCAGCGCCAGGGTAGCCAACAGTTCATCGTATCGCCGTCGGTCAGGGCGTTCTGGAAGCTCGCCAAGGGCCAATAGGCCAGCAGCACGAGCAGGGCGATGAGCAGATCGGCATGTTGCACCAGGGCGGAACGGAGCGCAACAGGTCGCATCGGGGCAAAGTAAGCGCGGGTGGCGTCGCCGTGAATCGGCTGGATCAAGCCTTCTTCAGTCGCGCCTTACCGGGGCTCGTGAGCCGCTTGATCTCGTTGAGCTTCAGCAGTGCCTCCACGGGCGTCAGCGTATCGATATCCAGGGCCTCGATCTCGGCCCGGATGCGCTCGATGGCGGGGTCGTCCAGTTGGAAGAAGCTCAGTTGCAGCTCGCGGCCCAGGCCATCGAGGCTCTGTTGCGGGGCACGGGCGGGACCATCCTGGCCCACCGGAGCGCCCAGGTCGCCGCCATGGCTGCGTTCCAGATGCGCCAACACACTGCGCGCACGGGCCAGCACAGCGGCCGGCATACCGGCCATCTGGGCCACATGGATCCCAAAGCTGCGGTCGCTCCCACCGGGTACCAGCTTGCGTAGGAACAGCACCTTTCCATCCACTTCCCTTACAGCCACGTTCGCGTTGCGGATACGGGGGAAGGTGGCCTCCATCTCGTTCAGCTCATGGTAGTGCGTGGCGAACAGCGTCTTGGGGCGCGTGGGATGGTCGTGCAGGAACTCGGCGATGGCCCAGGCGATGGAGATTCCGTCGTACGTGCTCGTACCGCGGCCGATCTCATCCAACAGGACCAGGCTGCGATCGCTGAGGTTGTTGAGGATGCTGGCCGTTTCGTTCATCTCCACCATGAAGGTGCTCTCTCCGGTGGAGAGGTTGTCCGAAGCCCCCACACGCGTGAAGACCCGGTCCACCACGCCCAGTTTCGCAGCCCGGGCCGGGACGAAACTGCCCACCTGGGCCATCAGGACGATCAGGGCCGTCTGCCGCAACAGGGCGGATTTACCGCTCATGTTCGGCCCGGTGATCATCACGATCTGGCGGTCCGTGGCATCCAGCAGCAAGTCGTTCGCCACATACGGTACGCCCGGAGGCAACTGCTGTTCGATCACCGGGTGGCGACCGTCCTGTATGTCCAGTGTCCTGTCGGTGACGATCTCGGGCCGGCAATACTGCCAGGTGCGGGCGTTCATCGCAAAGGCCCGAAGCACATCCAAGGCGGCCAATGCGGTGGCCGTGGAGCGGATCGCCCCGATCTCCGCGACCACGCTCTCCACGAGGGCAGCGTAACATTCCGCCTCCAGCGCAAGGATCCGTTCCTCCGCTCCCAGGATCTGCTCCTCGAGGTGCTTCAGCTCATCCGTGACGTAACGTTCCGCGTTGACCAGGGTCTGTTTGCGCACCCATTCGGGCGGCACCCGCGACTTGTGGGTGTTGCGCACCTCCAGGTAATAGCCGAACACATTGTTGTAGCCTACCTTCAGGGAGGAGATGCCCGTGCGATCGCTCTCATGCTGCTGTATCCCCAACAGCAGTTCCTTGGCGTTGGAAGAGACGTGCCGGAGCTCGTCCAGTTCGGGCAATACACCGGCGCGTACCACCCCACCCTTCTGGAGCGTGGCCGGTGGGACCGGCTCGATGGTCGCCGCGATGCGTGCAGCGAGGTCCAGGGGCGGATGCAGTTCTGCCGCGGCCTGTGCCAATGTTCCCGGCATCGCCGACAAGGCCTGTCGCACCCGGTCCGCCGCCACCAATGCGTGATGGATGTGGACCAGTTCGCGGGGCATGATGCGGCCCGCAGCGGCCTTGCCTGCCACGCGCTCCAGGTCGTTGATCCGGTCCAGCTCCGTGCTTAGCAGATCGCTCAGCACCTCGGCGCCGAGCAGGGCCGCCACCCGGTCAGCGCGCTCGGCGATGGCCGCCGGGTCCAGCAGGGGAAAGAGCAGCCATCGGCGCAGCATCCGCGAACCCATCGGGGTGATGCAGCGGTCCATGGCGCTGAGCAGGGTGCGCCCCCCTTCGTTCACCGGCACGACCAGTTCCAGGTTGCGGATGGTGAATCGGTCCAGCCCCACGTGGTCCGCAGGCCTGATCCACGAAATGCGCTGGATGTGCGCCGAACGTTCGTGACGGGTCTCGCCCAGGTAATGCAGCACCGCCCCGGCCGCGCGTTGGCCCAGCTTCAGGTCCTCGATCCCGAAGCCTTTCAGGGACACGGTGGAGAATTGCCGCAGCAGACGCTCGCGTGCGAACTCATCCGTGAAGGCCCATTCCTCCAGACCGAATGACTGAACGCGATCGAACAAGGCCATCAGGAAGGGGTCTTTCCCGCCTCGCGGCACCAGGATCTCCTTGGGTGCATGGCCCTCCAGGAGCTTGGTCACCTGTTCCTCATCCTCCTCAGCCACCAGGAAATCTCCCGTGGTGACGTCCAAGAAGGCCACACCGTAGCGACCGTTCTGCCCCGTGACCGCGGCCAGCCAATTGTTCTCACGACGCTCCACCACCTCGTCGCTGAAATTCACGCCGGGCGTGACCACTTCCGTCACCCCGCGCTTCACGATCGTCTTCGTCAGCTTCGGGTCCTCCAACTGATCGCAGATCGCCACGCGGAACCCGGCCCGCACCAGTTTGGGCAGGTAACTGTCCAACGCATGATGCGGGAATCCGGCCAGCTCGGTATCGTGCCCGCCGTTGTTGCGTTTGGTGAGCGTGATTCCCAGCACCTTCGATGCGGTGATGGCATCGCTGCTGAAGGTCTCATAAAAATCACCGACACGGAACAGCAGGATGGCGTCCGGGTACTGCCCCTTGATGCGGGCGTACTGCTGCATCAGCGGTGTCTCATTCGCGGGGTTCTTGGCCATGATCCGATCAGCTCCCCAAGGTCTACATTCGCGGCGGTCCGCACACCTCGCCTGGGGAAGCCCGAAAGGTAGATCCCAAGTCCACAGGCGACCCTCCCGCACCTTCCCTCTTCTTCACATCTTCCGAACAGCCATGCCCACCGGTGATCGCAAACTCTCCATGGAAGAACTCGGCAGGGCCAGTGCCGCTGAGCACCTGAACGCACCGAAACTTCCCGTGCGTGTGGTGCTGGACGATTTACGCAGCCGCCACAACGTGGGTTCGATGTTCCGCACGGCCGATGCCATGGGACTGGAAGGTTTGGTGCTGTGCGGGTTCACGCCCTTGCCTCCCCACCGGGACATTGAAAAGACAGCCTTGGGAGCCACGCTTTCCGTGCCTTGGGAACATGCCGCCAACACCTTGGATGCTGTACACAAGCTTCAACAGGAGGGTTACCGGGTGATCGCGGTCGAGCAGACCCAAAACGCCCGTGCCTTGAACAGCCTTGCCGTGCCCCCCTCAGAGCGGGTGGCGATCGTGCTCGGCAATGAACTGAACGGCGTGTCGGAAGAGGTGATCGAGGCCTGTGACGAGTGCGTGGTGATACCGCAGCGCGGCAGCAAACATTCCCTCAATGTCTCGGTCTGTGCGGGGATCGTGCTCTGGTGGCTGACCGGACGCACAAATTGAGGCGCGCCAAAGGCAACTCCATGGGTTCTTTACTGTCTATGTTATGTCGCCCCATTCATGGTTTAGGGCGCGGGTGTGTGAAACCGTCTATATTTGGCTGCGACCGGCATACCACCGATGTTTAGAACCCCGACCCGTTCTGTCCTCCTCATTGCGCTTTTGGCCTGCATTTATGCGGACAATGCTTCGGCGCAATACTTCCGGCAGTCGTCCTACTGGAAGACCCACCGCCAAGAGTTGAGCTTTGGCTTCGGCATCTCCAACTTCTTGGGAGAGCTCGGCGGACGCAACGAGATCGGCGCACCCTTCGTGTGGGACTTGGAGCTTAGCCAGACCAGGCCTGCAGCCAGTTTCAGCTATCGGTACCACATTGCGCGCAAGCAAGCCCTTCGGCTCGGCTTTTCCTACGGCGTCATGGCCGGGAACGACAACCTGACCGCGGAGCCGTTCCGCATGAACCGCAACCTGAACTTCAAGTCGGATCTGTTCGAACTGCAACTGGTGTATGAGCTGCACTTGTATCGGGAAGAGTTGGGCCACGTGTATGACCTCCGTGGAGTGAAGGGCACCAAATCATCCCGTGTCGGCCTATACTTCTTTGCCGGTATCGGTGTGTTCAACTTCAACCCCCAGGCCCAGTTGAACAACGCTTGGGTGGACCTGAAGCCCTTGGGAACAGAAGGTCAGGGACTGCCCGGTGGGGCGGAGGAGTACAGTACCACGCAGGTCTGTATTCCCATGGGCTTCGGCCTGCGTAAAGCGCTCAACAAACAATGGAGCGTCGGCATTGAATTGCAATACACCAAGACGTTCACCGATTATATCGACGACGTCAGTACGAACTACTACGACAACGACGCCATTCGTACAGCATATGGCGCGGAGGCAGCCTATCTCGCAGACCCCAGCTTGGGAGTTGGCCCCCTTTACGAGGCGGGGCTTAACCCCACTGCCACAGGTCAGCAGCGTGGTGATCCTGATGACCTTGACGCCTACCTGTTCCTCAAGGCGCAGCTCCATTACAAACTCGTGAAGTACCGAAGCGGTTCCAAGAAATACCGCGCTCGCATCCGCAGGCAGAAGATCGTCTTCTGATCACGGAATTATCGGAAATCGAAAGGCCCTGGCCCCTTTGGGGATCAGGGCCTTTCGATTTATCCCTCGACATGCGGGCCACAACGATCGGTATGCGTATGACCGTTCCCTTACGCCGACCAGTTCACGGCGTGTGCCATCGATAAAGGTGACCTGACCTTCCCCTCCAATTGGACCATGCCAGTAGATCCTGCCTGGGCAGCCTCACAGGGCTGGCATTGCACCTCGGGGTGGCTTGAAGAGGTACTGTTCGAACCCCATTCCACGTTTCAGTGGTCGGTCGGAGAAGACCTTACGGGAAGGTAGCGTAGGTCCATGAACGCAAAGTGCCCTAAGAGCCTTTCCGGCCCACTGGACGACATCGTAAAATGATCCTTCGGGTCGCTATCGCCATAGCTTCAGCGACCGAGCGTGGCACCGGGGCCTTTCACGTTCGTCCAGCGAAGACCACCCCATACAACGCGTCCAGGTTGCGCGCCCCCCCTGCCGGAGGGCAGTTCGGGTTGCCACGATAGCCCTCCGATCCGCACAGGTGGCCTCGGAATAAGAACTACCATTAGGTGGCTTACAGACCTTGTTCCTCCGACCTATCGATCAAGGCTAAGGAACGTGCGAGTGTTTCATGGCACAGCGGGCGATCTGGGCCGACCGAAACGAAGAAGCCCCCACCTTGCGGCGAGGGCTTCCCTGGATGAACTCTTCGTGGATCAAAGACCCAATTGGCCCTTGAAGTTGCGGAATTCGAGGTCCTTCATGGCCTTGTCACGCAGGCTGGCATCCTTTTGAACGGCCAGGGCAAGGTTGTTACGGACTCCGTCGGCGTTGCTCTGACGGGCAGCGATGATGGCCATCACATAGTGGCCCGTGGCACTGTCCTTGTCACTGCTCTTCTCCAGGATGCTCTGAGCACCGGCGCTGTCACCACCCAGCATCTTCGCCAGGGCGGCGTTCACGGTATTCATGCCGGCCATGTTGCTGGAGGCCGTAGCGTAATCACCGTTCTGGATGTTCACGAGGCCCATGTTGTACTTCACCTCAGGACCTGCGCTGCCAGCCTTGCCGTAAAGCTCCATGGCCTTTTTGCGATCGCCCTTCAGGCGAGCCACTACACCGAGGTTGTTGGTGCTGTAAGGGTTGTCCTGGATGGTCTTCGCCTTTTGGAACTGGCTTTCCGCTTCGGCGAGCTTGTTCTGCATCATGTAGATGTAGCCCACGTTGTTCGCGCCACGGTAATCATTCGGGAAGATCCGCTCGCTTTCCTTGTAGATGCGCAGCTGCTCATTGATGTCATTGGTCAGCGTAGCGGCGAACAACAGCTCCTCTGCGTTCAAGGAGTCGGGCATCGTCCGGCTCATGGCCGTCAACTGCTCGTCCGTTTTGCCCACGATCTCGTAGTTCAGGACCATTTCGCTGCGGCGCAGGGAAGGCAGGATGTGATCGGCGATCTCCTTGTAGGTGGCCGCCATGTTCTTGATCTCCGCCTCACGCTTGGAGACATCGGGGTACATCTCGAGGACGCGGAGCACCAGGTCCTTGTCCGGCACTTCGGAACTGGCCTGCATGGCCTTCTTGAAACCTTCCCAATCCTCACCACGTGGGCTGAGGGTGTAGAAACCGTCCACTTTGGCCGCTTCGGACTTGGCCCGGGTGAATTCCCCCTTTGCCCAGACCTGAGCGCTCTTGGCGCGGTCGTCGGCCAGATTCTCGTTCAGGCTCAATTCACCCTCGGGGCTGGCCCAGGCGTCGATGGCAAGACCTTTCAGGTTGATGTTCCCTTTGGCTGCGAATCCCTTGATGAAGGCGGCCATCGCCTTGATGTCCTCTTCCTTCAAATCGCCGGGCCGCACCGTGCTGGAGTTCACCAGGTAGTTGATCGTAGCGGCCTGGTTGTGGGTGGTGATCCGCTGGAAGGCATCCTTGCCGAGCAGCACCTTGTCGTCGCTGAGCATCAGGTAGGGCGTGGTGATCACACCGTCGGTGAGCTTGAACGAATCGAAGGGAAGCTCCTTCTTGCCCTGTTTGCCGAGGATCTTCACCATCAGCTCGCTCTCGGACATGGCCGGCGTGTAGGCCACCTTACCCGAGTAGCTGAAGGATTTACCGGTCTCGTAGGGGATCACGGTGTAGTTGCCCACCGCCTTGTCGCCCTGGAAGCCCACCATCTTGTAGGGGGTCTCACCACCAGCGTAGGTCAGTGTCGGCGTCAGCTCCACCAGGGCCTTGCGCGAGAAATACTTGCCGGGGAAGGTCCCGTTGATGTTCACGGCGACAGAGTCACCTTGTACGATCAGGGGGTTGGGGTCGACCGTGTACTTGATGTTCTCAACGTACTTGTTCATCTTTCCCAAGCCGCCGCAGCCGGCCAATACCAGCGCTGCAGCGATCGTCAGGGTCGTGCCCTTGAGGTGACGCTTTTCCATGAATGCGTTGCGTGTTTCTTGATTTCGGCAGCAAACATAATCACTATAAAGCGAGCACTGCCAAAGTGGCTCAACGTTAGTTGTTCACAGCATGAGGTGTGCATCACAGGATCACCTGTCGGCACCCCTCCGGTACGGGCTCATCCATGTGCTCCAGCAGGCGTTGGTAAGCGTCCCGATCATGAAGCAGGTCATGTTCACCCATGTCCACGATCAGCACACGGCCACCGCTCTGTTTCTGGAGATGGTCCAGGTAACGCTGCTGCAATTGCTCGAGGTAGCTGATCTGGATGGAGCTTTCATAGGAACGGCCGCGTGAGGCGATGCGCTGGAGCACCTGATGCATGGGCAGGTGCAGGTAGACGATGAGCTCCGGTCTCGGCAGATCGCTGTACATGATGCGATAGAGGTCGAGGAACAGGGCATATTCATCGGCGTTGAGGGTCACGCTGGCGAAGACCAGGGACTTGCCCAGCGAATAATCAGCGATGGTCAGCGGATCGAACAGGTCCTGCTCCGTGATCCGCTTCAATTGGTGGTAGCGCTGGGCCAGAAAGGACAGTTCCACCGCGAAGGCGTAGCGCTCCGGTTCCGCGTAGAAGCGCGGAAGGAACGGGTTGTCGTCGAACTCCTCCAGCACCAGACGGGCGCCCCGCGCTTCCGCCAGTCGTTTGGTCAGGGTGGTCTTGCCGGCGCCGATCAAGCCCTCCACGGCGATGTAATCGTAGCCCGATCGCGGGCTGTCGGGTGCCCTCCCCTGCTGTTTCATGTGTTGGCGCGGAGGTCGTTCAACAGGTGCAGCACGGTGCGCCTCAACACCGGATGGACCCAGCCCGGGCAAAGGTCGGCCGCCGGGGAGAGCGCGAAGGCCCGCTGGTGCATCCGGGGATGTGGCACCTGCAGAGGACCCTCGGTCAACACCAGATCCTCCATCAGCAGGATGTCGATGTCGATGCTCCGCGAGGTGTAGCCTGTGCCAGGAACGCGGGTACGGCCGAGCTCCTGCTCCACGCCATGCAGTTCGGCCAGTAGTGCGTGGGGGTCAAGGTCCGTTCTCACGAGCAGGCTGCGGTTGAGGAACAAGCTGTCGGACTCGAAGCCCCAAGGCTCAGTCCAATGGTCGCGGCCATGAGCGGCCGGACCTCCCAAGCGGGCCACCACCATCTCTGCGGCTTTGGCAAGCATGGCCCGGGGATCGTGCTCGTTGCCTCCCAGGAGCAGCAGGACCTGACGTGCTGTTCTCATGGGGCCAAAGCTACCGGTGTGGACCTTCCATCCCCCCGCCCCCCCGCTCATGTGATCGACCGGGTGAAGCGGAGCCACTACTGGCTAGTTTCGACCCGAGGGATCCAATCCTCCGAACCACATGCGCCAGTTCCTCAAATTCATGTTCGCCTCCATGCTCGGCACCCTGCTGGTCGGCGTGGTCCTGATCTTCCTGTTCATCGGCATGATCGCGGCACTGGGCGCGAGCATGGCCATGCAGTCCAAACCGTCGAGCATCGCGGAAAGCTCCGTGCTGCACCTCAAACTGGACAAACCCATCGTGGACCGCGGTAGCAAGGACCAGTTCGACCTGGACCTCGGCCCCTTCAGCCCCGAGAGCCGCACCGGACTGAACCAGATCCTGGCCAGCCTGGAGCACGCCAAGACCGATGACAAGATCAACGGCATCTTTCTGGACCTGACCATGGTGGACGCCGGCTACGCCACCCTGCGCGAGATCCATGAGAAGTTGGTGGACTTCCGCACCGTCAGCGGAAAACCGGTGATCGCCTTCAGCGACTCCTACACCCAGGCCACCTATTACCTGGCCACCGCCGCGGATTCCATCTTCCTGCAGCCCAAGGGCGATCTGGACCACCGCGGATTGCGCAGTGAGTACATGTTCTTCAAGGGCATGTTCGAGAAACTGGACATTGACATCCAGTTCATCCGGGGAAGCAACAACAAGTTCAAAAGCTTCGGCGAGATGTACACCGAGGACCGCATGAGCCCGGCCAACAAGGAACAGAACCGCTTGATCCTGGCCGGCCTCTGGCAGGAGCACCTGAACGCGGTGGGTGCCAAGACCGGGCTGCCAGCGACCGAACTGGACCGCATCGCGAACGAGCTCTTGGTGCGCAATGCGGAAGCGGCCGTGGAGCTCGGGCTGGTGGACGGATTGAAGTACCGTGATGAGGTGCTGGACATCCTGAAGACCACCATGGACCTCGATGCGGACAAGGAGATCGAAAGTGCCGAGGTACGCGCCTATTCGCGTTCCATCCCTCGGTCCGAAGCAGGCAAGGGACGTTCCAAGCTGGCCATCGTGTATGCCGAGGGCAGCATCATGACCGGCAAGAGCTCCGATGGCACCATCGGGAGCACTTCCCTGGCGGCCACCCTGCGCGAAGCACGGGAGGACACCATGATCAAGGCCATCGTGCTGCGCGTGAACAGCCCCGGGGGCAGCGGCCTGGCCAGTGATGTGATCTGGCGCGAGGTGAAACTGGCCGCAGCCGTGAAGCCCTTGGTGGTGAGCATGGGTGATGTGGCCGCCAGCGGTGGATACTACATCAGCGCGCCCGCCACCCGGATCTTCGCTGAACCCACCACCATCACCGGTTCCATCGGGGTGTTCGGGATGATCCCCAACATGCAGGGCTTCTTCAACAACAAGCTGGGGATCACCTTCGACGGGGAGAAAACCCACCAGTACGCCGACATGATGACCGTGAGCCGTCCGCTGACCGCGGATGAACTGGAGATCATCCAAGGCTACGTGGACGAATTCTACGACGGATTCAAGGAGCGGGTGGCCGAGGGACGGCGCATGACCATCGCCCAGGTGGACAGCGTGGGCCAGGGCCGCGTGTGGACCGGATCCGACGCCTTGAAATTGGGCCTTGTGGATGAACTGGGAGGGCTCGAGGCGGCCATCACTTCGGCCGCCGAACTGGCCGGCATGAGCGACTACCGCAAGGTGGAACTGCCCGTGCAGAAGGAGTTCATCGAGCAACTGCTGGAGGACCTTAACTCCCAAGCGAGCATGTGGGTGGCCGGCATGTGGCTGGGCGAGGACGCGGAGCTACTGAAACAGTTCAAGCGGGCGAAGGAGGTGAAAGAGCAGTTCGGCATCCAGGCACGCATGCCCTACGACCTGATCATCCGTTGATCGCAACGACGGTCCCGAAATACAGAAGGCCCCGAAACCCGATTACCGGGATCGGGGCCTTCCGCTTGCCCTAACGATCAGTTCACTGACCAAAACCTGCCTGTGTAACGGCAGCCCTGGCAGGAAGGTTACACGGTCATTTCATTTTCGGAGACCAGCACATGGACCCCGCTGTGCGAGCGCACGTTCAGCACCCGGCCGTCCTCCCAGATCAGGTACTGCCCCTTCACCCCCAGCAATCGGCCGGAGACCTCGGGTGTTTTCTCCAGGGACACGCTGGTCACCTTCGGCGGATAGGCCAGCACGGGATAGGTGATCACCATCGGGCTTTCATCGGTGGTACCATGGACGGCAAGTTCCGGGTGTAGCGCCGCCAAAGCCTTCGTTCTGGCCTCGAGCAGGGCATCCACGTCGGGTGGCACCTCCTTGAGCATGGCCCTCCAGTTGGTGCGGTCCGCGAAGGATCGTTTGAGCTCCACCTCGATCAAGCCGGCCAGGTGACGGTAGGGCACACGGGCAATGACCACGGCCGCAACAGCCCCCTGATCCACCCACCGGGTGGGCACCTGGGTACTGCGCGTGACGCCCACCTTGATGCCGCCCGTGTAACTGAGGTAGACCGTATGTTCCGTGTGATGGTGCACCCGTTCCCAAGCCGGGTCGCGGCCCTCGCCCAGGTGGGCCCGGCACAGTTCCGGGCGGAGGATGCACTCGGCAGCTTCCGGAGCGCTCTGCAGACAGGGGAAACAATAGCCCTGGCCGAAGAGCTTCCGCACCGGCCGACCGCATACCACACAGCTGAGCGCACCCGTCGCCTTCATCGTGAACTCCCGGCCGATGAAGCGGTCCAATTCCACCCGATCGCCGTTCAAGATCAGGGAGTAATGAACGCGGCCGTCCGTGTGGGACGCCATTTTGCGCAGCGGTGCACCGTCCAGCATTCGTAAGGCGTGCGTATATTTTGGGCTGAAGATAGCCCCGGCCCCATCTTCGCAGCCCCGCACCATGCCCGTCAACGCCCTGTTCTCTTTCCTTATCAAGAAGCGCCTGCAGCAGATCGAGCTGTTCAAGGAGAATCCGCGCATGGCGCAGTTGGAGGTGTTCCACTCCCTGATGCAACAGGCGAAGTACACCGAATGGGGACGGCGCTTCTCCTTCGAGACCATCACCGACCCCGACACCTTCCGGGAACGGGTGCCCCTGCAGGACTATGAGGATGTGAAGCCCTATGTGCAACGCCTGCGCAAGGGGGAACAGAATCTGCTCTGGCCCACCGATATCCGCTGGTTCGCCAAGAGCAGCGGCACCACCAGCGACCGCAGCAAGTACATCCCCGTGAGCCGCGAGGCGCTGGAGGACTGTCATTACAAGGGCGGCAAGGACCTCATCGCCCTGCACTACCAGCACTACCCGGAGAGCAAGCTCTACCAGGGCATGAGCCTGGTGGTGGGCGGCAGCAGCAGCATCGAGTATTTACGCACGGACGCGTACAGTGGCGACCTGTCCGCGATCATCATACGCAACCTGCCGATCTGGGTGGAGGTGCGCCGCACACCGGTGATCGAGACCGCGTTGCTGGATAACTGGGAGGTGAAGATCGAGAAGATGGCGCGAGAGACGATGCGCGAGGATGTCCGCTGCATCGCCGGGGTGCCCAGCTGGACGCTGGTGCTGTTGAAACGCATCCTGGAGATCACCGGCAAACAGAACATCCTGGAGGTGTGGCCGAACCTGGAGCTCTTCATGCACGGAGGCGTGAGCTTCAGGCCCTACAAGGCCCAGTTCGAGGCGATCATCCCCTCACCCACCATGAACTATTTGGAGAGCTACAACGCCTCCGAAGGCCATTTCGCGGTGCAGGACCGCTGTGGGGCAGAGGACATGCTGCTCATGCTGGACTACGGCATCTTCTACGAGTTCCTCCCCCTGGACCAATTGGACCAGGAACACCCGCGGACCGTGCTATTGCACGAAGTGGAACAGGGTGCCACCTATGCCATGGTGATCAGCACCAACGGGGGCCTGTGGCGCTATATGCCCGGCGATACGGTGCGCTTCACCGACGTGAAGCCGTACCGCATCCAGGTGAGTGGACGCACCAAGAGCTTCATCAACGCCTTCGGCGAGGAACTTGTGGTGGACAATGCGGACCGTGGCATGCAGGAGGCCTGTGCGGACACCGGGGCCCTGGTGAACGACTACACGGCGGGTCCGATCTACATGGACGACAAGGCCAAAGGCGGACATGAATGGGTGGTGGAGTTCGGCACTCCACCCTCGGACATGGCCCGGTTCGTGCAAGTGCTGGATGACACCATGCGCAGCCTGAACTCAGATTACGATGCCAAGCGACGTGGCGACATGGCGCTCAGAATGCCCGTGGTGCACAGCGTGCCGACAGGCACCTTCCACGCCTGGATGAAACAACGCGGCAAGCTGGGAGGACAGAACAAGGTACCCCGGCTCAGCAACGACAGGACCATCCTCACCTCCATCCTCACCCCGCAACCGGCATGAGGACCCTGCTCCTGCTCATCGCTCTGAACGCCGTGATGCTGGTCAATGGACAGGCATCTGACAGCCTGCGTTCCATCCACGGACGTTACGATGCCTTCACTACGGATGAACTGGGCAACGTGTACACCCTGCAGGGCGATGTCCTCGCCGTCTTCGATGCCACGGGCAGGCTCATCGCGCGCAACAGCCTGAAGACCTTCGGCCGCATCACCACCATGGACGCCTTCTATTCGCTGAAGCCCATGGTCTTCTCCACCGAACAGGGACAGCTGGCCGTCCTGGACAATACGCTGAGCATCCAGACCGTGCTGAACCTGCCGAGATCCGGTTTTCCGCAGGTCTCCCTGGCCTGCGCCAGTGTGCAGAACGCCTTCTGGTTCTTCGATGATCGGGAGATGTCGCTGATGCGCGTGGACGCCCAAATGCGCATCATCGCCAACACCGGCCGCCTGGACCAGCTGCTGGGCGTGGTGGTGAAACCCCTGGCGATGCACGAGCACGACAACTGGTTGTATGTGAACGTGCCCAAGGAAGGCCTGCTTGTCTTCGACCTTTTTGGCACCTACGACCGCACGATCCCCATCGTGGGCGCCAGCAGCTTCGAGGTGCGCGGGCAGTTCATCCACTTCCTGAAGGATGGTGAACCCTACTACTACGACCGGCGGAACTTCACCACCAACAAGGTGGAGGTGTCCCTGACGAACGAGGAGATCCGTGACCTGCGGGTGGAGCGGGGGCGCAAATACCTGCTGCTGCCTGCCCGCATCGCCGTGGTCGAGCGCTGAAGCCCCACGACTTTTCCACATCCTTTCCCGCGCAGCAGGGTGCGGATATCTTCGCGGTCCGCTGTCGGCTAACGTACCTCACTTCATGCATATCGCTATCGCAGGGAACATCGGTTCCGGAAAGACCACGCTCACCCAGTTGCTGGCCAAGCATTACAAATGGGACCAGTTGCAGGAGGCCGTGGACAACAATCCCTACCTGTTCGACTTCTACAAGGACATGCAGCGCTGGAGCTTCAACCTCCAGATCTTCTTCCTCAACAGCCGCTTCGAACAGTTGCTGGACATCCGCCGCAGCGGACGCAACGTGATCCAGGACCGCACGATCTATGAGGACGCCTTCATCTTCGCGCCCAACCTGCACGCCATGGGCCTGATGACCACGCGCGATTTCGAGAACTACTTCCGCCTGTTCCAGAACATGGACAACTCCATCACGCCGCCCGACCTGCTGATCTACCTGCAGGCGCCGGTGGAGAAGCTGGTGAAGCAGATCTCCGAACGGGGACGGGATTACGAGAACTCCATCAGCATCGATTATCTCAAGCGTCTCAACGAACGTTACGAGGCCTGGATCCAGACCTACGACAAGGGCAAGCTGCTGATCATTGACGTGGAGGACAACAAGTTCCACACAGACCCCGAGGACCTCGGCAAGATCATCTCCCGCATCGACGCGGAGATCCACGGCCTGTTCCCGCTGGAAACGATCAGCAAGCCAGCGATCGGCGCAGGAGCGAAAGCGAGCGAGAAAGCGCCCGCCAAGCCCGCGGCGAAGACCGCAGCAAAGGCGGCGGCGAAGAAGCGTTGAACACCATTCTTCAAGCTACATCCAGTTCAGACCGGGATGCATTTTCGACCCCGGCTCAAGACCGGGTGATCCAAAAATTAAGGCCTGCCGAGGGACCTTCTCGAAAGCAGAGCGCATCATCCACGAAAAAGGCCCGCCGATCGGCGGGCCTTTTTCGTGGAATGTTCTTGTGATCAGAAGCGGTCGCTGACGTCGAGCGCTGCGCCATCCGTAGCCACCACCGTGGCCTCCACTTCCTGCGGCACCACGCTGTGGGCGGGGGCCACATCGTGACCGCCCTCATTGATGTGCGGTGCGATCACCAAGGCCACGATGCTCGTGAGCTTGATGAGGATGTTCATGGATGGGCCCGAGGTGTCCTTGAAGGGATCGCCCACGGTATCACCGGTCACAGCGGCCTTGTGGGGCTCGCTGCCCTTCTTGTATTCCTTGCCATCGATCATCACACCCTTCTCGAAGCTCTTCTTGGCATTGTCCCAGGCACCACCGGCGTTGTTCTGGAACATGCCCATGAGCACACCGCTCACGGTGATGCCGGCCAGCAATCCGCCCAACGCTTCAGGACCCGCGAGGAACCCGACGATGATCGGCGACAACAGCGCGAGGGCGCCGGGGGCGATCATCTCGCGGATGGAGGCCTCCGTGCTGATGGCCACGCACTTCTCGTACTCGGGCTTCGCCTTGCCCTCCATGATCCCGGGGATCTCGCGGAACTGGCGACGCACCTCCTTCACCATGTCCATGGCGGCCTTGCCCACAGCGCTGATGGCCAATGAGCTGAAGAAGAAGGGGATCATGCCACCGACGAACAACATGGCCAGCACATCGGCCTTGTAGATGTCGATACCGGTGATGCCGGACATGCCCACGTAGGCCGCGAAGAGCGCAAGTGCCGTGAGTGCGGCGGAGGCGATGGCGAAGCCTTTTCCGGTGGCGGCAGTGGTGTTGCCCACGGCGTCCAGGTTGTCAGTGCGCTCACGCACTTCCTTCGGCAGACCGCTCATCTCGGCGATACCACCGGCGTTGTCGGCGATGGGTCCGAAGGCGTCGATGGCGAGCTGCATGGCCGTGGTGGCCATCATGCCGGCCGCGGCGATCGCCACACCGTACATGCCGGCCAGGGTGAACGAACCCCAGATGCCCGCAGCGAGGATGATGATCGGCAGCACGGTGCTTTCCATGCCCATGGCCAAGCCCCCGATCACGTTGGTGCCGTGGCCCGTGCCGCTCTTCTGTACGATGCTGTCCACCGGACGACGGCCCATGCTGGTGTAGTACTCGGTCACCATGCTCATCAGCGTGCCCACCACGAGGCCGAGGATGATGGCGTAGAACACGCGCATGCTGGTCACTTCCACGGAGATGCCGTTGCGCACGAACTGCATGGTCTCGGGCAACATCCAGTCCACCACGAAGTAGCTGCTGATCGCGACGAGCACCATGGAACCCCAGTTGCCCAGGTTCAGGGCGGTCATCACACTGTCCGTGTCCTTGTTGATCTTCACGAACAAGGTGCCCACGATGCTGAAGAGCACACCGAGACCGGCGATCACCATCGGCAGCAGGATCGGGGCCATGCCACCGAAGTTGTCGGCGCTCACCACCTCGCGGCCCAGCACCATCGTCGCCAGCATCGTGGCCACGTAGCTGCCGAAAAGGTCGGCGCCCATGCCGGCCACGTCACCCACGTTGTCGCCCACGTTGTCAGCGATGGTGGCGGGATTGCGGGCGTCATCCTCGGGGATGCCGGCCTCCACCTTACCGACCAGATCGGCGCCCACGTCGGCGGCCTTGGTATAGATGCCACCGCCCACACGGGCGAAGAGCGCGATGGACTCTGCACCCAGCGAGAAGCCCGCGAGCACCTCCAGGCACTTCATCATCTCCGGGCCGTTCGCACCGGCGTCGCCCACGTACATCTTCAGGAAAACGATGAACAGCGTGCTCAATCCCACCACGGCGAGACCCGCCACGCCGAGACCCATCACGGTGCCGCCGTTGAAGCTCACCTTCAGGGCTTGTGCAAGGCTCGTCCGGGCGGCCTGCGTGGTGCGCACGTTGGCCTTGGTGGCGATGTTCATGCCGATCCAACCGGCAAAGGCACTGAAGAAGGCACCGATGAGGAAGGCGATGGCGATGACCCAATCGCTGTTCGGATGCAGCGTACCGCTCCAGGCCAGCAGCGCAGCGGCGATGACGGCGAACACGCCGAGCACCTTCCACTCCGCCTTCAGGAATGCACTGGCTCCGCGGGCGATGTAGCCTGCGAGCTCCTGCATGTTGGCATCACCGGCATCCTGTTTGCCCACCCACACGGCCTTGGCGATCATCACCACCAGGCCCACCACGCCCATCAGGGGGATGTAGTACATCAGTTCACTTCCCATCTCAGTTCTGTTGATCTTTCGTTAACATCCTGTTCTTCAGTGGAAAAGCACTACCCATTGCAGTGCAGGGGCGCAAAAATAGACGAATGCTTGGAATATGGAACGCAGCAGCGTCCGATGATACCAACTGAAGAGCCGATGCGGCTTGCAGTAGGTCTACTTCACCAGATACATCACCTCCTTCACCGCCTTCACGGTGCGCTCCACGCTGGGCAGTGCGGCATCGATCAAAGTGGGCGTGAACGGCAGGGGCGTATCGGCGGCGTTCACGCGGATCACCGGTGAATCGAGGAAGTCGAAGGCATCCTTCTGTACCCGGTAGGCGATCTCGCTGCTGATACTGGCCACCGGCCAGTTCTCATCCACCACCACCAGCCGGTTGGTCTTGCGCACGCTCTTCAGGATGGTGGCGTGGTCCAGCGGACGGATGGTGCGCAGGTCGATGACCTCGGCATCGATGCCCTCCTTGGCCAGTTCTTCCGCCGCGCCCAGGGCGATCTTCATCATCTTCCCGAAGGAAACGATGGTGACGTCCTTGCCGGCACGCTTGATATCGGCCACGCCGATGGGGAGCAGGTACTCCCCGTCGGGGATCTCGCCCTTGTCACCGTACATGCGCTCGCTCTCCATGAAGAGCACCGGGTCGTTATCACGGATCGCGGCCTTCAGCAGGCCCTTGGCATCGTAGGGCGTGTAGGGGGTGATCACCTTCAGGCCGGGCACATTCGCGTACATGGCCTCGAAGCTCTGGCTGTGCGTGGCGGCCAACTGGCCGGCGCTGCCGTTGCCGCCGCGGAACACGATGGGAATGTGGAACTGGCCTCCGCTCATCTGCAGCATCTTGGCCGCGTGGTTGATGATCTGGTCACTGGCCAGTACGGCGAAGTTCCAGGTCATGAACTCGATGATGGGGCGCAGACCGTTCATGGCCGCACCCACCCCGATGGCGGTGAAGCCCAGCTCGGCGATCGGCGTGTCGATCACGCGTTTCGCACCGAACTCGGCGAGCATACCCTTGCTCACCTTGTAGGCGCCGTCGTACTCGGCCACCTCTTCACCCATCAGGAACACGTTGGGGTCACGGCGCATCTCTTCGCTCATGGCCTCGTTGAGGGCTTCCCGGAATTGTACTGTGCGCATGGTGTGGTCCGAATTGGGGGCCAAAGGTAACGGCCGTTCGAACAAGGGGATGGGGCGAGGCCACGGGGCCACCGCCCATTGACCGTTGTCCACAATACTCCGGATGATCTGCGACGCCGCTGGGGTCGTTACGCGCGCATTCATCCATTAGCCTCTGGGGTCAGTATGGCAAGCGTAGAGGCGACGGCCCGGGGTTCGTGGCGAAGGGGCCACCACCGATCCACACCCGCCCAAGGTGCTGCGATGCTCCGTAAGTTTGCGCCCCCTTCGCGGGCCTGCTTCCGGGCAGGGCCCCCGAACAGATGGAACCAGAACCCTGTTCTCCCAAGACATGAAGATCCTCGTCCTTCTCAGCCAGGTGCCCGACACCACGGCACGCATCGCTTTCACCAATGACAGCACCCAGTTCGATGGGAACGGCGTCACCTTCATCGTGAACCCCTACGATGAGTGGTATGCCCTGGTGCGTGCCCTCGAACTGAAGGAGGCCGCCGGTGCCGGGACCGTCACCACCATCACCGTGGGCGGTGCCGATACCGATGCCACCATCCGCAAGGGCCTGGCGATCGGCGCGGATGAGGCGGTGCGCGTGGATGTGCAGCCCACAGAGGCCCTGCAGGTGGCCGAACAGGTGGCGGCCTATGCCAGGGACAAAGGCTTCGACCTGATCCTGGCCGGCAAGGAGACCATCGACCACAACGGCGGCCAGGTGGGCGCCATGGTGGCCGAACTCCTGGACCTGCCCTACGTGCCGCTGGCCAGCAAGCTGGAGGTCAGCGCCGGCACAGCGACCGTGGAACGCGATGTGCCCGGTGGCATCGAAGTACTGGAGGTGGCCCTGCCTGTGGTGCTGAGCGCCAGCAAGGGCATGGCCGAGCAGCGCATCCCCAACATGCGCGGCATCATGGCCGCCCGCACCAAGCCCCTGACCGTGGTGCCCGCTGCCAGCGTGGACAACGTGGGCGGCACCGTGAAGTTCGAGCTGCCTCCCGCCAAGGGCGCCGTGAAGATGATCCAGGCCGATCAAGCCGGCCAGCTCATTGAACTGCTGCACTCCGAAGCCAAGGTGATCTGATCCAAACCCATCGTACGGGCGGGAAATTTCCCGACCCCACAATTCTCTTTCCATGAGCACCATCGTATTCATCGACACCCGGGGCAACAAGATCCCCAAAGCGGCCCAAGAGGCCGTGAGCTATGCCAGCCAGCTGGCCGGCGGACCCGTAACGGCCGTGACCTTCGGCGACGGACAGGGACTGGAAAGCCTCGGCAACCAGGGCGCCGGCAAGGTCATCGTGGCGCGCGGCGTGAACGTGCTGGACAGCCAGCAGCTTACCAAGCTCGTGGCCGATGTGGCCGCGAAGGAAGGCGCCACCACCATCGTGTGCGTGAACGATGCCACGGGGAAGGCCGTGGCACCGCGCCTGGCGGCGAGGCTCAAGGCCGGGCACGTGGCCGGTGCGTTGGGCCTGCCGGAGGGGAACAAGTTCAAGCGCAACGTCTTCAGCGGAAAGGCCAAGGCGTGGGTGGAGGTGACCAGTGCCATGCGCGTGATCAGCCTGATGCCGAACTCGGTCGCCATTGCCAAGGGTGATGCCAACGCCCCTGTGGAGGACTACAGCGGCGACCTCGGCAGTGCACGCATCACCGTGAAGGAGCTGCGCAAGGCGGGCACCGGCATTCCGCTGCCCGAGGCCGAACTGGTGGTGAGCGCCGGTCGCGGCATGAAAGGCCCCGAGCATTGGGGTCCGGTGGAGGAACTGGCCACCCTGCTCGGTGCCGCCACGGCCTGCAGCCGTCCGGTGGCCGACATGCACTGGCGCCCGCACCATGAGCACGTGGGACAGACCGGCGTGGCCATCCGCCCCAATCTGTACATCGCCATCGGCATCAGCGGCGCCATCCAGCACTTGGCCGGCGTGAACCAGAGCAAGGTGATCTGCGTGATCAACAAGGACCCCGAGGCGCCCTTCTTCAAGGCTGCCGATTACGGCATCGTGGGCGATGCCGCCGAGGTGCTTCCCCAGCTGATCGCAGCGACGAAGAAGCTGAACGCAGAGCGGTAAGCTGCACCGATGTAAGAGAGCGGCAACGCGCTATCTTGTCCAACTCCGCTTTGACACCGATCTCGTCACTGTGGCTGAACGGACGATCGCCATGGGTCGCACACTACACGTCGAGGACAAGCTGATCCGGTTGGTCACGGTAAGTGATCAGGACTACATTTCCTTGACCGATATGGCCCGCGACCAGAGCGGGGACCTGATCAAGGCCTGGTTGCGGAACAAAAGCACTTTGGAGTTCCTTGCGGTTTGGGAGACCCTGAGCAACCCCGGTTTTAATTCGGTCGAATTCGACCGAATTAGAATGGAGGCCGGGTCCAACCGATTCACCATCAGTGTGAAAGAGTGGGTGGCCCAGACCGGGGCGACCGGTGTCATTGCACGGACCGGCCGATATGGCGGAACATACGCCCACAAGGATATCGCCCTGGAATTCGCCGCATGGATCAGCCCGGTGTTCCGGCTCTATCTGGTCAAGGAGTTCGAGCGTTTGAAGGCGCTGGAAGGCAGCCGATACGACCTGGAGTGGAACGTGCGCCGGGTGCTCACGAAGCTCAACTACAAGGCGCATACCGATTCCATCAAGGAGTACATCATTCCACGGCTGAACATTGCAAAGGACCTGGAGAAGTACGTCTACGCTGACGAGGCCGATATCCTGAACCTCGCGCTGTTCGGTTGTACAGCTGCCGAATGGCGCCAAGCCAATCCACAAGCGGCGAAGGAAGGCAGGAACATCCGTGATATCGCCAGCATCAACGAGCTCACTGTACTGGCCAACATGGAAACGCTCAATGCCAGCTTCATTGAGGAAGGACAAGGGAAGCACCATCGCCTGCTACGCTTGCACGACTATGCCCGCAAGCACTTGGCCCGGCTCGATGGCGAGGACTTCATCAGGTCGCTGAAGGAAGGGCCCGGTCCGGCTGAACAGGGGTAGCATTGGAGCGAACTTCCCATCGAACGCCCCGATCCCGTTCCGGTTCGGGGCGTTCTCGTATCTTCACGGCCCGCTAAGAACAGCATGGAGAAGGTCGAGCTGCGATTCCTGAGGATCACCTACAGCCATACCCACGCTGGGGCGTATGCGCTGATCCTGTCCGAAGTGCACGGCGACCGTCGCCTGCCCATCATCATCGGCGGTGTGGAGGCACAGGCCATCGCCATCCAGGTGGAGAACATCAAGCCCGCCCGGCCACTCACCCACGACCTCTTCAAGAACATCAGCGACACCCTGGGCTTCACCCTCAAGGAGGTCATCATCAACGACCTGGTGGAGGGGATCTTCCATGCCAAGCTGGTGATGGAACAGGAAGGCCGGGAAGTGGAGGTCGATGCGCGCAGCAGCGACGCCATCGCCCTGGCCCTGCGCTTCGCCTGCCCCATCTTCACCTACGAGTTCATCCTCAGCGCCGCAGGCCTGAAGGTGGATGAGGGCGAAGAAGAGGAGGAGAGCGAAGGCGGCGAGAAGAAGGCCTCGGCCAAGGGTGAGAAACGCGGCACCACCATCGAGGAGCTGCGCGACCTGCTGGAGGAAGCGCTGAACGACGAGGACTACGAGCGGGCCTCCAAGCTGCGCGACGAGATCAAGAAGCGAGAAGGCAGCAACTGATCACTTCGTCTGCACTGTTGCGCGGGTCGCGGGCAAACAGCAACTTCGCCGCTCCCATCCGAACAGCACCCATGCGTTTCCTTCCCTATGCCATCCTTGCGTTGATCGCTCTGCTCCCTTTTCCCGCATGGGCACAGGGCACTACCGCACCATTGACCGGCGCCTCCTTCGAGAGCATCCTGCGCGGCGTGGTGGGCCTGGCCGTGATCATCGCCATCGCCTGGGTGTTCAGCGCCAAACGCCGGCAGGTGGACTGGAAGGTGGTGGGCATCGGGCTCGCGTTCCAACTGTTGCTGGCCCTGGCCATCCTCTACATCCCCATCGTGCAGGTGGGCTTCGAGGCCGTGGGCAAGGTCTTCGTGAAGGTGCTGGACTTCACCACCATCGGCAGCAGGTTCCTCTTCCGCGACCTGATGGACGTCAACAGCTTCGGTTTCATCTTCGCCCTGCAGATCCTGCCCACCATCATCTTCTTCAGCGCGCTCACCAGCGTGCTCTTCTACCTCGGCATCATCCAGAAAGTGGTTTACGTCCTGGCCTGGGCACTGAATAAGACGATGAAGCTGAGCGGCGCCGAAAGCCTGAGCACGGCCGGCAACATCTTTCTGGGGCAGACCGAAGCGCCCTTGATGGTGAAGGCCTACCTGGACAAGATGAACCGCTCGGAGATCTTCCTGGTGATGACCGCCGGAATGGCCACGGTGGCCGGCGGCGTGCTGGCGGCCTACGTCGGTTTCCTCGGTGGCGATGATCCCGTGATGCGCCTCTTCTTCGCCAAACACCTGCTCACCGCCAGTGTGATGGCCGCCCCCGGCGCCGTGGTGGTCGCCAAGATCCTCTTCCCGCAGACCGAGCCCATCGACCAGCGCATCGAGGTGAGCATGGACAAGGTGGGCAGCAACTTCCTGGATGCCATGAGCAACGGCACCACCGAAGGCCTGAAGCTGGCCGCCAACGTGGGCGCGATGCTGCTGGTGTTCTTCGCTTTCATCGCAATGGCCAACTACGGCTTCCTGAAACTGGGTGATGCCTTCGGCATCAACGGCTGGGTGGCCTCGGTCTCCAACGGCAATTTCAAGGGGCTTTCGCTGGAGTTCATCCTCGGCTACCTCTTCGCGCCGCTGATGTGGCTGATCGGTGTGGCCACGGAGGACATCACCCTTACCGGCCGCCTGGTGGGCGAGAAGATCATCGCCAGTGAGTTCGTCGGCTACGAAAGCCTCGCCACCCTGAAGGCCAGCGGTGCCTTCACCTACCAGCGCAGCATCGTGATGGCCACCTACATGCTCTGCGGCTTCGCGAACTTCGCCAGCATCGGCATCCAGATCGGGGGCATTGGGTCGCTGGCGCCCAGCAAACGCGCCTGGCTGAGCGAGTTCGGCTTCCGGGCACTGCTCGGTGGCACGCTGGCCTCGCTGCTGAGCGCGACGATCATCGGGATGTTGATCTGAGGGGCTTAATTCATCGTTGTTCGGGGTTCGTTGTTCGGGGCGCTTCGAGGAGGTCTTGTGGGCAACGGTGAGGCAGAGCCTTCGCACCGAGGGCAGAGCGAGGGGGAAGCAATGCTTCGTCATTTCACAGAGCATTCAATGATCACCGTGATCCATCGTTGTTCGAAGCACAGCACCTACAGATCTGGAAAAGCTTGGAACGAAGCACTCCCCCCGAACAACGACCAACGATCACCGCCCCAATGCGTCGCCTACTTGTCATCCTTTCCCTGCTCGTTGCGCTGGGCGGCGTGGCCTGGTATATCGCCACGGACCGGCCCACAGCCGCGCTCCTTCCCCGCGAACCCGGCACCCCGCTGGATTCCCTGAACGGCGTGGTGGTGTACCACAACGGCAGCATGGGCCATGTGAACGGGCGCAACGTGGTGGACGGCTACAACGTGGGTCTGAAGTACCAGTGCGTGGAATTCGTGAAACGCTACTATCTGGATTACTACGGGCACCGCATGCCGAACAGCTACGGCCACGCCAAGGACCTCTTCGAACCCGCCGTGGTGGACGGTGCCCTGAACGAACAGCGCGCCCTGCTCCAGTTCACCAACCCCAGCGCAGAGCGGCCCCGGGTGGGCGACCTGGTGATCCTGGATGCGTGGCGGGGCAACGCCTACGGCCATGTGGCCATCGTGAGCGCCGTGCAGGACGATGAGCTGGAAATGATCCAACAGAACACCGGCAGCACCCGCCAACAGTATGACCTGGAGCAGCAGGACGGCCAGTGGCTGATCGACAATGATCGCGTGCTGGGCTGGCTGCGCATGCCGTGACGCGTCCCGCTACCTTCACCTGCCCTATTCCCCCGCGCATGACCCTTCGCTCCCTGATCTCCTTCGCCCTGCTTCTCCCGGCCACTCTGCTCCTGGCACAAGGCACCGTGGTGCAACAGGGAAAACCCTTCACCAAGACCCTGAAAGGTTCCACCGGCGACCTGTTCACCGTGGTGGACGGGATCTTCGCCGCCGATGGCCGGCATGTGCTCTTCGTCGAGGAAGGCCTCACCCCCAAAGTGGTGCGCCTGGATGCCCAGCTGCAGCCCAGCGAGGAACTGGTGCTGAAGGACCACCTGATCAGCGGGGTGAAGTGGACCGCCGTGGCACCGCTGATCAGCGAGGGCGTGCTGCGCTGCCTGCTGGTGAGCAGCACCAAGAAGGGCAGCGAGTTCGGCATCGGCACCGTGAACACGGCCGGTGCACTGAAGCTGGAGCACTTCAACACCATCGCCAGCTTCGAGCTGCCCTATGTGAACGACCCCACGCACACCATGGCGGACCGGCCCCTGCCCGACCCCATCCTCTTCACCCGCGGACTGGCCTATGCCCAGCGCGAGCGCATCATCCGTTCCCCGGACGGGCAGCGCTACCTGGTGAACCACTTCTCCCACAAGGGCAAGGGCAACAAACGTTTCGGCTACGCCTACCTGGACAAGGAACTCACCGTGCTGTGGCAGGGCACCGTGGAACTGCCCTACGAGGATGCCAAGAGCAGCATCCACCAGATCCTGCTGGGCAACGATGGTCGCATCCGCCTGCTCACCTACGTGTTCCAATGCTCCAGCGCCGAGCAGCTGGGCGACAAGAACTGCCATGAGCTGCACCTCACCACGCTCACCGAACAGGGCAAGAGCGTGCACGACGTCCTGCTGGAAAAGGACTTCGTGAGCAGTGCGCGCCTACTGGAGCGCGAAGGCGATAAGGTCACCATCGCCCTGCGCTACGGATCGCTCACCGGGCTGCCCGGACTGGTGGCCAGCTTCGACCCCCTGGACCCGAAGCTGAAACCCACGCCTCTGCTGGACCAGCGCCTGCCCAGCATCCGGAAGACCAAGCTGATGGCCTTCGGCGATCCCGCGGCCGACCCCAAGAAACCCGTGTCGCGTACGGCGAAGGTCCCGGATGAGGTGGTGGACCTCTTCGCCCTGCCCGATGGCAGGACCTTGGTGGTGGAGACCTTCCTGGACAATGCCTACCAATTGCCCATGGGCGATGCCATCGCCATGCGCCACCTCAGCGGGGCCGTGCGCCTGAGCCAGGTGCGCACCAACGACAGCCTGGGCTGGCAACGCATCGTGGACCGCACGCTGATGACCACCGCCGGTCAGGCCTACGAGGGCAGCGCGGCGCTGCGCGGTCCGGGCGGCACGCTGCTGCTGCATGGCCACACGCCCCGTGGCCTCGATGCCATCCTGCGCGCGGGCGCCGATGCCGGGTCTGACAAGAGCCTCGCACCCGCCGAGCCACAGGTGCTGCGCGCGGCCATGGTGGACGACAATGGCGTGGTCGGCAAGGAAGGCACCCTGCTGCTGATTGAGGAGGGCTTCGTGCCCTGCCCCATGGGCACGCTGCTGGAGCCTGCCACGGCAGGCACGCGCGCCCTGGTGAAGAGCTACGACCGCGGCACGCAGTACCGCTTCACGCTGGTGGACCTCGCCAAGCTCGGGGACTGACACTGTTGATCACTTCCGCGCGGCGGGCCCGCGGCGGCTGAACGCGGCCACTACTTTTGGCCGCTCATGGCCAGGTTCCGATACGATGAGCTGACCGCACGGGGCGTGCGTTTCCTTTCCGGGTTGCTGGAACGGGTGCGCCTGTGGCTGGTGCAGAGCCGCGTGCGCGAGCTGGTGCTGCTGGCACTGCCCTACCAGGTCTCGGCCGTGCTCACCGCGTTGGTGGCCGTGGGCTACACCAAGCTCTTCCACGCCATGGAGGATGCCAACCTCGCCCTGCTGGCCTACGACCCCAGGCTCATCTTCCTCTCCGCCCCGCTCAGCTTCCTGGCCGCGTGGTTCCTGGTGATGCGCTTCGCACCACTGGCCGGCGGCAGCGGCATCCCCCAGCTGATGGCCGCCATCGAAGTGGCCACCGACAAGAAGCGCGATGCCTCCTGGCGCTTCCTCAACGTGCGCATCATCCTGGTGAAGATCGCCAGCAGCCTCACCATGGTGCTGGGCGGCGGCGCCATCGGCCGCGAGGGGCCCACCCTGCAGATCGCCGGCAGCATCTACCGCACCGTGCACAAACTGCTGCCCCCCTTCTGGCCCCGCGTCAGTCGCCAGATCATGATGATCACCGGGGGGGCCGCCGGGCTCAGCGCCGCCTTCAACACGCCCCTGGGCGGTATCGTCTTCGCCGTGGAGGAGCTCACCAAGACCCACATCGCCCAGTTCCGCACCGCCGTGCTCACCGCTGTGATCCTCAGTGGCATGACGGCCCAGTGGCTGCTGGGGCCCTACCTGATGCTGGGCTACCCCAAGCTGCAGCCCGCCACCTTCTCCTTCATGTACAAGATCCTGTTCATCGCCCTCATCGCCGGGGCCATGGGCGCCATCTTCTGCCGCGGGCTCATCGTGTTCGACAAATTCCGCCGCTCGCTCAAGGGCCGCGTCGGGCAGGCCGCCTTCGCCCTGGCCTGCGCCCTGCTCTTCGCCACCACCGTGTGGTACCTGGGGCCGCACGCCATCGGATCGGGCCACCTGCTGCTGGAGGAATACCTCTTCGCGGAGGAGGTGAGCTCCAGCGCACAGAACGTGGGCGCCCGCATCCTGGGCCCGCTGTTCTCCTTCAGCGCGGGGGGCGCCGGGGGCATCTTCGCGCCCTCCCTCGCCGCCGGGGCCGCCATCGGCGGGTGGATCGCTCCGCTCTTCGACCCCAGCCGCGGGCAGTTCAACCTGCTGGTCCTCGCCGGCATGACGGCCTTCCTCACCGGCGTCACCCGCTCGCCCTTCACCAGCGCCATCCTCGTGCTGGAGATGACCGACCGCCACAGCGCCATCTTCCAGCTGATGTACGCCGCCATGGTGGGCTTCCTCATCTCCTACGCCATCGACCGCAAGAGCTATTACGAGCGCATGAAGGAGCGCTTGCTGAAGGCCCTACCGGACTGGCCACCGCCGCCGGATAAACCGCAGCGCAACGGTGTGCGCGGCACGGACAAGGGGCCGAACGTGCCGGCGGTGGGTGCGGGGTTCTGAGGGACGATCCGTTGGTCACCTTGGTGATGCGAATCAAGGATCCGACCCAAGAAGTGCTTGCACGTTCGGCTGCGATATTGCAGGGTCCCGAGGCGGAGACCCTGCTGAGATTTATCCTGCGCATCACCGACCCTGATGGGCAGCGGAACGAGCGCGTGGTGGTTGAGTGAGGGGGAACAGGGGCGCGCTATCCACAGCCGTTAGCAAGTCCTGCGGCCCAAGGACAGGGGGCTGCGGTACCTTCGCACACCCATGCGCCAGTACCACGACCTCCTCCGCCGCATCCTTGATGAAGGGGTGCAGAAGACCGACCGCACCGGCACCGGCACCATCAGCTGTTTCGGCCACCAGATGCGCTTCGACCTGGCGGAAGGTTTCCCGATGGTGACCACCAAGAAGCTGCACCTGAAGAGCATCGTGCATGAGCTGCTGTGGTTCCTGGCCGGCGACACCAACGTGAAGTACCTGCAGGACAACGGTGTGCGGATCTGGGACGAGTGGGCCGATGAACACGGCGATCTGGGCCCCGTGTACGGCTACCAGTGGCGCAGCTGGCACACGCCCGATGGCCGGGTGATCGACCAGATCGCGAACGTGGTGGAGATGATCCGGAAAAGTCCGGACAGCCGCCGCATGATCGTCACCGCCTGGAACCCCGCCGATGTGGACCGCATGGCCCTGCCGCCCTGCCACGCCCTGTTCCAGTTCTACGTGGCCGATGGCAAGCTGAGCTGCCAACTCTACCAGCGCAGTGCGGATACCTTCCTGGGCGTGCCCTTCAACATCGCGAGCTACGCGCTGCTGACCCTGATGATGGCGCAGGTCTGCGGCCTGAAACCCGGCGAGTTCGTGCACACCTTCGGCGATGTGCACCTGTACACCGACCACCTGGAGCAGGCCAAACTGCAGCTCTCCCGCGAGTGCCGCCCGCTGCCCAAAATGGAACTGGACCCCGGCGTGACGGACCTCTTCGCCTTCCGCTTCGAGCACTTCACGCTGAAGGACTACGACCCGCACCCGCACATCAAAGCCTCGGTCTCGGTATGATCGTCTCGGCCATCGCCGCCGTGGCGGACAACGGCACCATCGGCCACGACGGTGACCTGCCCTGGCACCTGCCGGACGACATGAAGTACTTCATGCGCACCACCCGCGGACATTACGTGATCACGGGCCGGAAGAACTACGAGAGCATCCCCGAGAAGTACCGCCCCCTGAAGGACCGCGTGAACATCGTGGTGACGCGCAACACGGAACATGCGGCACCCGGTGCCGTGGTGCTGGGTTCGCTGGAGGACGCCCTGGACCGCGCGCGGCAGGGCGGTGAGACGGAGGTCTTCATCATCGGTGGCGGGCAGATCTACCGCGAGGCCCTGGCCAAGGGCCTGGTGGACCGCCTGTACCTGACGCTGGTGCACGCCGACATCGTGGGCGATACCCACTTCCCGGTGGTCGACCCCGCCGACTGGCAGGAGCTGAGCCGCGAGGCCCACCCTGCGGATGCGCGCCATGCCCACGCCTTCAGTTTCGTGGTGCTCGAGCGTCGCCCTTGAACCATCGGCCCGATCCTTGCGTCATAAGGCCATAACAATCCATCCATGAGATCCCTGACCCTCGTCGTGCTCGCTTGCCTCGCCCTTGTCGCCTGCCGGAAGGAGAGCGATGAGGAACCCGTGGACCGCGACTACACATCCGCCGTGGACCACGACCGTGCGGAATCGTACTTCAACGATGCCCTGAAGCAGAGCGATGCCGCCGCCAAGGACGGGGAGCTGCCCTGCGCGGTGTCTGTGACCCTGGACACCGTGAGCGTGCCCCACACGCTGCTCATCGACTTCGGCCCCAGCAACTGCACGGGTGCTGATGGCCGCAACCGCCGGGGCCGCCTGGCCATCACCTTCACCGGCCGGTACCGCGATCCCGGCACGGTGATCACCATCACCCCGGAGGACTACTACGTGAACGACCACCGCCTGCAAGGGGTGAAGACCGTGACCAACGCCGGACTGAACGGCGAAGGCCAGCCCTTCTTCTCCGTAACCGTGAACGGATCGGTGACCGCACCGGACGGCAGCTGGACGAGCACACACAGCTACCAGCGCACCCGCACCTGGATCGCGGGGCAGAACACGCTGGAACTGTTGGATGACGTGTACCTGATCTCGGGCAGTGGCAGTGGCGTGAACCGGAACGAAGTGCCCTACAGTTTGCTGATCACCACGCCCCTGCGGGTGGAGGTGGGCTGCCCCTGGATCGTGAGCGGTGTGCTGCAGATCATTCCCGGATCGCTGGACGTGCGCACCGTGGACTATGGCAGCGGCGCGTGCGACAACCAGATCACGGTGAGCGTGAACGGCATGAGCTTCACCTTCGGCGGCTGAGGACCGAACTTGACCACACCTGAAAAGGGCCTTCGATGGAGGGCCTTTTTCATTCCGGCCGTGATCGATCTGAGCCGCTCATCCGTTGTCCTCCGATCACGGAAACTGTTGGAGGCCTGGCACCCTCCATCCCCGGGCTACGCCGCTGATGATCGTGATGAACGGTTCATCCCACCCCTTGCCGCTCATCACGGGGCGCTTGGGGCGGGCATGTGCAGCGGGCTAGTTTCGGACCGTTGCCCCCTTGATGAGCTATTTCACCCGCACCCCGATCCGCTACCGGACCATCCTCATCACGGCGGGGGTGCTGGCCACGCTCTTTGTTTTCCAGGCCTACATGCACCACTACGTCTTCCAGGACGTGAAGGAGATGGGGGTGTTCAATTGGTGGCGGGAGGCGCCGGTGCCCTACCTCAACTTCCTGTTCTGGGCACTGCTCTGTCCCCTGGTCTATTCCATCCTGCGCCGCTGGCCCTTCGATGCGCGCCCCCTGTTCCGCACCATCGCCGTGCACATCGGCTTCAGCCTGCTGATCGCCACAGTGCACGAGGTGGTCACCTCCACGCTCTACTACACCCTGTTGCAAAGCGTGGGCGATTTCGACATCGCCGACCCCAAGTACCGCGACTGGGCCTACCACGCGCTGGTGCCGGCCATCTTCACGCGCACCATGGAATACGGGGTGCTGATGGGCGTGCTGATCGGCCTGGAGAACGCGCGCCTGCACCGTTTGGCGCACGAGCAGTTGCTGCAGCTGCAAAGTGAGTTGCAGGTCACCCAGCTCAACGCGCTGAAGAAGCAGTTGCAACCGCACTTTCTCTTCAACACACTGAACACCGTGAGCGCGCTGATGGACGAGAACATCAACGATGCTCGCCGGGTACTGAGCCAGCTGGGGCAGCTGTTGCGCATCACCCTGGAGAAGACGCAGCGCGACAAGGTGCCCCTGGAACGCGAGGTGGACCACGTAGCGCACTACCTCGGCATAGAAAGTGTGCGGTTCCGCGATCGGCTGGATGTGCACTACGCCATCCCCGCCGCTCTGAACGAGCTCCAGGTACCCAGCATGGTGTTGCAACCCCTCGTCGAGAACGTGATCAAGCACGGCCTGGATGCCAGCCAGCATGCCGTTGCCATCACCATCGG
>CAMCAZ010000019.1 GCA_945872795.1 Chryseobacterium gleum
GGCTGTTCCTTGGGCACCTTCACGCTGTAGCCGAAGGTCCACTTCTGGTTGGTGCGCGGTTCCACCTTCACCTTCCACGTCAGGAAGCCCTTCTCCGTATTCACCGCAGCACCGCCGTTCTCGTCCAGCTTCACCTCGATCTCACTGCGCGCTGCCAAAGGGTATTGGTCGGTGATCACCAGGTCTATGGCCTGTGCCTTGTTGTTGCGCACGGCGATCTCCCAGCCCACGCTCTCCACACGCTTGCCACCCACCACCTGCCGCTGGCTGAAGTCGGTGCGCTTGGTCCGCTGAACGGTGACCCCTTGGTCGCGGCCCAGGCTGATGTCCAAGGTGTCGCCCACACCAGCGAGGTCCAGCAGGCTTTCGCCCACGTAGGTGCCCTCGAAGTAGATGTACGCCGGGCCTGCCAGGAGGTTCAGGCCCTCCCAGCCCGTTACCTGAGCGAAGAGGAAGGCATCAAGGTCCAGCTTCGGCGTGCAGTAGTATTTGTAGGTGCTGGTGAGTTCCTGCTCCTGCACACCCACCTGGTGGTTCTTGCCATCGCTGGGAATGGTGTAGGGCACACTGATCGCGAACTCGAAGCTGGTGGCCCGCTCGGTAACGCTTTCGGCGAGGGCGGTGGTGGCGTCCATGTTCTGAGCCAGATCATTCTCTCCAAAAAGGATCCGTTGACGACGAATATGTTTCTTGTCCAAACGCTGCACCCCGGATTGTACCGAAAGCATCCCAGAAGCCTGCACCACCACTTCGCTCAGCTGCGTCGCGCTCTCCGCCATGTTCACGTTCATCGATCCGGAGGTGATGGCCATTTGCTGCGAGCTGTATCCGATGAACTCGAAGCGCAGGTTCCGGCCGTTCACAGGCACCGCAATGGCATAGTATCCGTCGATGTTGCTGGTGGTGCCGTTGATGGTCTGGCCGTTCACATCTGACAGGACCACGTTCACGAAGGGCAGCGGTTCACCCGTGGAGGCATCGCGGATGATGCCACGTACATCGCGCACGTTGGGGTTGAAGCCGGGCTGCACGTTCGCCACCGGTGCCGGACGCGGGATGCCGAAGTCCAAACGCCAGGGGTAGAGCGTGGGCATGATGGCGTCCCGGTTGGGCTCACCGCTGCTCAGGGCAAGCTGCACCTTGTCCCAGTCCTCGCCGGTGCTCTGGTACACCTGCGCCTTGTAGGTCAGCTCCATGGGCTTGGTGATGTCGGCGACGCGGATGTCGTAGGTGGGGCTCCAGCCGGCGCTCTGTACCATGTACTTCAGCGTGAGCGTGGCGCTCACCGGCGCGTTGGCGCTCACCTCCACCACCACCTCGCTGGTGGGGCGCGTCTTCTTGCCCTGCACCTGAGCGAGCTGCAACTTCACCTTGCCGAGGTCCTCGTGCAGGTTGGCGATGCGTGCCTGACGTTCGAGGCGTTTCAGCGCCAACGCTTCCTGGCGCGACTGCAGGTAGTCATTGATACTGCGCAGTTGTTCCAGCGAGAGCCCGGCATCGCCGGCGATCACATCGTTCTTGGCGAGGCGCGCATCCTCCTTGTCCAGCACGCCCAGCAGGCTTTGTTCCCGGGCGATGTCCGCCTCCAGGACCTTGATCCGGTCCTTCAGCTCCACCACCTCCGCGCGGTCCTGCTTCTCTTCCAGGAAGTTCAAGCGGTGCTGCACCCCCAGGATGGTGAAAGCACCGCTGCCGCTCACTTGGATGTTGGCGGGGTCCAGCTCCTCAGGCAGGCCGGCAAAGACCAGGGTGGCGGTGCCCTTCAGCAGTTCAGCCTTGCCGCTGCGCGTCACTTCGGCCCCGCTCAGGAAGACCTTGACGGCACTGATGCTGGTGGTGACGGGCTGTTCCTTGGCCCAGGTGGTGGCGGAGAGCAGGAGACACAGGGAGGCGAGAAGTGTACGCATGGGGGAAGATCAGGCGGGCCGGTCGGCACCGGGTGTAATAGCGATGCAGAAGGGTGGATCATTGCATAAAGCGGAGAAACAACGATCCGAAAAGCGCACGAACCTACGCAGCGCACAGTTTCCAGCGCGTGATCACGGTGTCCGCACCTCTGCGGCGATGCACTCCGCGAACCAGGCCCGCGCCTCGGCCTCATGTCGGAACATCCGCGTGGGGAAGGTCTGCGGATGAGGCATAGTAGATGGAGGACATGGCCTCGCCCAGATCGTCCTGCGTCACAATGGCCAGTGCGATCAGCTGGGCATTGGCATTGGTGAGCCCGAAGAAATCCACATCCATCACGGACAGTTCGGCGAGGGTGCCGGTCTGGAAGAAAGCGATCATGACAGATGGCCCGCACAACAGCTACCTTCAACCAATGCCCGAACAAGTATCCACCGGGACCGTGATCCTTCATCCTGCGGAGGCGCTGTTGTTGAAGGTGCGTCGCCGGGCCATCGAGCTGCACGAGGCCCGCGGGAAATGCCGGAGATCCCTCACCGAGCGCTCGGTCTACGCGTTGCGGCAAGCGTCACGGCACTTGGCGTCCCCCTTGGAGGTCGCTGCAGCCAGTGGTCCAGGCGACCGAAAAGTGCGCAGGGTACTCCGCCTCACCTCGCGGATCCTGAAGCTGACGAGCACCCTGCGTGATCTTCATGTCCTCACGCTGTTGGTGGAGAGCGAGGTACAGGATGAGGCTCTTCGGGAGAAGCTGCTGCGCCACCTGCGGAAGGCGCAAGGCACCGAGGAACGCTGCGTGGCCAAGAGTTTGAAGACCATCAGGACCGGGCCGATTTTGCGCCTGGACACAGGCTTCCGGCCAGCGCTGAGCGCGCTGGAGGTGGAACAGGGTCTGCTGACCGCGGTGGCCCATCATCAGGAACGCCTCATTGAGCGGATCGACGGCCTCCGCAGGACCGATCCGGGCACGCTGCATCGCGCACGGGTGGCCCTCAAACGGACCCGTTACCTCCTGGATGCCCTGCCCGCCCATCTTCCGGCCGACCCCGCAGCCCGCCATGCAACACTGGCGCAGCTCCAGAAGCAACTGGGCAGCTGGCACGATGGGCACCTCTTCTCCGAGTGGCTGTTGGAACAACGTAAGGAGCTCCCGCCGGAGTTACGCGCGCGGTGCGGGACCTTGGCAAGAAAGCACCAGCGACACAGTGCCAAAGCGGCACGCGCCTTGGTCGCGCGGCTTCAGCGGGGAACGTTCTGAGCGATGGGCAGACCCGTTCACATCACGTATTCTCCAGACATTAATTAGCACCTCCATCAGGCGCTGTTCGATCGGCAGCCCATACCTTTCGCGGGATGAAGAACGACGACGAGAGCACCTTGCGTGGCCTCCTGCTGGAGACCGGTGCTTTTTCGGCGTTCGTGGGCCGCTTCTTCCAGAACGCGTTCTACCCTCGTTTCGAGTGGCGCGAGTTCATCCGCCAGTGCACCCTGAACGGCTACCGCTCCATGCCCCTGGTGGCCATCACGGCGTTCATCATGGGCCTGGTGCTCACGGTGCAGAGCCGGCCCACCCTGGCGCGTTTCGGTGCCGAGGCCATGCTGCCGGCCATGGTGGCGATCAGCGTGGTGCGTGAGATCGTGCCGGTGATCACCGCCTTGATCTGTGCAGGCCGGATCGGTAGCGGCATGGGCGCCGAGCTGGGCAGCATGAAGGTCACCGAGCAGATCGACGCCATGGAGGTGAGCGGCACCAACCCCTTCCGTTACCTGGCCGTCACCCGCATCTGGAGCACCACGCTGATGCTGCCGATCCTGGTGGTCCTGGGCGATGGCATCGCCATCTGGGCCTCGTGGATCGGGGTGAACATCAAGGACAACGTGAGCTGGTCACTGTTCTACCGCCAGGTCTTTGAATCGCTGGCGTTCAGCGACCTTCTGCCCGCCCTCATCAAGAGTTATTTCTTCGGCTTCGTGATCGGCGCGGTGGGCTGTTACAAGGGCTTCACCACGGCAAAGGGCACGGAAGGTGTGGGGCGCAGTGCACACAGTGCGGTGGTGCTGGCCTCCTTGCTCATCTTCATCCTCGACCTCATCGCCGTGCAGATCACCGACCTGATGGGCCTCAACTGATGGAAGAGACCTCCGCCACCGCCAGACCCGCTGCAGAAGGCACCGGGAAGGAGTGCGTGATCAGTGTGCGCGACCTGCATGTCAGCTTCGGGGAGAACAAGGTGCTGAAGGGCTTCGACCTGGACCTCCACCGCGGCGAGAACGTGATGGTGCTGGGCAAGAGCGGAAGCGGCAAGAGCGTCCTCATCAAGTGCATCGTGCGGCTTCAGGTCCCTGATTCGGGAACGATCGACGTCCTGGGCAAGGACATCCTTTCGTTGGACCAGGACGCCTTGGACCGCATCCGGGTGAAGATCGGTTTCCTCTTCCAGAGCAGCGCCCTCTACGATTCCATGACCGTGCAGGAGAACCTGGAGTTCCCCCTGCGCAGGCATTGGATCGGCGAACAGTTGGGCAGGTCGGATGAACTGGTGGATGAGGTGCTGCACGCCGTTGGGCTGGAGCATACGCGGAACATGTACCCCAGCGAACTTTCCGGCGGCATGAAGCGGCGCATCGGCCTGGCCCGCACGCTCATCCTGAAACCCGAGATCGTGCTCTACGACGAACCCACCACCGGCCTGGACCCCATCACGGGCAAGGAGATCGTGGAACTCATCCTGGAACTGCAGCGCACCTACAACACCAGCAGCATCATCATCTCCCACGACCTCAATGTGGCGAAGCTCGCGGCCAACCGGATCATCCTGTTGAACGAAGGGAGGAACCATGTGGAAGGCACCTACCAGGAATTCCGGGATAGCGAGGACCCCGTGGTGAAGCGCTTCTTTATTTTCATGTGACCATGTCGACCAAAGGAGATCCCATTCGTCTTGGAATGTTCGTGCTGGGCGGCACCTTGGTGCTCGCCGTGGCCTTGTACCTTCTGGGCAGCAAGCGCAACCTGTTCAGCAGCACCATCACGGTGGAGGCCACCTTCCACCAGGTGAGCGGCCTTCGTCCGGGCAACAACGTCCGCTATATGGGCATCAATGTGGGTACCGTGGAGAAGATCATCATCGCCAGCGACACCTCTGTGCGGGTGGAGATGGCCATCAAGGAGGACGATGCCCCGAACATCCGCGACAACGCCATCGCCACCCTGGGCAGCGACGGACTGATGGGCAACAAGTTGGTGAACCTGACACCCGGCGACAGTGGAGGAAAGCCCATTGTGGACGGGACCGTGTTCGGGACCAGCGTACCCTTGGATACCGACGTAATGCTCCGAACACTGGACCGCACGAACGCCAACCTGGCCGACATCACCGACGAGGTGCGCATCCTGGCCACGAAGCTGAACACGCCGGGCAATGCCATGGACCTGCTCACGGACACCTTGCTCTCCAAGGATGTGGCCCTGGCCCTGAACGAACTGCGCCTGGCCGCCACCCACGCCCGCTCGGCCACCGAGGGCATCGACCTCCTGCTGCGTGATGTCCGTTCAGGCAAGGGAGCGCTCGGCACGCTGGTCAGCGACCCCGCTGCCGAACGCCAGGTGCGTGCATTGTTGGAGAACCTGCAACACGTCAGCGATTCCCTGGAGATCGCCATGAGCAACTTCAGTCGTTTCTCCGGTGCGTTGAACACCTCCGGCGGCCTGGCCCACACCCTGGTGGTGGACACCGCCGTGGCCCGTGACGTGCGCGGCACCCTCACCCGCCTGGACACCAGTGCCGTTCTGCTCAACGAGGACCTGCGCGCCCTGCAGCGCAATTGGCTCTTCCGCCGCTACTTCAAGGAGCAGGCAAAGGAGCAGGAGAAACTGGAGAAGGCCGCGGAATAGAGCGTTGCGCGTCCGATGACCTCTGCCCTCTGTGCCGGGAACAGAGCCTCGTTCCCATGCCGGGCAGTCCTTCCCTACGTCAGGATCAGCCCCAGCGGATACAGCACATAGGCCAGGAAGAACAGGCCCCAGAAGAAGTAGTAGAACCGTTTCACCTCCCGGTCGTCCTTCACGTTCACTTTTGCGGCCATCAGCAGAAAGAGGAACAGAGGCAAT
The DNA here is from genome assembly GCA_945872795.1 of Chryseobacterium gleum. Taxonomy (GTDB): domain Bacteria; phylum Bacteroidota; class Bacteroidia; order Flavobacteriales_F; family PHOS-HE28; genus PHOS-HE28. The sequence continues at coordinate 6,017 of CAMCAZ010000019.1, forward strand.
GCGAAGGCCGTCACGAAGAACAGGCTGTTGGGAAGCAGGCCGAACATGGCCGGGAGGATCACCGCCAGGTAGCCCATGACCACCACCACGGTGCCCAGCCATAGCGCGGCACTCCGGCCCATCTGCACAGCCAGTGTGCCGAAGCGGTATTCCAGGTCGCCCTTGGTATCGGGGATGTCCTTGAACCACGCGATGCCAATGCTGAACAGCGCCACGAAGGCCGTGAGCGGCACGATCACCGGATCCCAACCCGAAACATCGGTCAGCAGGGCCCGGTAGTGCGCGTAGAATCCCAGGTTCACCAGTAGACCGCGCACCACGGTGATGACCAGCGCTGCGCCGAAGTGATGCTGCTTCAGGTGGATGGGCGGCATGGAATAGGCCCAGCCGAGCAGGGCGATGAGGGCGATGAGGCCGAAAAAGGCCCAGGACAACATCGCGGCGGTGGCCAGTGCGATGCCCAGGCTGATGAGCACAATGCGCAGCGCGCCGGCTTTGGAGAGCGAGCCAGCGGCGATGGGCAGCCACGGCTTGTTGATGCGGTCCACCTCCACATCGCTCCACTGGTTGAGGCCCGTGATGAACACGTTGCAGGCCAGCGCGCTCAGCAGGCTCGGCAGCCACACGCCCCAGTGGTCGGGCACCGCGCCGGGCCGCGCGCAGACCATGGCGTAGAGCGCCGTCACACTGAGCGCACTTCCGATGATGGTGTGGGGCCGGGAGAAGCGCCAGAGGATGAGCAGTGCGTTCATGTGGCGCGTGGAGGGAGGCAATGTACCCACGTCACCGGTGCCCACCACGGTCCGGCCGTTCCGCCTTGCACTTCGCAGCCTTCGGGTGCCGCGTTGCGCAGGCGTTCCATCAGGCGATCCACAGTATCGGAGCGCAGCACGCTCACCAGCCCGTCCCAGGGGATGGTGATCAGGTTGATGGGCAGCACGTAGGTGAATAGCAGCCGTTCCCAGCGGAAGGGCCGCACGAAGGGGGCCAGCAGCAACTGCCCGATGGTGGTGGTGAAGAGGATCTTCAGGAAGACCCCGACGTTGGGTTGCAACACCTCGTGCACCAAAAGTCCGCGCATGCCATGCACCCGGACCAACTGTTCCTGCTGTGCGGGCGTGAAGTGGTGGAAGGCATTGAAAAGGGTCAGCGGCCCGGTACCCGGCGGGTCAGGGTCCAGGGCATCGACCGTTGCCCGATGCCAGTGGACAAGGGCCGAACCCGTGGGTGCCGGTGACGGGAAACGGTCGGTGAGCAGGAAGCGCACATCCTGGAACGCGGGCTGCCGGGCGAGGAACAGGATGGGCCCACCGTTGCCGGAACCCAGGTCCGTGATCTCCCGGACGGCACAGCGGTCCAGCGCCTCCCGCAGCGGCGGAACCACGGCACGGTAGATGCCGGCACGGTGGACGAGCCAACCGATGAACTCCACCTGCAGGCGCCTCAGCACCGGCGGAAAAGCGGGCAGATCCTCAAGCTCGAACAAGTGGTGCATGGAAAACCGTTACTTCAGAACCGATGCACAACGATACGACCGTCCTCCTGGCATTGGGTGCATGGGTCGCGGTCCTCACCGTGGCCATGGAAACGCTCGACCGGCGCGGTGTGTTCCCGCAGTGGCTTGCGCGCAAGGTCCTGCACGTGGGTGCGGTGGGTGCCTGCGCCCTCGCCCCGCTGCTTCTGGAAGACCTCGGCGCACTGATCGCCGTGGTGCTGATCGCCACGCTGACGCTGCTGGTGCTGGTGGGCAGCGGGCGCTTCTTCCGGGAGTCCAGCGGCAGGCCTGGCTGGGGCATCGCGCTCTTCCCCCTGCCCTATCTCGCCTTGTTGCTCCTCTTCCCCACCTCTGCCCACCGATGGCTCATCGTCCTTCCCATGGCCGTGCTCGCCTTCAGCGATGCCGCCGCCGCAGTGGTCGGCATCCGCGTGCAGAGTCCGTGCTACCACCTCATTGCCGACCGCAAGAGCCTCGCTGGCAATGCCGCCTTCGCGTTGACGACTGCTTTGCTGTTGCTGCTGTGGCCCTCGCCATTGAACGCATGGCAGCTGCATCTCCTGCTGTTGGCCACGCTCCTGCTGACCTTGCTGCTCACCGCGGCGGAAGCGCTGGGCTCTGCAGGATGGGACAATGTCTGGGTGCCGGCCGGAAGTGCGGCCATGCTGGTGGCACTGCAGTATGGCAATGCGCTGGAACACCTGGGTGCAGCCTGGATGGCTCTGCTCCTCGCCGTCCCTCTCGCGTGGCTCAGCATACGCAAAGGTTGGCTGACACCGGGCGGTGCGGTGAGCGCGGCGCTGCTGGGCTGCGCAGTGGTGTGGACACAGGGCCCATGGTGGGTCCTTCCACTGCTGCTCTTTTTCGCCGGTAGCACCCTCCTCGGCAGGCACACCCGGACAACACGCAGCACCAGCGATGCCAAGCACGGTCGTCCGCGGGATGCCGAACAGGTGTGGAGCAACGGTGGGGTCTACCTCGCAGCGGCCCTGCTCCTGCCCGACGATCAGGCGCAATACGCCATGGCCGTGAGCATGGCCATCGCCACGGCCGATACCTGGGCCAGCGAGGTCGGCATGGCCGTCCGGGGCAGGACCTACGACATCATCGGCTTCCGGACGGTACCAGCGGGGCTTTCCGGTGGCATCAGTATGCAGGGAACACTGGGTGGTGCTATCGGTGCGGCGCTGCTTGGCCTCGTTGGTGGGCTACTGATCATGCGCCACCTGTACCTCGGAACGCTGTACATGATCGTTTCAGTGGCCGCATGGGGCATGGCCGGCATGCTGGCGGACAGTCTGCTGGGCGGCACGCTGCAGGCCCGGTACCGCGGGGCGCAAGGCCAGTTGCAGGACCAGGCCACTGGGGATGGCAAGCCCGCCAAGGGCCTCGCCTGGATGACCAACGACCGCGTGAACCTGCTGAGCAACGCGCTCATCACCGGTCTTGCGGTGCTCCTCTGTGCGTGACCCGCGCACATTCGGTGGACGCCGGTCCGCCGCATTGAGCGACCTTCGCGCTCAGGCCCCCGAGTCGATGGAGAACACATCCTTCCGCATGATCGCACAGACACTTCACGGTCTGGAGGAGGTGCTGCGCACTGAACTGGTGAAGCTTGGCGCGCGTGATACCGAGCGCCACAACAGGGCCGTGAGCTTCACCGGCGACCAGGGCTTCCTCTACAAGGCCAACCTCTGCCTGCGCACCGCCATCCGCGTGCTGGTGCCCATCGGCTCCTTCGATGCCCGCAACACCGAGGACCTCTACCTCGGCATCAAGCGCATCAAGTGGGAGCAGTACATGAGCAACAGCGATACACTCGCCATCAAGTGCACGCTGAACACCTACTGGACGGACCACACCCAGTTCATGTCGCAGAAGGCCAAGGACGCCATCGTGGACCGTTTCCGTGAGAAGACCGGTCGGCGTCCCTCGGTGGACCTGGAGCGGCCCACGCTGCGGATCCACATGCACATCATCAACGAGCGCTGTACGGTGTCGCTGGACAGTTCGGGAGGCTCGCTGCATGAGCGTGGCTACCGGCAGGACACCAACGCCGCGCCCTTGAACGAGGTGCTGGCGGCGGGCATGGTCATGCTCAGTGGCTGGGACCGCAAGAGCCCGCTGGTCGACCCCATGTGCGGCTCGGGCACCCTGCTCATCGAGGCCGCGTTGCTGGCGGCGAACATCCCGCCGGGCTACTACCGTGGGGAGTTCGGCTTCGAGCGCTGGACCGATTTCGACCCCGACCTGTACGAGACCATCCGCGAGGCCGTCATTGCGCGCATCACGGACGACAGGCCCATCCTGCTGGGCGGCGATGTCAACCGCGTCACCGTGCGCAAGGCCCAGGACACCGTGCTGGCCGCCAAGCTGGAAGACAGCATCACCATCCGCCACAGCGCCTTCGCCGACCTGGAACCACCGCCGGGCACGGGCATGCTCATCCTCAACCCGCCCTATGGCGAGCGCATGGACGAGCATGGCATCGGCGCCAGCACCAGCGACGAGGCCATCCACGAGCTGTACACCATGATCGGCGACACGCTGAAGAAGCGCTGGACCGGCTGGAGCGCCTGGGTGCTCACCAGCAACATGGAGGCCGCCAAGCGCATCCGCCTCACCCCCAAGCCCAAGATCCAGCTCTTCAACGGTGCGCTGGATTGCCGCTTCCTGCGCTACGACCTCTATGCCGGTTCGCGCCGCCTGACGCCTCCACTGCCCCTGCCGGAGTAGTTCTTTCGAAGCTCATCGTGCCCTGCGTTGAACGTTCGCGACAGGCCCGTGTACTGTTCGGCAAAACAGACCGAACATGCCTATTCCAATACGCACTCTCCTTGCCGTTGCGGGCATCGCACTCTCCCTCACGGCCCGTCCGCAGGCCATGGGCAACCTCATGTACGAGAGCAACAGCCGCATCTTTTTCCAGCAGGCCGAACAGCCGGTGAAGGCCACCATCCAGGGCAACGTGCTGGTGCTGGAGGTGAACGCGATGATGAACATGAAGGCCGACAGCTACCTGGCCATCTTCCATGTGACGCAGCTGGGCCAGAGCGCCGAGGAGGCCGACAGCCTGATGAACGAGCGCATCGACGGCGTGCTGCGGCGCGTCATGGAACACGGCGTCAAGGAGAAGGACGTGTTCACCGACATGCTCTCCTTCATCCCGGTCTATGAGCTGGAGGCCACCCGCAAGCTCTTCAGCAAGACCTACCAGGAAGTGCCGGCCGGCTTCGAGATCCAGAAGAACATCCACATCCGGTTCACCGATGCGCGGGTGCTGGACAAGCTGGTGACCGCCGCCGCCAAGGAGGAGATCTACGACCTGGTGAAGGTGGACTTCTTCGTGGCCCAGCAGAGCGCGTGCTACGACACCCTGCGCATGTTCGCCACCAAGTTGCTGCAACAGAAACTGGCCAACTTCGAGAAGCTGGGCCTCAAGGTGGAAGAGAGCCACCGCCTGGCCGCCGAGAAGAACGGCGCCTACTTCCCCCTGGACCGCTACACCACCTACCAGTCGCGCACGCAAAGCAGCTTGAACAGCCGTCGCAAGGGCCAGTTGGTGAATGACATTCGGAAGAGCAACACCCATTTCTACAACAAGGTCCCCTACGGCAATTTCGACATCGTCCTGCACGCCGAGATCACCGAACCACCGGTGCAATACACCTACAACCTCACCCTGCAGTGCCAGTTGCCAGAGGCCTGGGCCGACAAGAAGAAGGACGTCAAGGAGATCATCAAATACCTGTGGATCACGCAAGAGGGAGAGGTGAGGGAGTTGACGGTCGGTAGCTAGTAGCAACACACCGACCTCATGGACCCGCACCTGTAGCGGATACCTGCCGCCAGGCAGGTCGACCCGTCCTGAGCAATACCGAAGGAGTGCTCCGCAAGGCGCGAAGCGACTGAGGAGACGAAGGACGGTCGACACCCGCACGTTTGGGGTTGCACGAACACAGGACCACACCACACGGATCTCAAGGATCGCTACCTCAGTGCTGGCCTGCCCGTACCTTCGGGACCGTTGTCGACACCCCCTACCAATAGCCCTGCGGAGGCTGCGCCCAAGCCTCCGCGGAACTGGCGCCGCCTTCTTCGGAAGGTGGCGTTGCGGCTGTTGCTCCTGCCCGTGCTGGTAGCGGCTTTCCTGCTGCTGCTGGTATACCTGCCGCCGGTGCAGCACCTGATCCGTGGGCGGGCAGTGGCCTACCTCAGCGGCAAGACCGGTGCGAAGGTGGAACTGGAGCGGCTGCGCATCATCTTCCCGCTCGACGTCCGCCTGGAAGGTCTCTTCGTGGCCGATCTGCAGGGCGACACCCTCCTGCACGCCGGGCACATCAACGCTTCACTGGGACTGCGCGACCTGCTGGATGGTACCGTGCGCTTCAAGCAGGTGGAGATCTCCGATGTGCGTGCACACCTGCACCAGGACGCCGACAGCACCTTCAACTTCGACTTTTTCATCACCGCCTTCGCCACTCCCGGGCCCGAGGTCGCGGAGACCAGCTCCGATTCCATCGGCGGCATCCAGCTCGACCTGCGCGCCGTGCACATGGAGCGCATCCATTTCAGCATGGCCATGGACCCGAGCGAGCTCGCCATGCAGGTGCGGTTGGGCGAGCTTGATGTGACACTGGACACCTTCACGCTGGCGCCCCTGCGATTCCACCTGGACCACTTCATGCTGCGCAATACCAGCGTGGACCTGCGCACCACAAGCGGAGAAACGGAGCCGCCCACCTACCCCGCGCTGACCAACCCCATGGCGGACATCGACCTGCGCTTCAGGACCCTGGACCTGGACAGCGTGCGCTTCACCCTGACCATGCCGGATGCCGGAGACAGCCTGTGGATCGCCGTGCAGCATGGGGCGCTGTACACCCGCACCATAGACCTCACCAACCAGCGGTTGGCCCTGGCCAAGGCCGTGCTCGACGGCTTCTCGATCGGCACTATAACGACCACGAAGGAAGACCCAGCGGACAGCTCGTCCATCGCTCCCCTTTGGCTGGACCAGCACGACGGCTTCCGCTACTGGACGCAGGACTGGGACCTTGCCATCGACCAACTGGCGGTGACGAACAGCGACATCGCCTTCCACAGCGACAGCATCAGCGCCCCGGCCCGGCTGCTGGACCCGGAACACCTGGTATACACCGCCATCGGCCTTGACGCGCACGACCTGAAGGTGAACAACGAACGCATCGCCCTGCAGCTGGACAGCCTGTCGTTGACGGGTGGTCCTGCCGACGAGCACCTTTCCCTGAGCGCCGGCCTGGATGCCACCACCGCGACCCTGTCGCTGAGCGATGGGCGCATAGCGGCCTTGGGCAACCACTTCACCTTCCGCGCTTCGGCCAGCCCGGGGGACCTTTCCGTGGTCTACCGAACGCCCGAGCGGGTGCCCATCGATGCCGAGGCCGGTGGCGAACTGCGCCTTGCCGACCTGCTCCCCCTGCTGCACCAGCTCGGCGTGGAACTGCCCGCAGCGTCTGCCAGCGATGAACGCTGGACCACACGCCTATGGCTCACCGGCAGCGGGACGGAGATCGCGAAGGCCGGGCTCATGCTCGACGGCGATCAGGGCACCGTCGTGCACGCCAATGGCCGCATCAGTAACGCCGCGCAGTGGCCCCAGAGCAGCTATGCGCTCACGGTGGATGAACTGACCATGGGTGCCGGACTGCACCAAGTGGTACGGGCCTTCGCTCCACCTGACGTGCCCATACCCGCGCGCCTAGCATTCAGGGGCACAGCGGCGGGCCGCGGCTATGATGCCCTTACCACCATTGACCTGCAGAGCGACCTCGGCGATCTGGTGGGCCACGCAGAAGCCCGCAACTGGAAAGGCAACGTGCCGGGCATGATCGATGTGGACCTGACCGCGGCGGACGTCCACGCTGCGCGGCTCACCGGCGACACCGCCCTGGGGCCCATCAGCTTCACCTTGGTGGCGCATGGCGATGGACTGCACGGGCCACAGCCGAAGGGCAGTCTGAGCTTCAACCCCACCCAGCTTTCCTACAACGGCGCCGACCTCTCCAGCCTGAGCCTGACGGCCGATGTGGCCGACGATTCCGTTCGCACCTACTTGGTCAGCACCGCACCGGCCGCGGCCTTCGACCTGCACACGGCGGGGCCCTGGCCACAGGCGGGCGACAGCCTGGTCATGGGCTTCGACCTCTTCCTCACCAGTCTTCACCTGCAGGAACTGGGCCTCACCGCGCATGTGCTGAACAGCGAAGGGCAGATCACCGGACGCCTCGCCCTGATGCCCGAAGCTCGGGGGCGCATCGCCCTGCAAGCACCCGGACTGCGGGTGTTCAATACCGAACGCTCCTTCGCCTTCGACCATTTCACCCTGAACGGTCTGCTGGACGTGGACTCCACCTCTGTGGACCTGGACAGCGATGTGGCGCGCGTGGCCTACCACGCGAACCTGTCCATGGACAGCACCGTTTCGCTGATGCGCGAGCGCCTGCTTGGTGCCTTCCAGGAACCCTACGTGTTCCAGCCACCACCAGGCTGCCGCATGGACCTGAAGGTGGACCTGCCCGGCACCCAGCACCTGGCCAGCCTGCTGGTGCCCGAACTGAAGGCCATGGAGGTCACCCGCTTCGAAGGGCACTATGACAGCGATCGCGATTCATTGGCGCTGAACGTGGACATCCCACTGGTCGACTATGCGGGAGTGGAGATGAAGGGCCTGGTGATCGACCTGAAAGCCGGAGGACCCGATCTGGACGGCGAACTGTCCGTGCTGCAGGTGCGGCGTGACAGCCTGCACATGGATGATCTGCTGCTGCAGGCCACCAATGCGCCGGGCGCCCTGCGCACCACCCTGCGGCTGCTTGATGGGGATAGCGACCGCTACCGGATCGGTCTGGACCTGCGCCGCCAAGGCGACGTACCCGTAGTGCACGTGCAGGAGGAACTGGTGCTGGACCGCAGGACCTGGGTGGCCGCTGCGGGCAACGCCCTCTACCTGGACCCCAAGGGGCTGCGTGCAGAGGACCTGTTGTTGCGCAGCGGCGAACAGAGCGTGGAGCTGCGCACCGCCGACGATGGCAACCACCTCGACTTCGTGGGCTTCGAACTGGCCAACATCAACGGATTGGTGCGCAGCGACGACAGCCTGGCCGTCATCCGAGGAACCCTGGATGCCTCGGTGCTCCTACCCTTGCATGCCCAGGAACTGCTGGAAGCCGACGTCACGGTGCGCGAGCTGCACCTGATGGACGTGGACCTTGGCACGGTGAAGGCACGGGTCACCGAGATCCGCAAGGACCGGTATGAGGGTGGCGTGGACCTCGACTCCGGCCCCAACCACCTGCAGGCCGACGTAGAGGCCGACCTGAGCGGAACGGAGCCCCGCATCGTGGTGGACAGCGATATCGACCTGAAGGACCTCGGGATGTTCAGCCACTTCACGGAGGATGTGCTCTTCGAAATGGGCGGAGGGCTCAAGGGACAGGTGAACTACACCATGGACGGCAGCGCCGTGGCAGTGCTGGGCAAGGCCACCCTGACGGACGCACGCTTCGGCCTGATCCAGACCGGGGCCGTGTACCGCATCCCGGAGGAAACGGTGGTCTTCGACCAGCAGGGCCTGGCCCTGGACGGCTTCGAGGTGCTCGATGCCCGCGACAACCGCTTCAACCTCGATGGCCGCGTGAACACCGCCGTTGGTAGTGAACCCGAGTTGGACCTGCGCCTGCGCACCGACCGTTTCCAGCTGGTGAACAGCACCGCCAAGGAGAACCCGATGTTCTACGGCAAGCTTTACGGCGGCATCGACCTGCAGATCGCCGGCACACCCACCGTGCCCCGCGTGAAGGGAGAGGTGAGCGTGCTCGATTCCACAGCCCTCAGCGTGGTGCTGCCCGGCAGCAAGGTGGAGATGATCGACCACCAAGGCATCGTGCAGTTCACCGAAGACTTCGACGCGCAGGACACATTGGTACTGAGGACCGACAGCGAGATGCTGCGCGATTCCCTGGCCGCCCAGTTACCCGGGATCGACCTTGACCTGCGCATCAAGCTGGACCGCAACGCGCGCTTCGCCATCGTCATCGACCCCACAACCGGCGATGCGGCCAAATTCCGCGGTGAGGCCGACCTGCGTTTCCGATACGACCCCTTGGGCGACATCTACCTGCAAGGTCCCTTCACCGTGGTGGACGGCGGTTACACCGTGGAGTTCTACGGCCTGGTGAAGAAGCGCTTCGACCTGGTACCCGGCGGAACCATCATGTGGGACGGCGATCCGCTGGCTGGGCGCATGGACGTACAGGCCAAATACAGCACCAAGGTGGCGCCCTATCCCTTGGTGGCCAACGCCCGTGGCGGATTGCCCGAAAGCGAACGCAATGCCCTGCAGGCGCCCCTGCCCTTCGATGTGCTCATCAACATCCGCGAGGCCGTGCAGGCGCCCAACATCACCTTCGGGTTGGACATGGACCGCCAGGTGCGCAACAGCTATCCGCAGGTGAACAGCGTGCTGGACCAGCTGGCCAAGCCAGGTAATCAGGAGGAGCTGAACCGCCAGGTGTTCGGACTCCTCGTGCTCAGCACCTTCATCGAGAACGAGAGCGGCACCGAGACCGGCGGCAGCAGCCTGGCCAGCACCGCCGCGCGCAATTCGGTCAACGGCATCCTCACCCAGCAGCTCAACCGCCTCACCGGGCAGGGCATCAAGGGCATGGACATCCAGCTGGGCGTAAACACCTATGACCAGAGCGAAGGCGGCGAGAGCTACTCGCGCACCACGGTGGATTACAAGGTGACGCAGCGCATCCTGAACGACCGCGTGAGCATCGAGGCCGGAGGGTCCGTGGGCTACAACGAGCGCAAGCAGGATGTGAGCGCCATGAGCAACACCAAGGCCCCGCAGTACGCCATCGCCTATGACATCTCGGAGGATGGACGCCTGCGCCTTCGGGTGTACCACGAGAACGCCTACGACCTCTACGACGGCGAACTGGTGAACAACGGCGTGGCCATCATGCTCACGCGCGATCTCGAGAAGAACGCGAAGGAACTGGAGCGGCGCCGGCAGGAGGTCCTGAAGCAGCAGCGAGGTGAGCGTACCGAGGAGAGCAAGCCGTGAGGAGTCCGTTCCATAGCCGGTGCACGCGCATCATCCTCCTGCCCGCCATGGGCCTGCTGGCCTCGTGCACGGGGCTGCGCTACAGCACCGAGGAGCGCCCCCTGTACACCGGCTTCACCGTGGAATGGACCGAGGATCCGACCTATGACGCCACCGGTGCGAAACAGGAACTGGAAGCGCTGGTGAAACCCGGGGCCAACAATGCCATACTGGGCATAAGACCCACAGTAGCCCTGCACAATACGATCAAGGAACCGAAGCAACAGAAAGGCATCGGTTTTCTACTGAAATACAAGGTCGGTTCGGCGCCTGTGTATCTGGAGAATGTGCCGCTGGACGACATCAACGCGGCCATGGTGAACCGCTTGAACAACCGCGGGCATTTCTTAGCGCAAAGCAGCTATGAGGTTGTCCGCAAGGGGCGCACGGCCTCGGTGGTCTTCACCGTAACGCCTGGCATTCCGCTGCTGATCCGCAGCCTGAAGTTGGGCAAGGAAGGCGCGAGTGCGCTGGACAGTGCCATGGCCATGCAACAGCCGTTGTGCCAGGTGCACGCCGGCGAGCCCTACGACCTATCACGCCTCACCGCCGAACGGACCCGGGTGTCCGACCGGCTCCGCGACCAAGGCTGGTACCGCCTGCGCGCGGACGACCTGGTGTGGACCGCCGACAGTACGCTGGGCGACACGAGCGTGGCGCTGCAACTGAGGGTTAAACACAGCACGGCCCTCATCAAGCGCACTATCCACACCATCGGGTCGGTGACGGTGCATGCCGACATGGACGAGGTGCTGCCCCCCACCGACACCGTGATGGTGGACAGTGTGCGCTACATCAGCTACCTGAACATGTACCTCCCGGAGCCGATCCTCAGCGGCGTGTTCATGTGGCCGGGCGACACCTACTCCCTCATCCGCAGCAATGCCACGCAACGGTACCTCAACTCGTACGGGGTGTTCCGCAACGTGCTGGTGGCCTACGGCGACGATAGCCTGCGCGCGGACGTGCTGCATGCACGCATCGCACTGTTGCCCTTGAAGCGCTACTCGCTCTTCAGCGAGCTCAATGCCGTAAGCAAGAGCAACAACTTCGCCGGGCCCGGTTTGCGGGCGGGCTTCGTGGACCGCGACCTCTTCGGTGGTGCGGAACAGTTCACGCTGGACGTCAACGGTCGTTTCGAGACGCAGATCGCCGGGGCGGACAAGGGCACCAACGCTTACGAGGTGGGCACCAAAGCGGCGCTGGCCATCCCTCGGATGCTACTGCTGCCCGACCCCAAGGGACTGCGCACCAGCACAGCGGTCACCAACATTTCGCTGGGCTACGGTTTCTTCCGCCGCATCAACCTATATGGCATGCAGTCGGCCGCAGTGGGGCTGAACTACGCATGGCGACGGGCCAACAAAGTGTGGCACGATCTGCAGTTGCTGGAGGTGAGCTACAACAACCTATTCTATGCCTCCGATGAGTTCGCGGCCTTCCTGGCGGAGAACCCCACCATCCAGCGCAGCTTCGAGGACCAGTTCGTGATCGGCGTCGGATACACCTACACGCGCAACACCAAGAACCGTGAGACACAGCGGGACTGGCTGGTATACAGCCTGGGGGCCGATGAGAGCGGCAATCTGCTCTCGGCCATCTTCGCCGGCACGCGGGGCACCCGGCCTGAAGAGGGCTACACCCTGCTGGACCAGCGTTATTCCCAATACGTTCGCCTGCGTCCCGAACTGCGCTGGTACCACACCTTTGGTGCACGCGGAGGGCAGCTGGTCACGCGCCTGCTCACACACACCGGCATATCCTACGGCAACACCGCGGTGCTGCCCTATGTGAAGCAGTTCTTCGCCGGTGGCACGAACAGTCTGCGCGGTTTCCGGGCGCGCAGCGTGGGGCCGGGCAGCTACATCGCCGAGCAGGAAGGCAACTTCCTGGTGGACCAGGTGGGCGACCTGAAGATCGAGGCCAACGCGGAGTACCGCTTCACGATCTCGGGCCTGGTGAAAGGCGCACTGTTCGCCGATGCCGGCAACATCTGGCTGCTCAACGACGACCCCTCGCGACCCGGTGGCGTGTTCAAGTGGGACACCTTCATCAGCGAGATCGCCTTCGACGCCGGGGTCGGCCTGCGCATCGACCCGCAGGTGATCGTCATCCGCATGGACCTCGCCGCCCCCCTGCGCCGTCCGGACCTCCCTGCCGGTGACCGCTGGGTCTTCAATGATCTGGATGCGCAGTGGAACAAGAACCTGATCTTCAACCTAGCCATCGGCTATCCCTTCTGATGTGGCACGGTTCCGCAACGGAACGGTTATTATGACGTACAAGGGGTCATGTTCGATCGCACGCTCCGCCTCCTCGACGCTTGCAGCCCCGCCTGGAAGGTCACCATCAGTATCCTGGTCACGCTCATCGTGGGCAGCACCTCGGGACTGATCACCGCCGGTGCCGTGGAGGGCTGGTACATGGAGATCGAGAAGCCTTCCTTCAACCCGCCCAACACCATCTTCGGACCGGTGTGGACGGTGCTATACGTACTGATGGGCTTCTCCGCGGGCCTCATCTGGAGCAACGGCATGGAGTTCGCCCCCGTGCGGCGGGCCCTGGCGCTCTTCGGCGTGCAACTGATGCTGAACGTGCTGTGGTCCCTGCTCTTCTTCGGCCTGAAGAGCCCCGGCCTCGCGCTGATCGACATCGGCCTCATGCTCGTGGCCATCATCGCCACCATGCGGGCCTTCCACCCCATCGACCGCTGGTCGGCCTACCTGCTCATCCCCTACCTGCTGTGGGTGAGTTTCGCCACCGTGCTCAACGCGAGCATCTGGGTGCTGAACTGATCGCTGATCAGGGCCTCGCCCCTCACTCAGAAGATGTAACCGAACAACATTTCACCGCTTCCGGTGAACGGCGTGCTTGACTTGAAGAAGAGGTGGGAGAAGGCGTACGGCTCGCTATAACAGCTGTACTTATAGCTTCCCTAATTCGCCGCACCCGCCGCGGCGCGGTTCTGCTGCACCTGGATGCAGTGCAGGGCGAAGAGCAGGACGAGGGGTTCCAGCGGAGCGCCGTGCTCCTCCAGCAACTGCTGTTCGATGCGGAGGCGCGTCCATTGCACAGAGGTGCCAATGGTGGCGCGCACCGTTCCCTGCGCATCGGTGAGGAGGTGCTCCGAACTGAACCAGTGCTTCTTCTGCACCGTGAGCACCGGGGCACCCGATGCAGGGTCCTGGATCACTGTGCGGTTGAGCTTGAAGCGAGCCTCGAGCACGGGCGTATCACCGAAGCACACGGACAGCACACCGCTCAACAGGCGCAGGCGTTTCACCGTGTAGAGGCCCTTGTTCAGCAACAGCTCCACGCGGGCGTTCCACAGCGAGGGTTGCACCTTGGTGCCCTGCATGCGGCCGCCTTCATCCAGCAGCGTCCAGGTGCGGGGACCGGTGCGTTCGATACGTCGCATGCCGTGAAGATGATGAACCCTCTCCGTTCGCCGCATCGGCAAGGGACGAATGGTGCATGGCACAGGCGAACGGCACGCCGGTCAGGTCCGTGGTCCTTCGCGAAGGGCGGTGGAACGGTGCTAGCGCGCCGTGGCCTTCAGCGGCACCGTCGCCATCCTTTCCGGCAGTGTGCGGGCGGCCACGGCATCGTGCACCACCTCCTGCACCTTGGTGCGGATGCCCAGCGTGGCGAGCTTGTTCACCTCGGCGCTGGGGTACACGCGGTTGCTCAGGAAGATGTAGACCACACGCTGTTCCGGATCGGCCCAGGCCATGGTGCCCGTGAAGCCGGTGTGGCCGAAGCTGGCATAACTCACGCACTCGCAGGTGGGACCGCCCTTGCCGCGCACGGGCTTGTCCCAGCCCAGTCCGCGCCGGTTGCCGGCGCCATCGGGCTTGCAGAACTGGCACTTGGTGAACTCCTCCACCACCGTCTCACTCAGGTAGCGATGTCCGCCATAGGTGCCCTTGTTCAGCAGCAGCTGCATCACCTTCGCCAGGTCGTTGGCACTGCTGAAGAGGCCCGCATGGCCCGCCACCCCGCCCTTCATGGCGGCGCCGGGGTCGTGTACATCACCGTGGATCTGGCGCTTGCGGAAGGTGGCATCGTTCTCCGTGGGTGCGATGCGCTCGCTGGCGAAGCGTTCGTGGGGCCGGTAGCCCAACGTGGCGGCGCCCAGCGGACCATAGAAGCGCTCCTGCAGGTAACGGTCCAGGGGCATGCCCGTCTCCCGCTCGATCACCTCCTGCAACAGGTAGTAGCCCATGTCGCTGTATACGTATTCGCCCTTGGCGCCCAGCGGCGTGCGCAGCACCCAGGTCAGCAGGCTATCGCGGTACTCGTTGCGGATGTAGAGTCCCTCTGCCACGCGCAGGCCGTGGGTCTCGGTGGCGGTCTCGCTGCTGACACCGGGCTTGAAACTGCCGTTGCTCATCACCCGGTTCTGGAAGGGCACGAAGGCCTTGAGCCCCGATTGGTGCGTGAGGATGTCGCGCAGGTCCATGCGGGCGTGGGTGATGTATTCGTCCTCCAGTTCGGGCAGGTAGTGGCCCAGTGGCTTGTCCAGGTCCAGCAGCCCTTCATCCACCAGCTTCATCAGGGCCAGCGTGGTGCCGGCCACCTTGGTGATGGAGGCCAGGTCATAGATATCATCGGTGCGCACCGCGCGTTCCTTGGCATAGGTGCTGTGTCCGTAGGCCTTGTTCAGCACCACCTGGCCGTCCACGGCCACCAGCACCTGGGCACCGGGATAGGCCTGTGCCGCGATGCCGCCGTTCACGATCTCGTCGAGCGGACGCAGGTCGAGGGTCTGGATGCCGAGCGCCTCGGGCATCGTGTAACCGAAGCGTCCTGCGGCGTTCACCTCCATACCGTCACCGGCCACATAGAACGATGATGCCGTGATGGGCAGCTGCCCGTTGGCCCCGCGACCACCGAAGATCACCTGCGCCACCTGGTCCTGCGTGTCCTCGGTCTCCTCGTAGGCCACGATCACGCTGGCGAGGTAGTGCGCGCCATAGGCCCGTGTCAGCCGGTAGGGATTCGCAAAGAGCACGAAGACCGTGGGTTTGCGTGCCGCGATCTCCCGCACGATGTCCATCGCCGTCTCGGGGATGCCGAAGTCCTTCACCACGCGATAGGTGGTGCCGTGCACGGAGACGATCACCTGGTCGAAGCGCTCCAGCTTCTGCAGCAGGGCTGTCAGCGCTTCGCGGTTGATGGCCTTGTCGCAGCGGAAGGTGCTCACCGCGCCGTAGCGCTGCAGGCTGCGCTGGAAGAGGTTGTCCACGCTGTCGCCGATCACCACCGAGGCCACGCGCAGCTTCGCGAGGTCCTGTAAAGGCAGGATGCGGTTGCGGTCGTTCAGCACGGTGATGGCCTCGCCGTAGAGGCGGCGGCGCAGCATTTTGCTTTGGCTGGTGTTCAGGTCGGCGTAGAGGTCCGTGGTCTCCACCGGACGGATGCCGTCCAGTCCGGCCCATTCCTTCGCCCGCAGTACCTTCAGGCACTTGTGGTCGATCACTGCGCGGTCCAGCTCACCACTGTCCACCGCCATGCGGATGCGTTCAATCGCCTTGACGGGGTCCTGCGGGAAGAGCATCACATCGTTGCCCGCGAGGATGGCGCGCAGCTCGATCTCGCCCGGCTTCTCAGCGTTGGCCACGCCCTTCATGTTCAACGCGTCGGTGAAGACCAGTCCGCGGAAACCCAGGTCGTGCTCCAGCAATCCGCTCACGATGGGCTTGCTCAGCGTGCTGGGCTGTCCCTTGGTGGTGTCCAAGGCGGGCACTTCCAGGTGGCCCACCATCATGGCGGTGAGGCCCTCGTCCACCAAACGCTGGAAGGGATAGAGCTCCATGGAATCCAGGCGGGTGCGGCTGTGCGCGATCATGGGCAGCGCGTAGTGCGAGTCGCTGTCCGTGTCGCCATGACCGGGGAAGTGCTTCGCCGTGGCGATCACCCCGCCCTGCTGCAGGCCGCGCATGTAGGCGATGCCCTTGCGCGCCACGTTCTCGCGGTCCTCGCCGAAGCTGCGGTCGTTGATCACGGGGTTCGCCGGATTATTGTTCACGTCCACCACCGGACTGAAGCTCACGTGCACGCCGAGGCGCGTCATCTGCCGGGCGATCTCCACGCCCATGTCGGTGATCAGCGATTCGTCGCGCAGCGCCCCCAGGGTCATCTGCCTCGGGAAGCGGATGGTGCTGTCCAGCCGCATCGCCAGGCCCCACTCCAGGTCCATGCCCAGCAGCAGCGGCGTGCGTGCTGCGGCCTGCAGGCGGTTGGTGAGGCGTGCCTGCCGCACGGGTCCGCCCTGGAAGAAGATCAGCCCGCCGATGTTGCGTTCGCGCACCAGCGTCTCGATCTCCGCCTCGTGCTTCGCGTCCTTGTTGCTGTAGGCCGCCACCATCATCAGCTGCGCGATGCGCTCGTCCAGCGACAGGGTGCTGAAGACGCTGTCGGCCCAGGGCGTGGGTGCGGAAAGGAAAGGCGGCGCAATGCCCGCATGCCGCCCCGTGGGAGGCGTGCTGCTGATGCCCAGCAACGCGGCGGGCAGGAGAAGGACGAGCAGACGTTTACGTTCGAACAGCATGTGTGGCGAAACTACCGGCCCCGCCCCCCACCCTAGCGCACGATCCGCGCCAGTTTTGAACAGAAGGCATGTGCAGGGTGTGGCCCTTTCACGGAGAACGGCGATGCGGAGGACTGTAGTTCTTGGGGGGTGAAGGAGTTGTGCACAGAGGGGCTGCGGGCCAATTGCTGTTGGCTACTGGCTACTGGCTGCTGGCCAATTGCTGGTGGCTGGTGGCTGGTGTTTCCCCCCCACATCACCATAGGTCGATCCAGTGGGCCCGAGGCCTCGGGCGACGCTACAGGTCTTCGGCTTGGATCCGTGCTGCTGTTTCACCGCACACCTGTATAGGTCGACCCGATGGGTCGACGCTACAGGTCTTCGGCCTGGAACCTTGCTGCTTGCCCCTACCCCTGGCCCCTAAACGCTCCGCTCCATCTCCGCCTCCACCTTCAGCAACAGGTTCTCCTGGGTGAAGCGGGCGCTGCGGCGTTCGTCGGTGGGGTGGCCCACGCGGTACATCACCGTGCCCTGGCGGCAGCTCCACCAGCGGGCCCTGATCACGGCCTCATGCGGACCCAGGCTCAGCTTGTCTCCCACACAGAAGTGGGCGTAGTTGTTGATCTCGCCCACCAGCTGCCCGAAGGTGACGGACGCGTCGGTCACCAGCTCGCCGCGGCTGCTGCGGGTGTGGATGAGGTAGAGCACCGCATCGGGATACACCCAGCGGTTCACAATGGGCACCACCTGCATGCGCCACACCACCAGTGCACCGATACGGAAGAGGATCATGGGGCGGGTGTCGGGAAATTCGTCAAGGGCGCTGCGCAGAAGATAATGATGCCGGCGGGTGATCGGCACGCAGTCATTAGAACGGGCGAATGGGCGCTTGGCGCCGCTCCACCAGCAGAAGATCAGGTAGGAAGGGATGAGCGACATGCCTGGGGGCAGATCTACCGTAGAGGTGCTCCATTACGGAAATGTCCATTTCACTGGATGGCCTTCACGGAGAGCAGGTAAGGGTCGGTACCTCCTGCCGCCATGCACTGCCAAACACCCTCTGTCGCTTAACTGGGAGCCACGCCTCACACTACCACGCGACGCCCGCCGTTCCCCAATCCAGAACATACCTGTATCATTTACAACCTGAACGCCCTGATGACGGCCACCGAACGCGAGGTGCTGGACCTGGCGGACCAACTGATATCCGGTCTGCAGGCGGCCGAGCTGCGGTGTGGGGCGCCGATGCCAGAGCACCGCGCGGAGCTCAAACACAAGCGCCAGCTGGTGTTGGACAATGTGCTGCGCCGCCAACAGGTGCGCGAGGCTGAAGCGCGGCCACCGCTGCCATGGCGCTCCGGAACTGTGCGCACTGCAAAGGGCGCGGCACGTTGCGTCCGGTGCCCGGCGACTCCGGCCACCTGTGCTGCACGTCCTGCGGTCTGGACGAGAGCGGCATGCCAGGCACTCTCGCCGGTAAACGCACAATGCACGAACGGCTGAAGGCGCAACTGGTCGCCATGCCCCCGGGCAAGGGCCGCGAGCACGCCCAGGTCGAGGCCCAAATTCGCAAGGCGGACCGGATCCTGGCCGACCTGATGGCCCAGGAGGAGCACCGGCGCCAACTGGAACGCAAGGCGGAGGAACGCCTAGAGGAGCTGCGCAACCTGCTGCTGCTGCTGTGGCAGGTGAACAGCAGCGGAAGAGCGGCGCTAGGGGGTATGGCGTGAGGGGAGAGTTTAGTTCGTGGCGAGACGCATACCGCGCGTTGAACCATGGATGCACACGTACTTTTGCAAACCCGCCACCCCATGAAAGTCCCGAAGCTCCCCGGCCAGTTCAGTTTGTTCCGCCAGCGCGGGGCGCGGGGCTTCGACCTGCCCACGCGCTTCTTTGATGCGGAGGCCGAGGCGCGCAAGGAGCGGCTGGAGCAGGCTCGGAAGCGGGGCGAGACCACGGAACTGCTGCAGGGCGACCGCGAGCGGCTGAGCAAGGAGATGCGGCACAGCTGGCAGCGACAGAGCAGCAACAACGGCCACACGGCCCGGCTGGCGGTGACGCTGGGGGCGGTGTGCATCATCCTGTTCTTCATCATCAAGGGCTTCGGCCTGGTGCAGTTCTGAGATGGCCGACATCATACGCCTGCTGCCCGACCATGTGGCGAACCAGATCGCTGCGGGCGAGGTGGTGCAGCGTCCGGCGAGCGTGGTGAAGGAGCTGCTGGAGAACAGTGTGGACGCCGGCGCCACACGGGTGGTGCTGATGGTGAAGGATGCCGGGCGCACCCTGGTCCAGGTGACGGACGATGGCAAGGGCATGAGCCCGGGCGATGCGCGAATGAGCTTTGAGCGGCACGCCACGAGCAAGATCCGCCAGGCGGACGACCTGGGCGCGGTGCGCACGAAAGGCTTCCGGGGCGAGGCGCTGGCCAGCATCGCGGCCATTGCACAGGTGGAACTGCGCACGCAGGAGCATGACGAGGAGCTGGGCACGCGGGTGCTGATCGAGGGCAGCCGGGTGCGCGTGCAGGAGCCGATGGCCGGCGCGCCGGGCACCACCATCGCGGTGCGCAGCCTCTTCTACAACGTGCCCGCCCGCCGCCAGTTCCTGAAGAGCGACGGCGTGGAGCTGAAGCACATCCACGACGAATTTCAACGTGTGGCGCTGGCGCATCCGGACATCGCCTTCCAACTGATCAGCAACGAGCAGGAGGAGTTCAACCTGCAGGCGGGACCGGAGACCGCGGGCCTCTCGGGTGCGCTGCGGCAGCGCATCGTGGCGCTGCACGGCCGCAAGTACGACGAGCGGCTGGTGCCGGTGGAGGAGCACACGGACTTCGTGAGCGTGCGCGGCTTTGTGGGCAAGCCCGAGTTCGCGCGGCGCTCGCGCGGCGAGCAGTACTTCTTCGTGAACCAGCGCTTCATCCGGAGCAACTACCTGGACCACGCGGTGCGCAAGGCCTACGATGAGCTGGTGACGCGGGAGACCTTCCCGGCCTGGTTCCTCTACATCGAGCTGGACCCGGCGCAGATCGACATCAACATCCACCCGACGAAGACCGAGATCAAGTTCCGTGACGACCGCACGGTCTATGCCATCGTGCATGCGGCGGTGCGGCGGGCGCTGGGTCGCTTCAACATCATCCCCAGCCTGGATTTCGAGCCCGAGCCGGCGATGCTGGCCAACATGGGCAACGCGGGCGGGCAGGCACCGGCCTGGCGTCCGCAGGACCTGGGGGCCTTCACCGCCCCCCCACGGCCCAGCGCCGAGGGCTGGCAGCAGCTGTTCCAGATGGGCATGGTGAGCGCGGTGGACGAGACCGAAACAGTGGCGCCGCCGAGCCCTTCCCGCATCATGCCCTCGCGGGAGCAGGACCTGCCGGCGGGCGAGCGGCCGGTGTTCCAGCTGCACGGCACCTACATCCTGGCCCAGCTGCGCAGCGGCTTCATGGTGGTGGACCAGCAGCGGGCGCACGAGCGGATCCTGTACGAACGCAACCTGAAGATGCTGGTGCAGGGCACGGGCGTGAGCCAGACGGAGCTCTTCCCCCGGCACCTGGAACTGAACGCCGCGGACCTGGCGCTGGTGGAGGACGTGCTGCCCGACCTGCGAAGCATGGGCTTCGACCTGGCCCTCTTCGGCGGCCGCACCGTGCAGGTGAACGGCATGCCCGCGGAGGCGGCGGATGAGGACCCCGGCACCCTGCTGGAGCAGTTCCTGGAACAGCTGAAGCAGGAGAAGGGCAGCCTGCGCAACGAGCGCCACAAAGTGCTGGCGCGCGGCCTGGCGCGGAGCATGGCCATCCGTCCTGGACGCCACCTGGCGAGCGCCGAGATGCACGACCTCATCGACCGCCTCTTCGCCTGCGAGATGCCCTACCACACGCCCGGTGGCCGCCCCACGCTGATCACCTACGGACTGGACGAACTGAACGAGCGATTCGAACGCTGATGCGCAACGATACCAACCCTTTCAGCGGGCTGCCGGTGGTGGTGAAGAACCTGCTGATCATCAACGTGATCATGTTCCTGCTGAAGCTCACCGGCCTGGGCGACCTGGCAGGCGAGCGCATGGAGCACTGGTTCGCGCTGCACTACTTCTCCTCCCCCCTCTTCAAGCCCTGGCAGCTGGTGACGCACATGTTCATGCACGGCAGCATCGGACACCTGTTCTTGAACATGTTGGGCCTCTTCATGCTGGGTCCGCCCTTGGAATACAAGTGGGGATCGGAGCGCTTCCTCACCTTCTACATGGTCACCGGCGTGGGTGCGGCCTTGTTCTACAGCGGTGCCCACCTGTGGGAGTACCTGCAGCTGCGCGACATGCTGAGCGCGGAGCAGTACGCCGAAGTGCTGCTGAACGGCACCGACCTGTGGAACTCGCAGCGTAACTACACCAACTGGAGCATGGCGGAGATGAACGCCCTGTTCAACATCCCGATGGTGGGTGCCTCGGGCGCCATCTACGGCGTGTTGCTGGCCTTCGGGATGACCTACCCGAACGTGCAGCTGATGATGTTCCCGCTGCCGATCCCGATCCAGGCGAAGTACTTCGTGCTGCTCCTGGGAGGCATGTCCGTCTACAGCGCTCTGCAGGCCAACCCCGATGACAACGTGGCGCACCTCGCGCACTTGGGCGGCATGGTGGTGGGCTATGTGTTGATCCGTCTGTGGCGGCATCGGGGCAGGTGATCCACGGCGTGCTTGTTGACGGTGGATCCACGAACGGTGGTGAGCGCAACAAAAGGTGAACGAACTTTGTAACATGACGCAGCACCCGGTGATGAAACCGCGTTGATAGCGAAGCACGGAGATGGGGATCCAGGACGATCTGCGGATGCAATGGCGGATGGGCGGCATGACGGTGCGCCTGATCCTGATCAATGTGGCGGTGTTCGTGGCCTTGGTGCTGCTGAAGCTGCTGCTACTGCCCGTGGCCGGCACCGGCAATGGCGCCGAGCTGCTGCGCGACCATTACGTGGTGCAATGGCTGCGCAGCACGGCCGACCTGGGCACGCTGATCACGCGGCCATGGACAGTGCTGACCTACATGTTCCTGCACACGGGCCTGGGCCACATCTTCTGGAACATGATCCTGCTGTGGTTCGGTGGCCGCCTCTTCCAGGACCTGCTAGGTGGCAAGCGCCTGCTGGGCTATTACCTGCTGGGCGGCCTCAGCGGCTTCGCGCTCTTCCTGCTGGTATCGCTAGTGCTGCCCGGGGTGCATGGCCACGCGGCGGGGCTGGGGATCATGGGTGCCTCGGCCAGTGCGCTGGCGGTGTTCATCGGCATCGCGGCATACCGTCCGGACATGGTGGTGCACCTCCTGTTGATCGGTCCGGTGAAGCTGATGTACGTGGCGGGCGTGTTCCTGCTGCTGGACCTGGTGGGCATCGGCAGTGGCGACGGCGTGGCGCATGAGGCGCACATCGGTGGTGCGCTCTTCGGCATGGTGGCATCGATGCAACTGCGCAAGGGCAACGATTGGGCACTGGGTCTGGTGAACGGACTGGAGCGGATCGGGGCCTTCTTCACCCGCCGGAAAGGCACGCGCTTGAAGGTGGCCAAACGGCCGGATGCCAATCGCCCCGCGGCCCGCAACCCGCAGCAGGAGCAGCAGGCGCGGGTGGACACCATCCTGGACAAGATCTCGCGCAGCGGTTATGACAGCCTGAGCAAGGACGAGAAGGACTTCCTGTTCCGCGCCAGCGGCCGGCACTGAGCCTGCATACCCCACCATGGCCGCCCGCACCGGAACAGAGGAAAGCCCCAAGGCCCGCAGGCCCAGCTACTGGCACCTGCCGCTGTGGTGGGCCAACGCGCTGAGCGTGCTGGTGCTGCTGCTGACCTACCTGGCGCCGCACCTGAGCCCCAAGCACTACTGGTTGCTGGCCCTGCTGGCCATGACCTACCCCTTCCAGCTGCTGCTGCACCTGGGCTTCCTGGGCTGGTGGGCCGTGTTCCGCCGCAAGCGGATGCTGCTGAGCGGTGTGGCGCTGCTGCTGGGCTGGGGCCATGTGGGCGACCATGTGCAGCTCATGGGCCGCTCGAAGCCGACCGAGGCCGTGGCCGAGCAGGGCGTGAAGGTGATGTCCTTCAACGTGCGCGTCTTCGACCTCTACAACTGGACCGGCAAGCAGAAGACGCGCGACGCCATCTTCGCGCTCTTCGAGAAGGAGCAGCCGGACATCCTGTGCCTACAGGAGTTCTTCCAGAGCAGCCACAAGCGCTTCTTCCGGACATCGGCGGCACTGAAGGAGGACCTCGGGCTGAGCAACTCGCACGAGCGTTACTCGCAGGAGGCTCGCTACGACCAGCACTTCGGCATCGCCACCTTCAGCAGACTGCCCATCGTGGCCAAGGGTCACATCACCTTCACGGAGAACCCGAACAACCAGTGCATCTGGTCGGACATCGTGATGGAGGGTGATACGATCCGGGTGTACAACGCCCACCTGGCCTCGTACCATTTCGGTGACGCGGACTACAAGTTCCTGGCGGCGCTGGACACCGACACGCATGCCGACACCCTGAAGCGGGGCGGGCGGCGGATCCTGAAACGGCTGCGGGGCGGCATCCGCCAGCGGGCCGATGAGGTGGCCAAGATCGCGGAGCACATGAACCGCAGCCCCCACCCGGTGGTCTACTGCGGTGACATGAATGACGTGCCAATGAGCTACGGCTACACGATGCTGCGCGAGCAGTTGGACGATGCCTTCGTGGAGAACGGTCGCGGCACGGGGGGCACGTACATCGGCAAACTGCCGAGCTTCCGGATCGACCACATCCTGCACAGCGAGGCGCTGGAGAGCTGGAATTTCACCACGCACCCGGAAGAGCTGAGCGACCACCATGCGATAAGCTGTTTGCTGGCACCGCGGCGGTAAGAGGAAGAGCTTACCACAGAAGACGCAAAGGGCGCGGAGGGAATGCATTAAAGCCGCCAGTACCCCATGGCGGAATGGGATGATCGGAGGACCACTGCCGTGGGAGGACCACTGTCGTGGGATGTCCACCGCCCAGAATTCCCCGGTGAAGCGCATCTTTGCGGGCCCGCCCGGCGAAGCGGGCATAGCGTCCAGCAAGGCGGCCCATGCTCTTCAACTCCATCGATTTCTGGATCTTCTTCCCGATCGTCCTGGTGCTTTACTGGACGGTGACGCAACGCTCGTTGCGCTGGCAGAACATCCTGCTGCTGGTCTCGAGCTATTACTTCTACGGCAGCTGGGATGTGCGCTTCCTGGGACTGTTGGCGTTCTCCACGGCACTGGACTATGTAAGCGGCCTGCTGATCCAGGCGGGTCCCTCCCCGGCGCGTAAACGGCTCTGGCTGATCCTGAGCGTGGGGATCAATCTGGGCCTGCTCGGTCTGTTCAAGTACTACAACTTCTTCGCAGAGAGCTTCGCTTCGTTCACCGCCTCCCTCGGTCTCGACCTCCACCCCACGCTGATCGCGGTGGTACTGCCGGTGGGCATCAGCTTCTACACCTTCCATGGACTGAGCTATGTGTTCGATATCTACCATGGCCGCATCCGGCCGGTGCGCAACGTGGTGGAATATGCGCTGTTCGTGAGCTTCTTCCCCTTATTGGTAGCCGGCCCCATAGAACGGGCCACCCATCTGCTGCCGCAGTTGCAACGTCCGCGCCGCTTCGAAGCGTCCCGTGCGGCGGATGGTCTGCGCCAGGTGCTGTGGGGGATGTTCAAGAAGGTGGTGATCGCCGACAACTGTGCCGAGCAGGTGGACCTGATCTTCGGAGCTCACGCGGACCTGAGCGGCAGCACCCTGCTTCTGGGGGCCGTACTTTTCGCCTTTCAGATCTATGGTGATTTTTCGGGATACTCGGACATCGCCCTGGGCACGGCGCGCCTGATGGGCATTGAACTGCTGCAGAACTTCTCCTTCCCCTATTTCTCCCGGGACATCGCCGAATTCTGGCGGCGCTGGCACATCTCCCTCTCTTCGTGGTTCCGCGATTACCTCTACGTGCCGCTGGGTGGCAGCCGTGGCGGCACAGCGATGCGGGTGCGCAACACCTTCATCATCTTCCTGGTCAGCGGTTTCTGGCACGGCGCCAACTGGACCTTCGTGATCTGGGGCGCGCTGAACGCGTTGTATTTCCTGCCTTTGCTGCTGACCCAAAGCAACCGCCAGCACCTGGGGATCGTGGCCGAGGGACGCCTTCTACCCTCCTTCAAGGAACTGATCCAGGTACTGAGCACCTTCCTGCTCACCTGCCTGGCCTGGGTGTTCTTCCGTGCAAAGGATGTGGGCGAAGCCATCGGCTACCTGTCCGGACTGTTCGACCGCAGCCTGTTCACCCTGCCTTCCATGGACAACAGCAACCTGCCTTACCTGCTTCTGTTCTTCATGGCCGTGGAATGGAAGGGACGCGAAGGGCGATACGGACTGGAGCGGATCGGGCTGGCCTGGCTGCGGCCGGTCCGATGGTGGTTCTACGCGCTGCTGCTGGCCATGATGGCCCTCTTCATGCGCACGGAGGAAGCGCCCTTCATCTACTTCCAATTCTGATCGGCGATGCGCGGATTCCTCACCGACCTCCTGCTCTTTGCCCTGATGGCGATGCTCATCTACTGCGCCGTGATCCTGGGCGCTGGGGCGATCTCCCCGTACAGCCAGCACCGCAACATCAAGTTCGCCAAAGGCGCCTACGGGCACCTGTACTCCCGCACCCGCGAGATCCCCGCTCATGCCGATGTGGACATCCTCTTCCTGGGCTCCTCCCACGCCTACCGGGGCTTCGACCCGCGCCTGTTCGAGGCCCGCGGCATGCGCACCTTCAACTTGGGGTCCAGCTCACAGAGCCCCCTGCAGACCAGGTTGCTGGTGGACCGCTACCTGGAGCACCTGAACCCGAAGTTGGTGGTGATGGAAGTGTTCCCTCTCACCTTCACCACCGAGGGTGTGGAATCGGCACTGGACCTGATCGCGAACGACACCATCCGCTGGGATATGGTGGACATGAGCCTGCGGGTGAAGAACATTGGGGTGATCAACTCCCTGCTACACGGCACCTTCCGCCAGACGCTGGGGCTGGATGCCGGGCTGGTGGAACCGCGCATGAAGAAGAATGACACCTATGTGAGCGGCGGCTACGTGCAACGGGGGCCGATGCCCTTCAATCCAAGGAATGATCAGGCCGTGTTGGAATGGGACCCGCCGGCCTACCAGTGGGAGGCCTTCGAGGCCATCATGGACGACCTGAAGACCCGCCAGGTACCGGTGGTGCTGGTGCAGACGCCCGTGACCAGTAAATACCGCTACAACGCTGCGGAGCGCGACACGCTGGCCCGGCGCTTCGGCCGCTATGCTCCCTACGTGGACCTGAGCGCGCTGTTCGCCGAGGACGACAGCACCCTGTTCTACGACGGGCACCACATGCGCCAGAAGGGCGTGGAGATCTTCAACGAGGCCTTCCTAGACACGCTGGAGCAGCGCGGGCTGTTGCCCTTGGCGGAAAGGCGTTAAGCCCGCTACTCTTGGTGCGGGCTGCGCCGGGGGCGGTCGAGGGGCTGTTCCGCAGGAAGCACGGGCATTGCTGTCGGCACGGGGGCCACGCTGTAGCCTTGGGCCTTCAGTCCTTCCAACAGTCCGTCGGGTCCGGGCAGGTGCGCGGCACCGATGAGGAAGAGCGCGGTGGTATCGGCCCGCATCACGCTGTCCATGCGCTGCACCATCACCCGGTTGCGGTCGGTGAGCAGGATGCGTTGGAACTCCACGGAGGGCCCGGTGGACGTTGAAGTGATGGACCAGAGTCGGTCCAGGTCCTGCTCCGCGTAGGCATCGTGCATGGCGTCCAGGTCGTCGGCGCCCTGCTTGCCCACCAAGTGGTCATAGAGCATATCCGCCTGTTCGGCCAGGGGAATGGCCTCGATGGCGGCGATCTGTTCGTCCATGGTCTCCAGGCCGATCACCCGTCGGTCGAGGGTGCGGGCGTGTTCCATCAGGGCATCGTCCAGCATCCGCTCGCGGTCACCGGCCATGTCGCTTTCCATCAGGGTGGCCATGACGAAGAAGGGCTTCATGCGGCCCACCATGGCGGCGAGCGGGCCCAGGCGTTCCTTCAGGACGGGTTCAAGGCGTTTCCACTCCTTCTTGGAGTAGAGGCTTTCGAGGTCCTGCCCTCCGGGGAGCAACATGCGGCCCATCAGGGCCAGGCTGGCGTTGGGGCTTTGGGATAGGTCAAGTTCACCGGCCACGGTGGCACAGCGGGGCATCACGGTCTGCACGCGGGCCTCGAAGCGGAAGGCCCGCTCGTCGGTGCTGTGCATGGTGCCGTAGAGAAAGCTGGTGTCCGGCCGCTCGGGGTGAACGACGGACCAGAGCAGGGCCTTGGGCAGGTTCTGTGCGGCAAGGGCTGCGGGGAGCAGCAGGGCGGAAAGGGCTGGGAGAACACGCATCCGGACCGCAAGGTAGCGGCCCCGGGACGCCGGGCCTACCAAGGCACGCGGGCGAGGAGGAAGGATGTGAGGGCCAGCACCGCAAAGGCCACGGCACTGAAACGGATCAACTGGCTGCGGTCGGCTTGGCGGGTGCGTTCCATGTTGTTTCTGATCGAGAGTATCCTAATGACGCAGGAAGGACGAAGGGTTGCCCCCGGCAAAGAAAAAACTTGACAAACACAGGTGATCCAGCAGTGACCAGAAACCACGCTTCCAGCGCAGGCGCTAAAAGGCCACAGCGGCCGAGGCCCGTGTGCTGATGGACAAGGTCCTGATGCTCATGGCATTTGCTGCGAGCGCACGGCAGTTGGCACCATACCCCCGATGGTCTGGAGGATGATGTCGCGGTCGTTGTTGGGGCCGACATGATCCACTGAACTCACAACGTTGGAGTCTGCTTCAGCAGAGATGGAGTTCATTCATTACTGGGAGGATCGCACGCCTAAATAAACAAGGCGTGGCTGAAAGGCAAGCCATATGCTTGCGCTTCTAACCCCTTGCCACGTGGTCCGAATGGTAGTTCCTCACTGGCGGATCACCGTCATCACCTTTCGCATTCCTTGTTGGTCGGTCCATTCGAGCAGATACAGGGCGGCCCCAAGTTCGGTCAGGTCCAGTTCGGTCCGATGGCCGTTCATCCGTTGATCAAGCATCATGCGACCGTCCATGCTGAGCAAACGGAGCCGGCCAGCAACGCCTTCCTCTTCCACATGCACCACAAGCATGCCATCGGTGGGATTCGGCATCAGCAGCATCCCGGGACTGTCCGCCAGGTCACCCACCCCCGTACTGAACTCTGCCACCAGCACGCTCGGTTCAGTAATGATGGGCGGGTTGAAGTCGAAGTAGATGTTGGCGATGTTCTCGATCACGGTGCCAGGCAATACGGGCTGCTTCGGGCGAATGCGGAAGGAGACGAAGCCGTGGCTGCGGGGTTCATTGATGTTGCTGTCCGGAAGCAGGATGGTGGGGAAATTCCAACGTAGGATGCCCTGGCCCGATAGCGATACGTCATGTGCATGCGACGCTGCGCCGTTCAGGAAGGTCGCGGGATCGAGCGCGGCCGGCAGCGTGTCGGTGATCACCACGGTGAAAGCCGTATCGTTCCCGGTGTTCTGGAAGCGGATGGTGTAGTCGATCCATTCGTCGCCATTGATGTAGTAGATCTCGCTGCTTTCCCGTGAACTCGTGAGTGCGGTCTTGTCGTTGGGATCGTAGGAGCCGGTGACCATTCGCTGGTATGTGAAGCTATTGTTGACCAGGTCGGCCTCGGGGTTGGTCACGCTGGCCGTGACGGTGCTGGTGAGCACGGTGCCGATCAGACCCACGTCCACGGGCACCTCGAAATTCACGCTGAAGGTGCGCTGTTGCAGAGCCCCGATGTTCGGGCTGGTCCAGGTCAGCGTGCTACCGTTCACCGATGGGGTCGGCGTTGCGGATACAAAGTTCAGGACCGGGTCGTACGTCAGCGTCACAGTGCCGGTGCCGGCCAACACACCGGTGAGGTTCCGGAGCGCGACGCCCATGGTCATCGGGAAGCCAGGCCGTGCGGGTCCGCTCGCTGCGGTCACCATCACATCAAGGCCCACCAGGCTCGTGTCCGCGAGGTCGCGCACCACGTTGGGCTGGCCGACACTCAGCGCGAATGGCGCGCTGCTCACTCCGCAATGCTCCTGGTAAACAGCGCTTGAAGTCGTAACCGTGAACGACCCGTATGGCAGGCTCATGCTGTATTGTCCCGCTGCGTTGGTGAGCGCGTAGTGATCACCCGGCTGCGCCTCCACCACCGTCTGCGGCAGGTTGGGGTCGCCGGAGTTCTGGATGCAATTCTCATTGGCATCCACGAATGCTCTTCCAGTGAGCGATCCGCAATCAGCACCGAGGTCTGGCACGACGAACGGGATGTCCACCACGCAAGGCGATTGAATGGAGCCTGTGCTTTCCTGACTGCTGAAGCGCATCACCCAATCACCCGGATGCAGGCCGAAGAGTTCGAATGGAACGGGCGAGGGATCATCCATGTCCATGGCTTGGGCAGGCACAGTGGCGCCGAGATCGTCCACGGCCTGCATGTTCCAACCATTGGTCAGAAGATAACCGCTCCAGTTCATGCTCCCGGCCAGATAACCGTTGCTGGAGTTGGTGCAGCTACCGGTGATCTGCAGCACGGCGACCGCAGGCTCCACGAGCGCGGCCGGTATGGTCACTTGCGCATAACCCGAGCCACAATCGCTGGAAAGCGAAAGGTCCACGATCTGGCCTGGGCAGGCGCCGATGAGCTCGTACGCCATGAAGAATTCGATCGGCTGCCCGAGCGGCGGGATGATCTCCTGTACCTGCAGTGTCGGCGTAGTTCCGATGAAGTACCCACCGGTCTTTCGGGGCAAGTAGAGACGGAAACCACCGTTGCATTCGCCTTGGCATGGCTCCAGCCCACTGAAGAAGATGTTGTTCAACAGACCGGCGTCTGTGAGCGGTGGTGAACCGGGAGAGATGGTGAAGGTATCGGAGGTGTTCGTGGCGCCGCTATTGTCGGTCACCGTCACGGTGTAGCTGCCCGGTGGTAATGAAGCTTCGGGTCCGGTGCTACCATCGCTCCATGCGAAGGAATAGGGCGGCGTGCCGTTGATCCCGACAGCCGTTGCATAGCCATTCCCGGAACTGCAGTCAGCGGAGTACACGGTAACGTACACCTGCACAGCATAGGTCGAAGTAGGGACGAGCAGGGCGGACAACAGGAGCATACGTACGATCATCGGGGTGGGTAATGATGGTTGTTCGAGCGTAAGCGGACGATCCGGCTCAATGCTTGAGGAAGCGGGCTGTGTGCTTGCCGAAGTGGATCAGATAGAAGCCAGGGGCCAGGTGCGCGGCATCCAATAGGAGGAGATCGTCGCTCCACACACCAGGTGGTTGAACATCACGGCCATCGGCACCGAACACGCGGTAGGTGCGGGTCGCGTCAGAAGGAACCGTTATCCTCACCTGGTCGCTCGTTGGGTTCGGATGCACGTTGATCCGACCATCCGCCGCTTCACCCCCCCCCGTACTGAACTCCGCCACCAGCATGCTCGGGTCGGTGATCACAGGATCGTTGAAGTCGAAGTAGATGTTCGCCACGTTCTCGATCACCGAACCGGCCAGCACCGGCTGCACGGGCTTGATCCTCAACTTCACCAGCCCGTGGCTCGCAGGCTCGTTCACGTTGCTGTCCGGTAGCAGGATGTCTGCGAAGGTCCACTCCACCACCCGGCCAGGCTTGAACTCCACCTCGAATGCATGCGAGGCCAGGCCTTGCTGGAAGCTGGCCATGTCCAGCTCCGCAGCCAACGTGTCCGTGATCACTACGGTGAACGCCGTGTCGGTGCCGGTGTTCTGGAAGCGCACTACGTAATCGATCCACTCATCCTGATCAATGAAGAACTGGGAGGTGCTCCCGCTTGCATCGGCCGTGCCCACCTTGTCGTTGGGGTCATAGCTGCCTGTTACCAGCAGCGCTACGGCAGCCGTGTTGTTGGCCAGATCGCCTTCCATCGCCACACAACTTGCATTCAAGGTGGTTGACAGCGGCGTACCGATCGTTGTACCTGCCGGCACGAGCACCTGCACAGAGAAACTGTAACCGCTGAGCGGCGCCAACGCGGGCAGGTTCCAGGTCAGGGTGTTCCCGACGACTGAGGATGGAACAGGCCAGGCACTTTGATACACGAGCACGGGATCCAGCGCAATCGTTGCTGTTACCGCGCCGGTGAGCTGCGGCGAGAGGTTGCGCACTTGGCCCCAATAAGTGCCGTAGAACCCCGGTCGCATGGCACCGGACTCCAAGTCGGCCGCGACGTCCAAGGGAACGCTGCTGCTGCTGGCGAAGTGGATCGCGATCTGGTTGGAGGCGATCGTGAAGGGTACCGGATCACTGGCCGGGCAGAGCTGCACGAGCGTAGGATCGGTCTGCGCCAGGGTGTAACTGCCATCCACCAGATCGATGGAGTAGGAACCATCCCCGCCGGTGATCGTGTACTGCGGGCCGGGGTCGATGGCCAGCACTTGGTAGGGCACCGGCAGGTCGTTCGCGTCCTGGGTGCAATCGCCATCGAAGTCGATGTACGTGGTGCCGCTCACCGCGCCGCAGTCCGGCCCGAGGTCCGGTATGGTGAACTCAATGCGGTCGTATGGATTGCCGTCGCAGTTGTAGGCCATATACACCCCGCTCGGATCCCAATCGCGCACCATGTGGTAATCGCCGGGTGGGAGACCATTGAAGTTGATGGTGTTCGCCGCGTTGACGCCTCCTGACACATAATTCTCGGACGCATCGAGCAACGCGTAGTCGGGACCTCCGAAATAGCCGCCATCGTAGACATTTCCGATGACCGCTGTACCTCCTGCGCCGGTGGAACACGAGCCCTGCACACTGCTCACGGTCATTTGCGGGCCACCGAAGAGCTGCGGCGCCATGAGGTATTGGGTGAGGATGCCCGTGCAGCCGAAGGCATCCGTAACTTGGATCTGCACCGGATCTCCCGGCGAAACGCCGGATACCTCGAAATAAGGATCGCCTTGCGGATCGGATCCGCTGGGCAGCGGCGAGTAGCTGTAGGGCGGCGTGCCGTTGATCCCGAACTCGATCACCTGCACACGGCCGCTCATGGACCCGATGCAGCTGGAGTGCCCATCCTGCGCGCTTGGCGGGGAATAGAGCGGCACCACGTTCAGGTTCCAGCCTTGCGTGGCCGTGGCGAAGACGGCATCCATCACGGTCAACTCGTAGTAGCCAGGTGCCAAGCCGGAGATGTTCTGCGTCGTCGCACCGTTATCCCACGAATAGGTGTAAGGTGGTGTGCCACCGGTCACCATCACGTTCAGATAACCATCCGGCGCCACACAACTGGGCATGCCATAGGAGATCAGCTCGATGGTGATGGCGTGCACCGGTTGGTAGCATGCAAGCAGGCAAATGGCAGCGTGGCTGATCCGCATGCGCTCAGTGTTTGGTGAATCGGGTAACGGCGCGTTGGCCATTGGAGTGGAGGCATTCCATGAAGTAAGTACCCGCAGCAAGGAAGTGTACATCCATCCGATGCGGCGCCGCTTCGACACGTTCTTGGTGCAGCACCCTTCCTTCCAAGGATATGATGCGCACGCTGGCATGGTCCTCTCCCACCACAGCAATGCTGGCTGTTGCGGGGTTCGGGTACACGCTCAATGCTGAATCTCGTGCTTCATCCACCCCCGTACTGAACTCCGCCACCAGCACGCTCGGCTCGGTGATCACCGGCGGGTTGAAGTAGGCGGATGTGTTCATGGCCTCCTTGGAATAGACGCACAAGGAACGGATAGGATGTCTAAAAGTACCTGAACTTCCGCGAATTAGATGTTCACAGGCCCTTGGGTACCTTTGAGCCGCCAAGCCGTGCTGGCCCGTGTGTCCGTGTGCACATGCCCACATGAGCCGCTGGACCCATGAGCTCCCCCCGTACCGTCGCCTTCCACACCCTGGGCTGCAAGCTCAACTTCAGCGAGACCAGCACCCTGGCCCGTTCGCTGGAGGAGGCCGGTTATGCCAAGGTGAGGCAGGAGGAACGACCCGATGTCTTCGTTCTGAACACCTGTAGCGTCACCGAGAACGCGGACAAGGAATGCCGCCGTCATGTGCGCCGTTTCCAGGCCATCAACCCGGAGGCCTTCATCGCCGTGGTGGGCTGCTACGCACAGCTGAAGCCCGAGGAGATCGCCGCCATCCCTGGCGTGGACCTGGTGCTGGGTGCCAACGAGAAGTTCGACCTGGCATCGCATGTGGACCGGAAACTGGCATCAGCCGAAGCCGGTCATCGCGAGCAAAGCGAAGCGATATTCTCCCCCATCAAGGACGTCAAACGCTTCATCCCCAGCTACAACGCCAACGACCGCACGCGTACCTTCCTGAAAGTGCAGGACGGCTGCGACTACTTCTGCTCCTTCTGCACCATTCCCCTCGCCCGTGGCCGCAGCCGTAGCGCCACCATCGCGGAGACGGTGGCACAGGCCCGGAACATCGCGGCAAGCGGGGTGAAGGAGATCGTGCTCACGGGCGTGAACACCGGGGATTTCGGGAAGTCGACCTCCCCAGGGTCGTCGACCCTGGGGAAGGAAGACTTCCTCGGCCTGATCCAGGCCCTCGACGAGGTGGAGGGCATCGATCGATTCCGGATCAGCAGCATCGAGCCCAACCTGTGCCACGACGGGATCATCGACTTCGTGGCCAACAGCCAGCGTTTCGCACCGCACTTCCATATGCCGGTGCAAAGCGGCAGTGATGTGATCCTGGAACGCATGCGACGTCGCTACGATACCGCGCTGTACGCCGAACGCGTGCACCGCATCAAGGAACGGATGCCGCACGCCTGCATCGGTGTGGATGTGATCACCGGCACGCCGGGTGAGACCGAGGAGGAGTTCCGGAGGACCCACGCTTTCCTGCGCAGCATCCCGGTGGACTACCTGCACGTGTTCACCTACAGCGAGCGCGCCAACACCACCGCCGTGCGCATGGACGAGGCTGTCCCGATGGAGGTGCGCCGCGAACGCACCAAACAACTGCGCATCCTCAGCAGCAAGTTGCAGCGCGCCTTCTACGAACGGCATCTGGGCAGCACACGACCGGTGTTGTTCGAACACGGCGAACGGTCGGAGGCAGCCAATTCATCCCCTGATCAACATACCGACCGACCATCCGATCGCATCGAAGGCTATACCGACAACTACCTCCGCGTATCGCTTCCTTACGATGCCTCCTTGGTCAACACAGTGGTCCCAGTGGCGCTGGATAAGATCAACGGCGACGGACAGATCACGGGATCCGTGGTCCATCGGAACCTATCATCAGTCGACCCTGAGGGTCGACGCTACGGGCGCCCTGTAGCGAGCTTACCTATTGCCGGCTGATCCATGTACCCCACGCTCTACCACGCCCTCCTCGACCTCACCGGACTGGACGTTCCGTTCCTGAAGTTCATGAACAGCTTCGGCTTCTTCGTGGCCGTGGCCTTCGTCTTTGCCAGCTGGACCCTGAGCCTGGAGCTGCGCCGGCGCGAGCGTACCGGCCTGCTGCAGTCCTCCGTCCGCAAGGTCACCGTGGGCCTGCCCGCCACGCCCACCGAGCTGATCATCAACGGCCTCATCGGATTTCTGCTCGGATTCAAGGCCTTTTACCTGCTCTTCAATTTCACCGAGGCCACGTCGGACCCACAGGCCTTCCTGCTCAGTGGCACGGGTTCCTTCATCGGTGGTCTCATCGGTGGTGCGCTGATGGCCTGGCAGCGATGGCGCGAGAAGGACAAGGCGAAGCTGGCCAAGCCACGCACCGAGGAAGTGCGCATGCTCCCCAGCGACCATGCGAACAACATCACCCTGCGCGCCGCGCTCTGGGGCATCATCGGCGCCAAGCTCTTCCATTGGCTGGAGAACCCGGACGAGTTCCTGCGCTTCGTGCAGAACCCCAGCGGCGACATGATCTTCAGCGGCCTCACCATGTACGGCGGGCTCATCGTGGCGGGCTTCATGGTCATCCGCTATTTCAAGCAGCATGACATCCCCGTGTGGCAGGGCGCAGACAGTGCGGCCCCCGGCGTGATGCTGGCCTACGGCATTGGCCGCATGGGCTGCCAGGTGAGCGGTGATGGTGACTGGGGCATCGTGAACACCACCCTCTTGGGCCCCGGTCCGAAGTGGTTCTGGCAGTATGACTACCCGAACAACGTGAACAGCGTGGGCATTCCGCTCACCGACGGCCGGCCCTGCTTCGACGGCTACTGCATGGTGCTGCCCGAGACCGTGTTCCCCACGCCGCTCTATGAGATCATCGTGAGCGTGGGCTTCTTCTTCCTCCTGTGGTCGCTGCGCAAACGCCTCCAGCCGGCGGGCATGATCTTCTTCCTCTATCTCTTCCTCAACGGCCTGGAGCGCTTCTTCATCGAGAAGATCCGCGTGAACGTGCAGGTGCTGGGCACCATCACCCAGGCCGAGATCATCGCGACGCTGTTGATGATCGCCGGCATCGGCGGCATGCTCTGGCTGCGCAAGACCAAGACCCCATCCCATGGAACTGGAACAACTCACTAAACAGGTCGAAGCGATCTGCGTCGACATCGCCGCCTTCATCCGTGAAGAGGCACCCAAGTTCACCGAGGCTGAGGTGAACACCAAGAGCGCCAACAACCTGGTGACGCACGTGGACCACACCGCGGAGGACCGCATCGTGGAGGCCTTGGAGAAGCTGTTGCCCAACGCGGGCTTCATCGCCGAGGAAGGCAGCGGCGAACAGGGCGTGGGCCTCAACTGGATCATCGACCCGCTGGACGGCACCACCAACTTCGTGCATGGCGTGCCGTGCTACTGCATCAGCATCGCCTTGGTCGATGGCACCGAACCTTTGCTGGGCGTGGTGCACGAGGTGACCCGCGATGAACGCTTCACGGCCTGGAAGGGCGGCGGCGCCTACCTCAACGGCAGGCCCATCCGCGTCTCGGCCCGCAAGGAACTGCAGGAGAGCCTGCTGGCCACCGGCTTCCCGTATGACGATTTCGGCTACGAGGCCGAGTACATGGACCTGCTGCGCGAACTGATGCACCGCACCCGCGGCATCCGTCGCCTGGGGAGCGCTGCGGCCGACCTGGCCTACGTGGCCTGCGGGCGCTTCGAGGCCTTCTACGAATATGGCCTGAACAGCTGGGATGTGGCGGCCGGGGTGCTGCTGGTCCGTGAGGCCGGCGGCAAGGTCAGCGGCTTCCTGCCCAGCAAGGACCCGGTGTTCGATGAGGAGATCGTGGCCAGCAACAGCGCCATCCACGACGAGCTCTTGGAGGTGATCGAGCGCAACTGGCAGCGGCAGGATTCATAGCCATAGCCTCTGAACGACGAACGCCCCGGAGACCCCGGGGCGTTCGTCGTTCTGGACCCAACGCATCAGAGCCCTTCAGCGAATTGCTGGAACTCCTCTAGCGTGGTGGGCGAGAAGCTCAGGTCCACGCTCAGTCCGGCTGTCACCGTGGTGGTCACAGTGGCCCAGGAATAGCTTCCACCGAGGTTCGATAGCGCGACGATCTGCACGTTGATACCCACTGGTACCTGATAGCTTCCCCCGGTTGCAAAAATGTTCGTACCCGATGCGTACATCGTGGTGAGGCTGTTCATGTCCGGGAAGACCAGCCAGACCAAGGTGTTGCCATCATTGTGACCTTCCGGACAAACTGCCTGCAGGCCGGTGATCGGCGACTGGTCCATGAAGTAGTCGCAGTTGATCCAGCCCAGCGAATCATTGGGGAAGTTGTAGCTGAGTGAATCCTGACCAAAGCCACCCGCGTTCCCGAAGGGGTCCCAGGTGATGATGCCATTGCCGTCCACAGTGCCGGTGAACAGCTGCATGTTGGGGTCAATGCCATTGGGGGCAGGCACGTTCACATAGCCCGCATTCTCCGCCAAGCGCAGCTGTTGGCCGCCCTGGGTCACGTTCAGGAAGTACTGCCCACCGCTGACCAAGGGGCGCAGCTGTCCGTTGTCGTTGCCCAAGGTCCGCTTGTTCAGCCAGAGCATATCGCCCAAGGTGAGCGCCTCCACCAGTTCCACCTGTACCGGACCGGTCACGACAGCACCGGCCAGCGTGCGGAACGCGTTGGGCGGGAAGAACATGGTCACACCGTCCTGCCCAATGACCGCTCCACCGGTACCGGCGTTCACCGTGAACAGCTGTGTAGCATCCTCCACATGCTGATCGAAGAGGGCCAGCATCGCGTTCGTGGTCGGCGTGACGGGTACGCTGGGCGTGGCAGCCTCGTCATCATCCTTCTTACAACCGACGAAGAGCGCGACCGAGAGCATGGTCGCCAGTAGGATCCGAGCAGTGGACATGGGCATGTGGATTAGGCGGATGGTTCATTCCATCCATACCCATACACGGGATCCTTAGCGCTGGGGTTGGGTCGAGCCCTGATCGTCGATCCGGCGCTGGTCAATGAGACGCAGTCCCACCATGGTCAACCCGGCCACCACCAGCAGCACCTCGAAGCCCATCTTGTATCCGAAGAGCAGGGCCTCTGAATTGGCCCGGATGCCATAGGTGATGAGCGGCGCGGCGATGCAGACCAGCGGCACCCAGCGCTCCACGGGCCGCCCCTTGAAGAACAGGCCGTAGGCGAACAGCCCCAACAAGGGTCCATAGGTGAATCCAGCGATATCGAAGAGTGTCTTGATCACCGTGGGGGTTGCCAGCCAATGGAAGTAGAGGATGAACAACAGGAACAGCGCTGCCATGGCGAGGTGGACCCACTGTCTCACCTGCTTCTGCCGGGCCTCGTCCCAGCCACGGTCCCTGATGCCGATCAGATCGATGCAGGTGCTGGCCGTGAGCGCGGTCAGGGCACCGTCCGCACTGGGGAAGAGTGCGCTGATGAGGCCGATGATGAAGAACAGGCCCAGCCAGGGCGGGAAGTGCTGGAGCGCCAGTGTGGGGAACACGTCGTCCGACCGTTGGGGCAGTTCGATCCCTTGCTGACCAGCGTAGAGATAGAGCAGCGCACCGAGCAACAGGAACAAGAGATTGGCCCCGAGCAGGATCACACTGAAGGAACGCATGTTCTTCTTGGCGCCGCCCACCGTGGCCACGCTCAGGTTCTTCTGCATCATCTCCTGGTCCAGACCGGTCATGGCGATGGTGATGAACATACCGGCCAACACCTGCTTCAGGAAGAACCCATCGCTGCGCCAATCAGTGTCCAGTACACGCGTCATCCCGCTCTGCGCGAGCATGGTCGACCAGTCACCCATGCCAGGTGCTTGGATGATGTAGACGATGGTCCCGATCAAGGCCCCGATCATGAACAGGGTCTGCAGGGTATCGGTCCAGACAATGGTCTTCACCCCTCCTTTCAAGGTGTAGAGCACGATCATCAGCATCACCACAAAAGCCGTGACAGCGAAGGGAACACCCATCGCATCGAGCACGAAGAGCTGGATGACGTTCAGCACTACAAAGATCCGGATGGTGGCCCCGGCCAGGCGGCTGAGGATGAAGAAGGAGGCCCCCGTGCGGTAGCTCGTCATACCGAAGCGCTCGCGCAGATAGCCATAGATGCTGGTAAGGCCCATGCGGTAATAGAGGGGCAGCAGGATGCCGGCGACGATCCAGTAGCCGATGGCAAAGCCAAGCACCAGCTGGAAATAGCTCCAGCCCTTGGCCTGCACCATGCCGGGTACGCTGATGAAGGTGACCCCGCTGAGGCTGGTGCCGATCATGCCGAAGGCCACCACCCACCAAAGGCTCTTGCGCTCGCCGCTGTAGAAGGCATGCTCACCGGCCCCACGACTGGTCCACCAAGCGATGCCCAGGAGGAGCAGGAAATACCCGGAGACGATGGAAAGCAACAGGACGGGGCTCATGCAGCGAAGAAAGTGCATGCTGTCATCCGATGACGGCCGGGTTGAAAGAGTTCTCCGGCATCAGATGTCAGTTGCCGGGAAGATCGCGAAGAAGTGGTGATGGATGGAACGGTCAGCGATCCTTCTCCCGGAGAGACTGCACGATCTTGATCCATCGCGGTGACCGGCACATCCCTGATCGACCGTGCACGGCACGACAGCATTCCTGATGCTTCCGGCACGTTCGAAAGCACCTCGCGTGAACAGGTCTACAGTCCGATGAACCCGAAGCGGTAACGTTTGCCACCGTTGTGCATGGTGGCCAGCACCACCAGATCGCCGTTCAGTTCGAAGAAGAACTGCGGCGAAAGGCTCATCTCGAACACGGCGCCCTGGTGAAGGTTGAACAGGGGCAGTCCGTAGGTGCGGTCGATGTAGGCCAGCTTGCCGTCCGGCTCGATGACGTGCAGGAAGGTGCCGTGCATGGTGGCCGGATCGAAGGCCTTGTGCTTCACGTAGCGCGTGCCATCGGGCTCCGTCCAGTTGGCCGGTGGGATCGAGGGAACCGACAGTTCCGTGTTGTTCCACAGGATGTAGAGCCGGTCGTTGCGCAGGTGGTACACGAATGACCCGTATTCATCCACCGAGCGGGTGCTGCGCACCTCCTGGCGTTTGTCGATGGTCTGCCACCACACCGGATCACCGCTTTTCGGGTCCAGGCAAAGCACCAGCACGTCGCCGTAGTTCCAAGAATAGCTGAACTGCATGGGCGAGGAACCCGCGATGGCCTTGCTCTCTGTCTTCACCTGCTCCATCAGCACCAACAGAAGGCCGTCGGAGCGATGCAACACGTCCTTGACCCCGAAGTCATCCAACTTGGCCTTGTCAATGTTGCCCGCATTGGCCACACCGCTGAAGTGGGCGACCATGTCCACCGGCCAGGGCTGCATACGCGAGGTCTCCAGGTCCAGTCCGTACCCGAAACGGGCGTACCATGACCCGTGGAGCTCCTTGCTGTAGGCACTCGGCTTGGTGGTGTAAGTGGCGTATACCACGCAGGCATTGTCCGCATCGAAGCCCAGGTGGACATCCTCCAGTTCCATGCCTTCGGGACCGGAAACCGGGTGGGTCTTCCAGTTGCCCTTGCCATCGTAGCCGTACAGGCGATACACCCACACGGGCTTCTGCCAGCTCTTCTTGTAGAGGTAGGCCCGGCCCACATCATCCACGGCCACCTCCTGCGCGGCACCCTTGTCGGCCTCGAACTCCAGTTCCTGCTCATGGCTCCACAGGCGTTCCATGGTGGGCAGTGCGAAACAGGTCAGGCGGATCTTCTCCTTGGTGCCTTTCACGAAAGGCAGTTCGGAGAGCACCATCAGCTTGGTCCCATTGTCCGAAATGGCCCGCCGGTATGTTCCCCGGTTGCCCATCTTCTCGGCCTGGATCATGTCCAGTTCGGCGATATCGGTGAGCTTGCCATCCAGCCCCAGCTCCTTCACCAGCAGGGCATGTTTGCCGGCGGCCTTGTTCCAGTGTGACACAAAGGCGTAGATGGTGCCGTTCACCACCGTCACCTCATCCAGGAACTGGGCATCGCCCATCACGCCCACATTGAAGGGCACTTCCGTACTGCCCTTGAACTCCAGCGCGCTGGAATAACGCTCCAGCCAGTAATGCTTCACGGTGGTGGCGTCCTCACTGGCGCGCAGCAGCACGAAGCCCTGGTCACCCAGCGCCAGCAGGCGCTCGATGCGGCGTTCGGGGAAGTCGTTGGTGGCGGGAGGGCCCCAGCGATAGACGGGTTCCTGGGCCAGCACGGGCGTGCAGGACAACATGGCCAAGGCCAGCAGCAGGCGAACGATCATGGAAGGGACTACTTGGGGGTGCAGGCCGCGTTGTACTCCTGGATGATCTCCATGATCCGGAGCATGCCGTAACCGTCCTCCTTGGCCAGCACCTTGGCCGCCAGTTCCTTGTTCTCGGCCACGTACTCGCTCATCTTGGTGGCGAACTTCAGGCCGAAGTAGTCGAGCGAACGAGGCTTCTCGTCACCGGGCTTCATGAACACCAT
This sequence comes from Chryseobacterium gleum, assembly GCA_945872795.1. Taxonomy (GTDB): domain Bacteria; phylum Bacteroidota; class Bacteroidia; order Flavobacteriales_F; family PHOS-HE28; genus PHOS-HE28. The sequence goes on from CAMCAZ010000019.1 coordinate 47,117, forward strand.
CACGGAAGGATAGAGGCGCTCCATGTAGGCCTCCTCGGTCTCGTTGGCACCTTTCTGGATCAGGGCGAAGTTCTCCGCCTTGTTGTACCACACGTACTGCGTGATGCAACCCTCGGCCACCACCAGGTTGGCGCGGATGGCGGAACCCGAAAGGCCGCCGGAGTAGTTGATGCAGTGGTACACCTTGTCGGCCACCTTGTACTCCTTTAGGTCGGAGGTCTTGTACTTCATCTTGCTCTTCTTGTCCTCCTGGTTGGCGAAGAACTGCACATCGTTCTGCATGGAGTAGCGGTCCTGCAGCTTGATGTATCCATCGGTCCGGGTGCCGGAGGCGTCGATGACGTATCCGGGATAGAGGTCGCCCATGCGATAGACGCTGGGGTCCCAGTTCTGGGCCGTGAGGGTGGCTGCGGCCACCAGGAGCAATGCAGAGCATGCGGAACGAAGGAACATGTAGAGGTCGATTTAGGGTGGAAAGGTAGATCGGGCAGTGCCTCCCGGCACAAGTCATGCCGGATCAGGAAGGCCCCTTCCCATCTCGTGAATGCTCCAGTGGTGCCCTGGTCCCGGACGAACGCACTGCATGACCGTGCCATTCGGCTGGTCAGGACCCGTTGGGCAAATGAGTGCGATCTTCGGCCGCCGACCTTTAGCGATCCAGCTGCACATGATCACCCGAACATACCTGCGCCCCTACACGGCCATTCGGTATTCCTGGAAGAACATCCTGTTCAGTGCCACCTGTGCCAGCGGTGCGTGGTTCTTCGTCGAACATCCCATCGGGTACAGGGTGGAGGTGCCGCTGCCACTGGTGGCGATCCTGGGCACGGCGGTGGCCATCATCCTCGGCTTCCGGAACGCATCGGCCTATGACCGGTGGTGGGAGGCGCGCAAGATCTGGGGAGGCGTGGTGAACGAAAGTCGCACCCTCACACGACAGATCCTTACGCTCTCCGACCCCCGCACCGTTCCGCCGGGCCTGCGCGAGGCCATGCACACCCTGGTCCGCACCCAACTGGCCTGGGTCAATGCGCTCCGCCTGCAACTGCGCGGCATTACGGACGATGAGGCCTGGACCCGGAGCGTGGCCCGGCACCTCCACCCGGCCACCCATGCCCTCATCATGCAGGGAAGCAACCGGGTGACCCAACTGAGCATGACCCAGGGTCGCGGCCTGCGCTCCCTGCACAGCGACGGCATCATGGACAGCATCCTGTTCGCACAGGTGAGCGATACCCTCTGCCGCCTGACCGACCTGCAGGGCATGGCCGAGCGCATCCGCTCCACTCCCCTGCCCCGTCCATACGACTACTATACCATGGCCTTCCTGAACCTCTTCATCCTTTTCCTGCCTTTCGGGACGATCAGCCATTTTGCGGCACAGGGTCTGGCCTGGCTGGTACTGCCGGTCACCGTGGTGGTCGGCTGGACATTCTTCCAGATCTACATCTTCGGCAAGGTGCTGTCCGTGCCCTTCGCCAATTGGCACACCGATGTGGCCTTGGATGCCATCTGTACCACCATCGAGATCGACCTGAAGGAGACCATCGGCGATGCGGATGTCCCAGCCCCGCTCGTTCCCCAGAACGGTTTGTTGATGTGAGGCAGACACAGCGTTGCACGGGATAGCTTTGCACCCATGAGCCTTTCGTCCGTTCTGCTGGAGAATGCCGTGGACCAGTTGGCCACTCTGCCGGGCATCGGGCGTCGCACGGCCATGCGTCTGGCCTTGGACCTGTTGCGCCGTGAACCGCAGGAGGTGGCGCGCTTCAGCGAGGCCATCCGCCGGATGCGCGAGGACGTGCGCTACTGTGAGGTGTGCTGCAACATCAGCGACGAGGCCCGCTGCGCCATCTGCCGCGATACCGGCCGCGATGCCGGGCTGATCTGCGTGGTGGAGGATATCCGCGATGTGATCGCCATCGAGAACACCCGCCAGTTCAGGGGCCTGTACCATGTGCTCGGCGGCGTGATCAACCCCATGGAAGGCATCGGGCCGGACGACCTGCATACCCGCGAGCTCTTCGACCGCGTGCAGCAGGGCGGCCTGCGCGAAGTGGTGCTGGCCCTGGGCGGGACGTTGGAGGGTGACACCACCAGCTTTTACCTCAACCGCAGACTGGGTGAAGCCGCCGTGCTGGTCACCACCATCGCCCGCGGCATCAGCGTGGGCACCGACCTGGACCAGGCCGATGAATTGACGCTGGGCCGTAGTATTGCCGATCGCAAACCCTATGAGCACCATCTGAAACGATGACCCAACGACCGGACCCTTCGAGGTGGCCTTGCGTGCTGTGTGTTCCCGGACGCGCGGAGACCCTGGGATCGTTCCCAAGGTCCTTCCTACTGGTGCGTTGCACCGGGCCCTTCAAATGAAGCTCTCCGTCATCATCGTCAACTACAACGTCCGGGCCTATCTGGAACAGTGCCTGCGCACGGTGTTCACGGCGCTGGAGAGTTTGGAGGGTGAGGTGTTCGTGGTGGACAACCTCAGTACGGACGGCAGCGTGGAGATGGTGCGGGAGAAATTCCCGCAGGTGAAGCTGATCGCCAACCAGGAGAACGTGGGCTTCTCCCGGGCGAACAACCAGGCCATCCGCATCGCCAAGGGCGACCATGTGCTGCTGCTGAACCCGGACACCGTGGTGGGCGAGGACGTGTTCCGCAAGGTGGTCGCCTTCATGGATGCCCACCCGAAGGTCGGCGGTCTGGGTGTGAAGATGATCGATGGCACGGGACGTTTCCTGCCGGAATCCAAGCGCGGCTTGCCCACCCCCCAGGTGGCCTTCTTCAAGATCATCGGGCTCACGCGCTTCTTCCCGCGCAGCCGCGTATTTGGCCGTTACCACCTGGGCCACCTGCCCGAGAACGAGGCCGCGCCCATCGAGATCCTCTCGGGCGCCTGCATGTTCCTGCGCAGGAAGACCCTCGATGAGGTGGGCCTGCTGGACGAGAGCTTCTTCATGTACGGGGAGGACATCGACCTGAGCTACCGGATCACGCTGGGGGGCTATGAGAACTGGTACTTCCCGGATGCGCGCATCATCCACTACAAGGGTGAGAGCACCAAGAAGAGCAGCGTGAACTACGTGTTCGTGTTCTACAACGCGATGGCCATCTTCGCGCAGAAGCACTTCACGCGGCGCCATGCGGGGATCTTCCCCCTGCTCATCACCGGCAGCATCTACCTGAGCGCCGCCGCGGCCATCGCCGCACGCTTCCTGAGCCGTGCCCTGCTGCCTGTGCTGGACCTGTTGTTGGTGATCCTGATCCTCGCCTTGTCCCCCGTGGTCCCTCAGCGTTGGCCCATCATCCAGGAGCTGGGTGCCGACCTCGCGATCGGTGCCACCGTGCTGGGTTGGATGGCCCTTTTCGGCGCGTATGACAGACCCTTGCGCTTTGCCCCCCCTTTGCTGGCCCTCACTGCACTGGTCGCCCTTACCGGCCTTGTCGGTCTGGCCGGCTGGAGCGGGTGGGATGAATTGGCGGACCTTGCCCTGCTCTGCTTCTACGGGGCCATGGGGGCGATATCCACACGGGTGATCCTCCACCTGTTGCGGGTCAGGGGTCACGGCCTGCGGCGAAAGGAACGCGAACGGGTCCTGGCCATCGGATCCGCGGAGGAGAGCCACCATGCCCTGGCACTGTTGTGGCAGACGCACTTCGGGTTGGGCCGCACCATCACCGTGCAACCCGGCAGCCCCGAGGCCGAACCGTCCAAGCTGGCACGTTCCATCACCCGCGAGCGCATCGGGGAGGTGGTGTTCTGTGCCAAGGACATGCCCTGGGGCACCATCATCGAGCGGATGGAGCAGCTGCGCGACGGGGGCGCCGAGTTCAAGATCGCCCAGCCGGCACGCGAGTTCATCATCGGACCCAGCAGCATAGAAAGCCTCCAGGACCTCTTCATCCTGCAGGAACACGCCATCCACGATCCTGCGGCACGGCGCAGCAAGCGCATCATGGATGTGCTCACCTCGGCCCTGTTGTTCCTGCTCTTCCCGGTGCTGGCCATCTTCATCCGCGAACCCTTGGGGGCCTTGAGCAATGCCTGGCAGGTCCTATGGGGAAACCGCACCTGGGTGGGCTACCAGTCCCCGCTGCCATCTGATGTGAAACTCCCCGCTCTGCCCCCAGCAGTGCTCGGCCCCATGGATGCTTGGCGACCTGTCCCCACCCAGCGCATGATCGATCGCGTGAACATCCTCTACGCCAAGGACCACTGCCTGAGCAATGACCTCGGGGTGCTGTTGCGGGGCTTCCGTTCGTTGGGGAGCGTTCGGTCTGCGTCAACTAGTTAGGCATCATTACCTTTGGCGGGTGCCCTGCATGGGTGCTTGTGAACATGTCGCAGATCGAGATCCTGTTGCCCAAGATGGGCGAGAGCGTGGCCGAGGCCACCATCATCAAGTGGTTGAAGAACGAAGGGGACCGCGTGGAGGCCGATGAGCCCATCGTGGAGATCGCCACGGACAAGGTGGACAGCGAGGTCCCTGCACCGGAGGCCGGCATCCTGCTGAAGCGTTTGGTGAACGAGGGGGACGTGGTGAAAGTGGGACAACCTATCGCACAGGTGGGCAGCGCGGCCGGTGCCGCCGCGCCCGCAGCAGTTCCCGTGGCCGCCGCGCCTGTTGCGGCTCCCACCCAGGCCACTAACGGTCACGCCGCGCATGCAGCACCCACCTCGGTGGCGGCCGGCCCGGTGGAGCGGGTGGGCCCCAGCGGCAAGTTCTATTCTCCCTTGGTGCGCAACATCGCCCAAAGCGAAGGCATCTCGTTGCAGGAGCTCGAAACGCTCGCCGGATCCGGACAGGGCGGCCGCGTCACCAAGAAGGACGTCCTCGACTATCTTCCCAATCGCAGTGCGGCGGCCAGCGCTTCGCCCGTGGCTGCTCCCACTGCCGCACCGACCGCTCCGGTGGCTGCTGCGCCATCTGCGCCACCTGAAACACCTTCGGCAAAACCGGCCCTGACCGCGGCATCGGGCGATGAACTGATCGAGATGGACCGCATGCGAAAGCTGATCGCGGATCACATGGTGCTGAGCAAGCGCACGAGCCCGCACGTCACCAGCTTCGTGGAGGCCGATGTGACCGCCCTGTGGCAATGGCGGGAAAGGGTGAAGAAGGCATTCGAACAGCGTGAAGGCGAGAAGCTCACCTTCACCCCGGTGTTCCTCATGGCCATCGTGCAGGCCATCAAGGAGATGCCCATGGTGAACGTGCAGGTGGACGGATACACCATCATCAAGAAGCGCGACATCAACATCGGCATGGCCGCGGCGATGCCCAACGGCAACCTCATCGTGCCGGTGATCAAGAACGCCGACCAACTGAACTTGGTGGGCATGGCCCGCAAGGTGAACGACCTGGCCAACCGGGCCCGTCTGGGCAAGCTCCTGCCTGACGAGATCAGCGGGGGGACCTACACGGTGACCAACGTGGGCACCTTCGGCAACGTGCTGGGCACCCCGGTGATCAATCAGCCCCAGGTGGCCATCATGGCCACGGGAGCGATCCGGAAGAAACCGGCCGTGATCGAAACCCCGCAAGGCGACGTCATCGCCATCCGTCATCAAATGTTCCTCTCCCACTCCTACGATCACCGCGTGGTGGACGGTGCGCTGGGAGGACGATTCGTCCGCCGCGTGGCCGATATCCTCGAGGCATGGTCCCCAGACCAAAGCTATTGACGTAGCCCGCGTCGGGAAAATCCTACATTTAGCCGCCCAATGTTCCCATCATCACCTGAACATATCCACCCATGAAGAACGGCTACACCGCCCTTGCCTTCATCGGCCTGTCCTTTTGCTACCTCTCCGCCTCGGCCCAAGGCGATAACACTTCCTTCAACTGGAAATTCGAGGAGGGGAACAAGCTGATGGAGGAGAAGCTCTTTAACCAGTCCGCTGACATCTGGAGTGAGCTTTTGACCACTGATCCGGAAAACGCGAACCTTAGCTACAAGCTTGGGTACTCCTTTTTCCACTCCTACAACCAGAAGGACAAGGCGCTCACCCATCTGGAGAAAGCCTCCCTGGCCCGATCTTCCGCCAGCTATGGCAGCTTCAACACCGCCGGCTACGACCCCTTCGACTCCAAGGAACGCAACGCCCCCATTGAAGTAGATTATTACCTGGGACGAGCTTACCACCTTAGCAATCAGTTCGATAAGGCAGACCAGTTCTATCAGAAGTTCCTGGATCAGGTGGATGAAAAGCATGCGCTGCGTCCGGCCGCGAAGCGAGGCATGGAACAGACCGCCAACGCTCGCACGCTGCACGCCTCACCGGTGGATTATACCGTGTCCAATGTCGGCCCGGTCATCAACAAGGAACTGCCGGACTTCAGCCCGGTGCTCTCGGTGGACGGTAACGCCCTGTTCTTCACTTCCCGACGCATCCGCCCGGACAGCTCCAACCGGGGCATCCTCGACCCCATCGCGGGACTGCCCTACGAGAACATCTACGTCAGCTACAAGGACCGGGAGGGCAACTGGCAGGCACCGGAGCTCTTGAACATCAATCCTTCTGAAGGCGGGCACTTCGCTACGGCGAACGTGGCTGCCGATGGACAGACCCTCTTCATTTATCGCTCAGATGGTGGCGATGGCAATCTCTATGAGAGCAAACTGGTGGGGGAATTGTGGAGCGATCCTGTGCTGATGGGCAGCGACATCAATACCAAGGCCTGGGAGACCCACGGCGCGCTCTCTGCCGATGGCAACACCTTCTACTTCATCAGCGACCGGAAAGGTGGCTTCGGTGGCCGTGATGCTTACCGCGTGGTGCGCCTGCCCGATGGAACCTGGAGCAAGTCCCAGAACTTGGGCAACGAAGTGAACACCGCCTACGACGAGGATGGTGTCTTCATCCACCCCAACGGACGCACCCTGTACTTCAGCTCCCAAGGGCACAACTCCATGGGTGGTTTCGATATTTTCTACACGGATCAGCAGGATGACGGGAGGTGGTCACTACCGCAGAACCTCGGATACCCGCTGAACACGGTGGATGATGACGTGTTCTTCATCACCACGGCCGATGGTCGTCGCGGTTATTTCAGCTCCGACCAGATCAGTGGCTACGGCGAGAAGGACATCTATTTCGTGGACCTGCCCAGCGAGCTTGAGAGCGAAGGACTCACCGTGCTGAAGGGATTCATCATCCCCCCTCCAGGAGAAACGCTCCCCCCCTCCACCATACTGTATGTGACCGACAAGAGCAGCGGTGAAGTGAAGACCTACAAGCCTCGTCAGCGCGATGGTGTGTATGTGGCCATCCTTCCGCCCTGTAAGGAATACAACCTGGATTACCGTGTAAACGATGCGACCGTGCATACGGAGGACATTTTCGTGGAGTGCGAAAGCTCCTACCAGGAGATCAACAAGGAGATCTACCTCAACCCCGTGTCCCTCGCCGGTCCTGCCAGTATTGTTGACCTTCCAAAGGGTTCGCCTCCAGGCAAGAAGGAAACAGGAATTCCGGTGGTGGCCGAAGCGGCTGGTACGGCCGTTGTGTCTGGTGCTGCCGCTGTGGCCGGAGCGGCTGGTACGGCCGTTGTGGCCGTTGCTGACCCGAAGCCGCTGACGGATGCCGAACGGAAGGAAAAGGGCTCGACCCACGTGGCTCCCGATGCCCGCTATGCCGATGAGTTCACCCAGTTCTTTGCATACAACGCCAAGGAAATCGACGAGAACGGTGCCCGCTGGAAACAGTTCGTGGACGTGGTGGTGGGCCTGATCGAAAAGAACGGCGAGGCCAGGGTGGTGATCGAAGCCAGCGCTTCGAAAGTCCCCACCAGGTCCTTCGGCACCAACGAGAACCTGAGCCGCCAGCGGATGGAGGATGCCCGCACCCGTCTGGTGGAGGCCATCAAGGCACGCGGCAAGGACGCCAACCTCCTGAAACTGGAAGCCGTGAACAATCTGGTTCAGGGTGCCCGCTATCAGGGAGATTACCAGAACACCGACAAATACGGCAAGTTCCAGTACGCCCGCCTGAAGGTGCGGTAGGTCCCTGCCCTGTGGAGAACTTGAGGAACCCCGGCCCCGTGCCGGGGTTCTTTATTCGCCAACTTTGTTCCATGTCATTATCTCTTGAAAGGCCCCTCGCCTTCTTCGACCTGGAGACCACCGGGATCCGTATCGGCAGGGACCGGATCGTGCAGATCGGCATCGTGCGGTTGATGCCCGATGGCCAGCGCGAGCGTTACCAGACCTTGGTCTCCCCGGGCATCCCCATTCCAGCTGAAGCGACCGCCGTGCACGGCATCACGGATGCCGATGTGGCCGATGCACCGCCCTTGGAGGCCGTGGCCACCACCATCCTGAACGAGCTGGAGGGATGCGACCTCGCCGGTTTCAACCTGCTCCGTTTTGATGTTCCGTTCCTGGCCGAAGAGCTCTGGCGCGTGGGCACGGCATGGGACCACCTGAGTGTGCGCATCGTGGACGTGCAACGCATCTATCACCAATTGGAGCCCCGCGACCTCAGCGCCGCCCTGCGCTTTTACTGCGGTCGAGAACACACAGGGGCACACGATGCCTTGGCCGATGTGGAGGCCACGGCCGATGTCCTGCTGGCCCAATTGGACCGCTATGGTGAAGCCCTGCAGGGCACGGTGGAATTCCTCGGCGAGCTGAGCGGCGACCGCAAACGCAGTCCAGATGCGGCCGGCAAATTGCGCTTCGACGACCAGGGCAATGTCTGCCTGTCCTTCGGCAAATACCAGGGCTGGACCTTGGAGAACATCGGGCGCAACGACCCCGGATACCTGCAGTGGCTGATGACCAAGGCCGAGCTGCCCGGGAGCACGTTGATGATCATGCGCAGTGCCTTGGCCGACCTAAGTGTTTGACACCATGAAGATCGTCTGCATCGGCCGCAACTATGGAGCGCATGCCCGTGAACTGGGCAACGAGATACCGGAAGAGCCGGTGATCTTCCTGAAACCCCCCAGCGCCTTGGTGCGCGCCGGAGGACCGATCCGCCTGCCCGCCTTCAGCAACGATGTGCATCATGAGGTGGAACTGGTCTACACTATCACGCGCCGCGGCGGAAAAGCCCTGCCCGAGCGGGTGACGCTGGGCCTGGACCTCACCGCACGCGACCTGCAGCAGCAGCTGAAGGAGAAGGGCCTCCCCTGGGAAAAGGCCAAGGCCTTTGATGGTTCGGCCTACGTTTCCGGCACCTATGCCGAAGTGGTGAGCTTGCCCGAAGGGAAGCACATCGATTTTTCCTTGGAGCGCAACGGCATCGTGGTGCAGCAGGGCAACAGCGGAGAGATGCTCTTTGATGTGCACACCCTCATCGCTCATGTGGAACGCTACATGAAGCTGGAGACCGGCGACCTGCTGTTCACCGGAACACCAGCCGGGGTGGGGAAACTTTCTGCCGGCGATGTGCTCAAGGGCCATTTGCTGGGTGAGCAGCTGTTCGAATTGCAGGTGGAGGGCGCCCCTTCGGGTGCGTGAGATACCTTTGCCGCTTCAATCATCACAGCGAACGCGCGGTACCATGAGCAAGATCGTTCAAGTCGGAGATATCGCCTGCGGCGCAGATCAGTTGTTCCTCATCAGCGGCCCCTGCGTGATCGAGACCGAGGACATCATGATGCGGACCGCCGAGAAGTTGCGCGAGGTGAGCGAGCGTCTGAGGGTGCCCGTGATCTACAAAAGCAGCTTCACCAAGGATAACCGCAGCAGCGTTGATTTCTACCAGGGCCCCGGTCTGGAGGAAGGCTTGAAGATGCTGGAGAAGGTGAAGAAGCAGTTCGGCTTCCCGCTGCTCACGGACATCCACTACCCGAGCCAGGCCAAGGCCATCGCCGAGGTGTGTGATGTGATCCAGATCCCCGCCTACCTCTGCATGCAGACCGAACTGGTGACCACGACGGCGAAGACCGGCGCGGTGGTGAA